>NZ_CP019640.1:982500-1217500 GCF_001999905.1 Planococcus lenghuensis
GTGCTTAGAAGTGAGAATGCCGGTATGAGTAGCGAAAGAAGGGTGAGAATCCCTTCCACCGAATGCCTAAGGTTTCCTGAGGAAGGCTCGTCCGCTCAGGGTTAGTCGGGACCTAAGTCGAGGCCGAACGGCGTAGACGATGGACAACAGGTTGATATTCCTGTACCACCTCCCCGCCATTTGAGCAATGGGGGGACGCAGGAGGATAGGGTGAGCGTGCCGTTGGTTGCGCACGTCCAAGCAGTGAGGTGGGGAACGAGGCAAATCCCGTTCCCACAACCACCAGGCTGTGATGGCGAGGGGAAATATCCCCGGAGTCCCTGATTTCACACTGCCAAGAAAAGCCTCTAGCGAGGCGGGAGGTGCCCGTACCGCAAACCGACACAGGTAGGCGAGGAGAGAATCCTAAGGTGTGCGAGAGAACTCTCGTTAAGGAACTCGGCAAAATGACCCCGTAACTTCGGGAGAAGGGGTGCTCTTTTGGGTGAACAGCCCGAGAGAGCCGCAGTGAATAGGCCCAGGCGACTGTTTAGCAAAAACACAGGTCTCTGCAAAACCGTAAGGTGACGTATAGGGGCTGACGCCTGCCCGGTGCTGGAAGGTTAAGGGGAGCGCTTAGCGCAAGCGAAGGTGCGAACCGAAGCCCCAGTAAACGGCGGCCGTAACTATAACGGTCCTAAGGTAGCGAAATTCCTTGTCGGGTAAGTTCCGACCCGCACGAAAGGCGTAACGATCTGGGCACTGTCTCAACGAGAGACTCGGTGAAATTATAGTACCTGTGAAGATGCAGGTTACCCGCGACAGGACGGAAAGACCCCGTGGAGCTTTACTGCAGCCTGCTATTGAAGTTGGATACAGCCTGTACAGGATAGGTAGGAGCCGAAGAAGCGTGAGCGCCAGCTTACGCAGAGGCAATGGTGGGATACTACCCTGGCTGTATTGGACTTCTAACCCGCCGGCCTTATCGGCCGGGGAGACAGTGGCAGGCAGGCAGTTTGACTGGGGCGGTCGCCTCCTAAAGAGTAACGGAGGCGCCCAACGGTTCCCTCAGAATGGTTGGAAATCATTCGCAGAGTGCAAAGGCAGAAGGGAGCTTGACTGCGAGACAGACACGTCGAGCAGGGTCGAAAGACGGGCTTAGTGATCCGGTGGTTCCGCATGGAAGGGCCATCGCTCAACGGATAAAAGCTACCCCGGGGATAACAGGCTTATCTCCCCCAAGAGTTCACATCGACGGGGAGGTTTGGCACCTCGATGTCGGCTCATCGCATCCTGGGGCTGTAGTCGGTCCCAAGGGTTGGGCTGTTCGCCCATTAAAGCGGTACGCGAGCTGGGTTCAGAACGTCGTGAGACAGTTCGGTCCCTATCCGTCGCGGGCGCAGGAAATTTGAGAGGCGCTGTCCTTAGTACGAGAGGACCGGGATGGACACACCGCTGGTGTACCAGTTGTCTTGCCAAAGGCATCGCTGGGTAGCTATGTGTGGCCGGGATAAGTGCTGAAAGCATCTAAGCATGAAGCCCCCCTCAAGATGAGATTTCCCATTACGTTTACGTAAGTAAGATCCCTCAAAGACGATGAGGTGGATAGGTTCGGGGTGGACGCATGGCGACATGTGGAGCTGACGAATACTAATCGATCGAGGACTTAACCAAAGAAAAGCGCAGGTGGCCACGCAAGGCCCGACCGGCGTAGAGACGGCCCATGGCGGAAATCCTGATTTCCAGAATGGGACGGCTTACGACCCGAGGGCCTGGCCACCGAGCTAGACACCACAGCATTTCAATGTCGGTTATCCAGTTTTGAAGGAACAAGAAAACAGGCTTTCTTTTAAAAAAATGCTTGTAAAACTCGTGAGAGTTGATATAATAAATCTTGTCTTTCAAAACAAAACCAAATAGTCCAGTGATGATGGCAGAGAGGCCACACCCGTTCCCATCCCGAACACGGCAGTTAAGCTCTCTTGCGCCGATGGTAGTTGGGGGCTTCCCCCTGTGAGAGTAGGACGTCGCTGGGCAATATCATTCCGAAGTAGCTCAGTGGTAGAGCAACCGGCTGTTAACCGGTTGGTCGTAGGTTCGAATCCTACCTTCGGAGCCATACTATGGAGAGCTGTCCGAGTGGCCGAAGGAGCACGATTGGAAATCGTGTATACGCTAACCGCGTATCAAGGGTTCAAATCCCTTGCTCTCCGCCAGTATATAAAACTTTCCATATATTATGAAAGGCCCCTTGGTCAAGCGGTTAAGACACCGCCCTTTCACGGCGGTAACACGGGTTCGAATCCCGTAGGGGTCACCATTTTTATTCTTATCAACATCAGTGACGCAACATATCACTATTAATATTATCGCGGGGTGGAGCAGTTCGGTAGCTCGTTGGGCTCATAACCCAAAGGTCGCAGGTTCAAATCCTGCCCCCGCAACCAAACGGTCCTGTGGTGTAGCGGTTAACATGCCTGCCTGTCACGCAGGAGATCGCGGGTTCGATTCCCGTCAGGACCGCCATTTTTTCTTTTATTAATAGCGTGGCTCAGTAGCTCAGTCGGTAGAGCAAAGGACTGAAAATCCTTGTGTCGGCAGTTCGATTCTGTCCTGAGCCACCATTATCCGCCGGAGTAGCTCAATTGGTAGAGCAACTGACTTGTAATCAGTAGGTTGAGGGTTCAATTCCTTTCTCCGGCACCAGCATCAATGGAGGGGTAGCGAAGTGGCTAAACGCGGCGGACTGTAAATCCGCTCCTTCGGGTTCGGCAGTTCGAATCTGCCCCCCTCCACCAGTCATAGGGGCATAGTTTAACGGTAGAACAGAGGTCTCCAAAACCTCCGATGTGGGTTCGATTCCTACTGCCCCTGCCATTTTTTTATTTAATCAATAATTCCAATATGGCGATCGTGGCGAAGTGGTTAACGCACCGGATTGTGGTTCCGGCACTCGTGGGTTCAATTCCCATCGGTCGCCCCATCTTAGTTAGGTTTTTCCTCTCTATTAAATAACTTCAGTAATTAAAATAGTGGCGATCGTGGCGAAGTGGTTAACGCACCGGATTGTGGTTCCGGCACTCGTGGGTTCAATTCCCATCGGTCGCCCCATTTTTTCCTATTGGGGCATAGCCAAGCGGTAAGGCAACGGGTTTTGGTCTCGTGATGCCTAGGTTCGAATCCTAGTGCCCCAGCTTGATTTGCGGAAGTAGTTCAGTGGTAGAACGCCACCTTGCCAAGGTGGAGGTCGCGGGTTCGACCCCCGTCTTCCGCTTTTCCCTTAAGATAATGGCGGCATAGCCAAGTGGTAAGGCATGGGTCTGCAACACCCTTATCCACCGGTTCGAATCCGGTTGCCGCCTCCAAAACATGCCGGCGTGGCGGAATTGGCAGACGCGCACGACTCAAAATCGTGTTCCTTCGGGAGTGTCGGTTCGACCCCGACCGCCGGTATTACAAATGGTCGATTGATAGAAAAAGCCAGAGCTTTAGGAAACTAAAGCTCTGGCTTTTTCTCATTTCACTAATGCTTTTGCAAGATGGTATGCTAGGTAAAACAAGCAGTCTGCAATCTATCCGGTTACTATACATGTGGGACATTTCAAGCTCATTTCTGTTATCTAATTGCCGAGCAGGCAATGGCATTTTAGCATGAAGCAACTTTACTGGCTTTGCAGCGAGATGCAGGGAGGCAATCTAAATTAGGAGATGTCTTTTGCATCAGTTAATTTTTCCTGTTTGTGAATAAGGTGTTGTGTTCCCCATTCATGCATTGCTTCGAGAATAGGCTGAAGGCTCATGCCATATTCAGTGATGGAATACTCGACTTTAGGCGGGACTTGCGGGTAGACTGTCCGGTTGATGATATCTTCTTCTTCTAATTCCCGCAATTGTTTCGTCAGCATTTTTTGGGTGATACCCGGCATGCTTTGTTTAAGCTCGCTGAATCGTTTCGTGCCTTCCTGCATAAGGCGAAGTAAGATAATTGGCTTCCATTTGCCGACCAGAATACTCAGTGCATCTTCTACATGGCAGTTTTCAGGGGTTCTGTTCATGTTGTGCCTCCTAGGTATCTTTTTGTATACTATGTCACTTTTATGTGCGTACTTACGTTTTGTGCGGCTACAGACTATAATAGCGCTGTTGGGGTAAACAGGAAAGTGAAAAGTGTGCGTATTAACTTTAAGCAAGGGAAGGGCTGAACAGAATGCAGAAATATGGAATCAATCCGGAAAAAGGACTTGAATTCGGAATTTACACACTCGGGGACCATTTGCCCGATCCGCATACCGGCGAACGGATCTCTGAGGGACAGCGGCTCCGTGAAATCGTGGAATATGCCAAGCTGGCTGATGAGGCCGGTCTTGATTTTTTCAGTGTGGGTGAAAGCCATCAGGAGTTTTTCGTGACACAGGCCCATGCAGTTGTACTGTCAGCCATTGCGCAGGCGACAAAACAGATCAGACTTGGAAGTTCTTCGACGATTATCAGCACATCGGATCCGGTACGCGTTTACGAAAACTTCGCGACAGTGGATCTGCTGTCCGAAGGGCGGATGGAAATCATCGCGGGACGTGCTTCGCGCGTCGGCCTCTTTGATTTGCTCGGCTATGATATTCGGAATTATGAGGAATTGTTTGAGGAAAAGTTCGAGCTTTTATTAAAAATAAACGAAGAAGAAGTCGTCAATTGGAGCGGGGAATTCCGGCCGCCATTGAGAAATGCAAAAGTGCTGCCCCGGCCGGTGAATGGGTCATTGCCGATTTGGCGGGCAGTCGGCGGAACGCCTGCAAGCGCCCGGAAGGCAGGGTATGCAGGCGTTCCGATGTTTATGGCACATCTCGGCGGACCGGTATCGATTTTCAAACGAACAATCGATTCGTATCGGGATGCAGCGAGAGAAAGCGGATTCGATCCGGCAGAACTTCCAGTCGCAACAGCGGGGTTCTTCCACGCTGCTGAAACGTCCCAGCAGGCGCTCAGGGACATGTATCCGCACATCAATGAAGGAATGAAACGGACGAACGGACAAGGATTTCCGAAGCAGCAATTCGCCCAGGGGGTTGATCCGCATAATGTGATGAACATTGGCAGCCCGCAGCAAATCATCGAAAAAATTCTTTATCAACATGAGGAGTTCGGTCACCAGCGGTATATTGCGCAAATCGATTTCGGCGGTGTACCATACGACCGCCTCGTTAAAAATATCGAGTTGATTGGCACCGAGATTCTGCCGGCCATCCGTAAGTACACAGCGAAGAAGTAGGAGGAGATAAACGTGAAAATCGTCGGATTATCAGGCTCTATTGTCGGATCCAAGACAAGAACCGCTATGAATTATACGATGCAGGCTTTAGAGGAAAAGTATCCGGAGATTGAAGCAGAATTGATCGATCTGGCAGAGTATGATGTTCAATTCAGCGACGGACGCAATTACCTGGAATATGAAGGGGATACCGGCTATGTGACCCGTGCCATTATGGAAGCGGATGCCATCATTATTGGAACACCGATTTTTCAGGCTTCCATTCCTGCGACACTTAAGAACATTTTCGATCTTCTTCCGGTGGACGCACTGCGGGATAAAGTGGTCAGCATGGTCGTGACTGCAGGATCTGCCAAGCATTTTCTGATTGCGGAGCAGCAGCTGAAACCGATTCTGGGCTATATGAAAGCACAAATCGTGCAAACTTATGTATTCATCGAAGAAGAGGATTTCCACCGCAAGAAAATCATTAATGATGATGTTTTGTTCCGGCTTGAGCGGATGGTTGAAGATACAGTTGTCCTGACAGAGACGTATCAGAGCATCCGGGAAGCAAAAGAAGCAGAATATGATTTTTGATCAATAAGCTCCTGGCAGGCCTTCTGGTACCTGTCAGGAGTTTTTTGTAAGTGGGTTAAATCGCTTTTAAAGGAGTTCCTGCTAAACAGGTGAGATGGTGAAAAAGGCGGAGGACCAGGAGTTAATTGTAGAGTCATCAATGGCAGTCAAGTGGCAATGGAAGTCCGATGGGTAAGTATTATCGCATTCGCTCTTGTTTAGGAGTAAGGAATTTGTTATCCGGCTCCTTTTCATCATGCCCCGATTAAGTCCAATAAGATTTGCATTCGTTCATGATTCCGTTCCCCGAGCCGCCGTTTAAGTTTTCCTTGTTTCATCTTCTTTGCTTCTTCATGTTCGTCAATCAGCAGTGTGACATCATAGATAAATGCGGGAGAGAAGTTCAGTGAAAGCAGCACCTGGTATGCCAGATAAGCACTGACGTGTTCATGACCATGGAAATTGTCTTCACCAAAAGGCCGGTTTTTCCGAATAGAAGCCTTGCCGATGTCATGAAGGAGAGCGAACCATGAAAGCAATTCCTTTTCTTCAGGTTCGATGGTGAGGCTTTGCACTTTTTTATAAACTTCAAATAGGTGCTGAATGACTGAAGCAGCTGCATTCGGCTCTCTATGCCGCCAATTGTGCATAGCTTGTGTTTCAAGCAACTTGCTATACAATTCCGCAATGGATTCGAACGTGGCATCGCTGTTCACGGCAATGGACTTAATCGCATGGGCATTACTGACCGGTTCTTTGCTGCTGATAATCCTTGCATTCGTAAAGCCTTCGTTAAACCGCGGAAATTGGAATGCCCGAATGTATCGCTCAAGAACATGGTCAGGTACCCGTTCGCGGCTATCCCGGTTTCGATTCCGCTCCTTTAGCAGGCTGTAAGATGTTCGCAGGACGACAGCTTCAGCATTCGGCCGGCCGATTCGATTCAGGAAACTGCGTCTTCGTGTGGAAGCTAAATTCGTAGCATCATATAATACGTGGTGACCAGCGGCCAATGCGGCAGCTGTCTGCTGGTACATTTCCTCGAAAACCTCCCGGTAGTCGATTTCTTCATCTGCACCAAACCGGCTGCGGGCAATTCGGTCTGAAGATATATGAAGCCATCCGGAGTTAGAAGCCAGGAAATTTTCGGCGTAAGTTGACTTGCCGCTTCCCGGCAAACCAATAAGCATTTGCAGGTTTGTCATCAGTTGCTCCTTGTTAAATTTGACATTTTATATACAAGCCGGTAACCTACTCCTATTGACTTCCCGGCTATCCAATCAGGAAAACCTGTGTCAGAGGCAGGCAGCTGAAGGCTATTCCATGGAATCTGGAAGAAAAGCTTATGGAGTGGTTCCTGGCTTTATGGAAAAAGTGGGCGATTCATCGAAACAGATCAATGAAGAAGAAACACTGAAAAACAGATGTGTTGCTGTAAGACAATAAATACTTGAAAGAGGTTAAGCATTATGTCCGAAGTTGATTTAACTAATTTTAAAAAAGGGCCAATGGTGGCTGTCCTGCTGCTTGGCGCGTTTTTCTCTCTATTGAATGAAACACTGCTGGCGACAGCATTGCCGAGTATTATGGCGGATTTTGGAATCACTCAAAATAAAGTCCAGTGGCTGACAACTGCATTCCTGCTGACGAACGGAATCATGATTCCAATTTCCGCATTTTTGATTGAACGATTCACTACTCGAAAACTGTTTCTGTACGCCATTTCTGTGTTCGCCCTTGGCACAATGGTTGCAGCAGTCTCCCACAGTTTTCCGCTGCTGCTAGCTGCAAGAATCATTCAGGCAACCGGATCCGGCATTATGCTGCCATTGATGATGACGGTTCTGCTGACGATTTTTCCGATTGAAAAAAGAGGTGCCGCTATGGGAATGGCCGGTATTGTTATTTCATTTGCGCCGGCGATCGGGCCAACCTTGTCAGGCTGGCTGCTGGATAGCTATTCCTGGCGGTCCTTGTTCTATGTTGTTGTTCCAATCGCTCTTTTGACATTGATCGGCGCCGTGTTCTTCGTGAAAAATGTAACGAAACTGACGTATCCGAAAATTGATGTGTTATCGATTTTACTGTCTTCTTTCGGTTTTGGCGGGCTGCTGTATGGATTCAGCAGTGCAGGCGAAAAAGGATGGGACAGCGCGTTTGTGATTAGCTGCATCATCGGTGGCACCATTATCCTGACGCTGTTCATCATCCGGCAATTGCGGTTAAAAGTGCCGATGCTTGAGTTCCGGGTATTCAATAACAGCATTTTTTCCATCTCACTCATCGTTACGATGATCGTCCTCATTTCGCTGATCGGTGCAGAGACGTTGCTGCCGCTTTATATGCAGATTACCCGCGGTTTTACACCGCTTGAATCGGGACTAATGCTGCTGCCGGGGGCTATCGTTATGGGCATCATGTCGCCGATTACCGGAATTTTGTTCGATAAGGTGGGCGCGAAGGTGCTGGCAATTCCCGGGCTGCTGATCGTCAGCGTTACGACGTATCTGTTTTCCAACCTGACGTTGGATACCTCTTTCACATTCCTGACAATTGTGTACGCAATACGGATGTTCGGACTGTCACTGATCATGATGCCAATGATGACCAACGGCTTAAATCAGCTGCCACAGAAATGGAATTCCCACGGGACAGCGATGGCCAATACGATGCAGCAAGTATCGGCATCGATCGGCACTGCGCTGCTGGTGACCATCGTGACGATTGGATCCGCGCGCTATGAGCCGAATACAGCAGCGCTTGCCGATCTGTCGCAAGCGGAGGCTCAGCAGTATGTCACCAATCAAGCATTGATCAGCGGTTATAATCTGGCGTTTTTGGCTGCTTCTGCCTTGACTGTCGCTGGGTTGATCCTGACGCTGTTCCTGAAAGAGAATCCATCATGGCAAGAACAGAAAGCTGGAGAAACAGCTGCACGTACAGAAGAACGCCCAGTTCAGTCATGATAGAAGACGCTGTCCTGTTTTAGAGGGACAGCGTCTTTTTAATGGCGGCGGTTAAATCGATTCCAGGTTAGATACCGTCCGCTCATTTACTTCAGTGCCGGTGTTTAATGTTGTATTTGGTTCGAACAGCAGTACATGTGCTTCTTCTTCAGCGACCGGCCGGTGTTCGACTCCTTTCGGAACGATTAGAAATTCGCCTTCATTGATTGTGATGTCTTTGTCGCGCAGCTGCATGAGGAGGGACCCTTTAATAACCAGGAACATTTCGTCTTCCTCCTCGTGCTGATGCCAGACGAATTCCCCTTTCAGCTTGGTGAATTTCACGTGCATGTCGTTTATTGAACCGCCAATTTTCGGACTCCAATGATCAGTGAACAATGAGAATTTATCCTGAATATTTACTTTTTCCAAGCAATTTCCTCCTTCTGTTGAGTCATTCTTTTTTATTATAACGAAAAAATACTGGTATGATTAGTAAGTGGCCATACAGAAGGATTGATGGAATCCGGAACAGGAGGACGAGATGAAAGAAATACACAGCGACATCCTGCAGTTCCGTGGGAGTCATTACGAATTTGGGCTCCGGCAGGGAGAACTGCTGCGGGGCACGATTACATTGGAAAACCGGCGCGGCCAATGGAAAGCGAAGCGGCCGCGATTTGCGATAAATGAGCAGGAAGCATACGGGATGTTCAGCAAGTTCGCACCAGGCATCTGGGATGAATTGCTGGGACTAAGGGACAGTTTGGAACTGCCATTGGAGGAAATTTTGCTGAACTTTGGCGGCTACCGGACAGAACTTGTGCCAAGCGGTTGTTCGATTTTTACGGGCACCGACTTCATGATAAGGAATTACGATTTCCACCCGCAGACATACGAGGGCCGCTTCGTCTTATTTCAGCCATCGGATGGCGGCTATGCATCCATCGGGCCAAGTTCGCGGATTACAGGCCGGACGGACGGGCTGAATGAAAAAGGGCTTGCGGTCGGCCATAATTTCATCCACCGAAAAAACCCGGGTGACGGTTTTGTGTGTTATGTCATCAGCCGGATCTTGCTTGAAACATGTGCAACAGCAGAGGAAGCAGTAGCGGTACTAAAGGAGATCCCGCATCGCGGCTCATTTAGCTATGTTGTGACAGATGCCACAGGTGAGAGCTTCATTGTCGAAGGCAGTCCGCGCTCAGTTGATGTACGACAGGAAAGCGTCTGTACGAACCATTATGAGATTCAGCTGCAGGAAAATCGCAATTACCTGAAGGACTCGCATGCCCGGATGGAAGCGATCCGGAATGGAGAAACGGGGGAAGCTGAAAAAGCTTACCGGCTGTTCAATGACACGGATAAAGGTGTGTTTTCCAAGCTGTATAAGAGCTGGGCAGGCACGATCCACACATCTGTTTACTTTCCGGCGGCCCGTGAAGCATGGTTTGCCCTCGGCGGCGACCGGGAACCGGAAGTGTTCGATTTTGACAGCTGGCTCCAGGGAGAAGATGTGGACGTGCAGCGGTTGACAGGTAAAGTGGATACGGACATCGGATTCGCCAATATCGACGGACGTGCGCGCAGCCGGCAGACGAACAGGTAGAAGTGAAAAGAATACAGAAAAAGAGGACGGAATCGGTTTCCGTCCTCTTTGTGCGTTGTATTACGGGTTCATGCGCTATAACTGGCGGCTTATGCGCTATAATCCTGATTTATGCGCTATAATCGGCGGCTTATGCGCTATAACCAGCGGTTTATGCTCTATAATCCCAATTTATGCGCGCTAGCCGAGGTTTTATGCCTAATAAGACAATAAGGACGCAAGGATCCAACCCGCTTAAATGGTTTCCTTATTCACAAATTCAAGCTCAGATTCGATTTCGCCATTGATCCGTTTGATATTGAAGGGCTTTCCATCCAGCCATTGGCCAAAATCAAGCATGAGCGGCAGCCGGTCTCCGCCTAAAGCAAAGCCGATCCGCAAGGTGTCAGGCGCATACACGGCAGTATGGAGAGTGCCGGCAGACGCACCGTATTTTTTTGAGAAAACACCTCGCTGTGTATCATTCAGCAGGCGGAATGCATCGAATGCATCGGCTGTTTCTGCCTGCCGTTCCTGGATAAGTTGCTGTCGGCGCCGTGAGTCGTCCGTCCGGTACCGGTTTTCGCTTGTCAGTAATTCAAAATGGTTCGTTGAAATGGTTGACCGGCGGATCTTTACCATGCGGGGAGATGTTTCTGCAACGACTGTTTCACCGGAGCGGTCAAGCAGCACATAACTGAACGACCGGCGATGCGGAATTTCCCGGAGCAAGGCAACCGCTTCATCAATGGTGGCACAGTTTTCAAGAATCATCCGTCCAATCATGTTACAGATGAACCCGTCACCGGAATTGCGCCGATTGATGAAGTTATAGCCCATGACGAGCCCTTTTTCGTTTATGCCGTCCATGCGTCCGGTAATCTGCATGGTCGGTCCGGCAGTCGCATAGCCGCCGTCTGTCGGCTGATAAAATGCGAATCTGCCTTCGTAGCCAATCGGTGTGCTGTCATAATTGCGGACCATATAATCGAGCCCCGTCAGGATGGAGCATCCACTGCGGGTGTATTCGATATAATAACCGCCAAACTCGCGGAGAGCATCTGTCCTATTCCAGTTGAGTGCATCCGCCAGCCCCTGGATCTCCTCCAGAATTTTAGGCGCTAATTGTTTTAAAAGTTTGAGTGCTTCTTGTTCATTTGTCATAAAGTTGCGGGCGCGGGAAGCGTCCCACTGCTTTTTTCGATTTGGCAGGATAACTGAATCCTTCAACAATACCCCTTGTTTATAGCCGAAATCATAATGGCTTCCCCGAAACTGAACGACATCACTATATACTCTTCCCATCTGCATTCCTTCTTTAAATTGAAAGTAACAAGAGTTTACAGCATTCCCCAGCCAATGAAAATAAAAATGCTCATCATAGCGTCTCAGCTGTTTTGGATGAGAGCGGCAATTTGCCGCAAAGCTTGTTTTGCTTCCGGAATCGGATAGACCGGGAAGACGTGGTTCATCTTGTCGTATTCGAAATAATTGATCGGCACTTGCAGCCGGTCCGCTCTCTTTTTCAAGGCCCGGGCGTCAGCCAGCAGGATTTCCCGGGTGCCGACGAATACGGAAATCCTCCCGAGTCCCTGCAACGGGCCTCGGAGCGGGCTTAACAGGAAGTGACTGACGTCTTCACGCCCTGCCCAGATCCGGCCCATCTCCCGCATGCCATAGGCTGCCAGCATTGGATCTTTTGGTTCCAGTTTCGGGATCAGTGGCGAATTCATGGACAAATCGAGCCATGGCGACAGGAGGATGATATTGCCGGGCTGCGGTAGATTTTCCTGCAGCAGGAGCTGAGCAAGCGCTAGCGAAAAACCGCCGCCGGCTGAATCGCCCATCACTACCATATCTTGGGCGGCAGTCCGGCTGCGCATCTCTAAATACAGGGGCAGCACCCTGTTGAATGCTTCGGTGTACCGATGATGGGGCGCTTTCGGATAAATCGGGACGGTAATAGTGACATCCATTTGACCGGCGAGTTGGTATAGAAACCGCCAATGCTCATGGAGCGGCTGATTAAAATAGCCCCCGCCATGCAAGTATAAAATTTGTTTTTGTCTGATGCGACCCTTATTTCGGGTGAGCACATAGCAATCCATGCCATTTCGGTGCTGCTCAACAAATCCATATTCTTTCCGGATCTCTTCGGGCATCACGTAACGTTTGCTGTTATCCAGCTGTTTCTGTCTTAAATAGTCTTTGAACTTTTCAGGATCTGCAATTTGCTCTTTCGTGCCGCGTTTCTTGATGATTCGTTCAACGACTCTGCTTTTTAAGCTTCGTGCCATATTATCATTACTCCTCGTTTTATCCATACTTATCAGGTGAGTGGCTTAAGCCAAAGAACAGTAAACTGCATTTCTTTCAAACCGGCAGAAAAACCATTATAATAGGTAGTTGGAAAAAGAATAACACGTTTATTGTGCGTCAGGCATGCTGTTTCAGCTCATGCCTCCGCGAGCTGCACTTCGAATTCTCCACCATGGATTTGGGTGAACATGCCGCCCGCTGCATTCAAGAGCTGCAGGGCTTGCCTGGAGTCCATGGAAGGCTGCAGATAAAACACATGAAGCGCACGGACAGTTTCTTCTGTCACAGCGGTCCGTTTCGAATCAACGAACGGGCTGCCGAAAGCGCCGGCCTGATCTTTTGTAATTGGTATCCCGGCGAGTGTATTCGGCCGGTTATTGAGGCCTTCGTATGTATCAGCTGCTGTGCCGGTTGTCAGCAGCACGTTACCTTGGATTTTATCGGCGTCGTACAGCCCGAGCGGTATGCCATATTGAAGCGATAAAAACGTATTCATGTCAACAGCGGAATGGATGGGATCCAAGTAGTTCTGTTTGGCGATCCGCCGATACAGCGCTTCAGCGGACGGCCGATAGCGATTCGGATCAGCGCCCAAAGCTTTAAATACAGAGCGCCATTCCCGGATTGCCGGGTAATCGGTCACTTTCTTGTCACTCAAGTCGAAAAATAATTGTTCCTGAAACAGCCGGAGCCGGCCTTTCAGCATTTGCGGTGAATCGGAAACGGTGATATGGTCGTACTGAATTATGCCCGCTTTGAAATCAGGGAGAGTTTCATGCAATTCGGGAGCAATTGCGATGTTCACATCAATCAGCTTCCTTTCATGTATAAGTAACGCTATATTATCATATTTTTACAGGAGGTGAGCGCAATGAATCTCGACGAGTTCCAGGACAAGCTAGTGGCATACGCGCATGAGATTGGAATTGATAAAATCGGATTCACGAATGCTGCCCCTTTCTTTAGTTTAAAACACCGGCTCATCCGGCAGCAGGAATTGAATTATCAGTCAGGCTTTGAGGAGCCGGATATCGAAAAACGGACACAGCCGAAACTGCTGCTCGATGAAGCTGTCAGCATTATTTCCATCGCCATCGCGTACCCATCCAAAATGGAAAATGCTCCAACAGGGAAGAAAGGAGCGCGGCGCGGAATCTTTGCCCGGGCTTCATGGGGCATTGATTACCATACAGCGCTCAGAGAGCGGCTGCGGTTGCTGGAAGCTTTTATCGCCGCCCATTACCCGGATGCGCGGATGCGTTCCATGGTGGACACAGGCGAGCTGTCAGACAGGGCAGTAGCGGAACGGGCCGGAATTGGCTGGAGTGCAAAAAACTGTGCGGTCATTACGCCGGAGTTTGGTTCTTATGTGTATTTGGGGGAAATGATCACCAATTTGCCGTTCCGGGAAGATGAACCAATGGAAGACCAGTGCGGCGACTGCCGGCTGTGTTTGGATGTATGTCCGACAGGTGCACTCATTGAAGGCGGGCAATTGAATGCCCAGCGCTGCATTGCGTTCCTGACCCAGACGAAAGGATCGCTGCCGGATGAGTTCCGGGCGAAAATCGGGAATCGGCTGTATGGCTGTGATACATGCCAGACCGTCTGCCCGAAGAATAAAGGGAAAGCGAACCGGATCCACGAGGAGTTCGAACCGGATCCGGAAATCGCCAAGCCGCTGCTCGAACCGCTCCTGAACTTGTCGAACCGGGAATTCAAGGATCGTTTCGGGCATGTATCCGGTGCTTGGCGCGGCAAAAAACCGATTCAGCGCAACGCAATTCTTGCACTGGCGCATTTCAAAGAACAAAGTGCAGTACCGGCACTGATCGGCGTGATGGAAAGGGATCCGCGTCCGGTCATTCGCGGCACCGCCGCCTGGGCGCTTGGTAAGATCGGAACAGCAGAGGGACTTGAGGCGCTGAAACAGGCGGAACAGCGGGAGACGGATGCGGAAGCACTCGAGGAAATCAGAAAAGGTTTGGCGTTTTTCGCTGAAGAATTGAAAGGATAAGTGAAGATCATTGGCTATTCATGTTGTGCTGTATCAGCCGCTCATCCCGGCAAACACAGGAAATATCGCCCGGACATGTGCAGGAACGGGCGCAAAATTGCATCTCATCCGGCCGCTCGGGTTTTCAACAGACGATAAGATGCTAAAACGGGCCGGACTCGATTATTGGGAACACGTGGACATCACTTACTATGATTCCCTGCAGGAATTGTTCGACCGGTTCCCTGACGGCGAGTTTTATTATTTAACCAAGTTCGGCTCCAAGCCGCATACCACTTATGATTACTCCAGTCAGAAGAAAGACCATTTCTTCGTCTTTGGCCAGGAAACAAAAGGACTCCCGGCTGAAATTCGGGAAGCAAATCCTGACCGGGCGCTCCGCATCCCGATGAACGGCAATATCCGGTCACTGAATTTATCGAATACGGCGGCCATTCTAATCTATGAAGCGTTCCGCCAGCAGGGATACCCGGGACTGACATAAAAAAACCGGCACCCGTGCGATTCAGCGCACGGGTGCCGGTTTCAGTATTACCGGTCTTCTTCAGTTCCTTGTTTATCGTCATAGCCAGCAGTCAGGATGGCGGAAAGGAATGCGACGATTACACCGACCACAAGAACTGTATTCATAAGCGATGGCCTCCTTGTAATGTTGAGTCTACAGTTCAGTATAGCGCAGGCAAGGAGAAAAATAAACAAAACAACTGATAAGACTGTGGCGGATGCATGGCATCTTTCCCCGTATTCTTATATAGTAAAGGAAAAGAAAAGGAGGCAGGAATATGCGAACTGCAATTGCCCTTTTATGGCTGACCGGTATATTCGAAGCATTGCTCGGCATTCCGTTTTTTGGAGGCGCTTATGTGTTAAGCACCGGATGGACTGCACTTGGCATTATGTTTGTACTTCATGCAATCACCCTGTTTTTCTGCATTCGGGAACGCGCACCGAAAATCGGTCCGATTCTTGGACTGATCACAAGTCTGATCGCAGTCATTCCGGTTATTGGAATGATTATGCATTGGATTACAGCGGTTGTTCTGATTATGAGTGCCATTGCTGCCGGCAAGAATACAGAGCGGCGGACTATGACAAAAGATCAGTTATAATGATGGCAATCATCAGGGATGTCCGAGGTGTTCAATTCGGACATCCCTGATTCATGGGACTGTGAAAAGCTGATGAGTCGAATTTTTTGTTCCGGATTCGTACAATAAAGAAGAAGAAAGGATGAAGGCGATGAACTTATCTATTGATTCAATGAAAACACTGTCCAACGGTGTGGAAATGCCACGATTCGGTCTGGGGGTCTACAAAATGACGGACCGGGAAGAAGCGATCCAGGCAATGACCCATGCCCTTAAGACTGGCTACCGGGCAATCGATACGGCTTCATTGTATGAGAATGAACGAGAAGTCGGCGAAGCGGTTCGTGCATCCGGCATTAAGAGGGAAGAAGTTTTTATTACATCGAAAGTATGGAACAGTGATCAGGGTTACGATAATACACTCCGGGCATTCGAAACGACCCTGGAAAACCTTGGGTTCGATTACCTGGACTTGTACTTGACGCACTGGGCAGTTGAAGGAAAGTATCCGGATACATATCGGGCGATCGAAAGGCTGTATGAGGAAAAGCTGATTCGCGCGACAGGTGTGTCAAATCACCAGTCGCATCATTTGGAACGGATTTTTGCAACTGCGAATGTAAAACCGATGGTGAGTCAGATTGAGCTCAGCCCGCAGCTGACACAGGAAGATGTGCGTGCGTTCTGTAAGGAGCATGATATCGCAGTGACTTCGTGGTCACCGCTTGCAAGAGGAAGACTGCTGGAAGAACCGACATTGCGTCACATCGCTGAAAAATACGGCAAGTCAGCGGCTCAAATCATCATTCGGTGGCATCTGCAGAATGATTTGATTGTCATTCCGAAGTCCGTGACACCGTCCCGGATCGAAGAAAATGCCGATGTTTTTGATTTTGAATTATCCCTTCATGACATGGTGACAATCGACAGTCTGAACCGTGACGCGCGGACAGGTGCCGATCCGGATAATTTTGCTTTTTGACCTCTTAGTAAAAGAAGCTCGGTGAAGATGCAGTTGCAGGATAAGCAAAGGGGTTGTCCGAAAAGGTCAAAAGATTCGTTGACGGCACCTCCCGATCCGGGATGGGAAAACCGGACGCTTTCGGGACCACAGGAAGTGGTTCATGCAGCTGGCGCGACAGAACGTCGCGTTGCCAGCTGCCAGGACGGACGTCCGAGCCACCGCCGCTCATGCTTCGCGGTGAGGGTCTCAGCCATCCGTTCTTCCGCCGGAGTCGCCGGTTTCCTATTCACCCCGGCTTAAAAAACAGCGGCAGATCAGGAACGCACACATCTCTTTGATTCAGCGAACGGGATCAGCAACGGAAAAATTAAAAATGGCGGGAAGAGGACTGAAACCCTCTTCCCGCCTTTATGCATTCTGTCTGATTGTCTCCTTCAACTGGCCTGGCACGGAACACGGCGGAAGCCAGCGAACAGCAGCGGCAGAAGTCGTGCAGTAATGGAAGACCATCTAAGCAAGACAAACCTAAGGGCTTTTGGGACAGCCCCTTAATTTTGTGCAGTGAGTTTTTTGCCTGTGAAAGGATGGATAAATGTCATTCGGAACGCATGGAGCTTGTAGGTTCCGGCTGAATCGGCGGCTCCGCCATACAGTTCATCACCGGTAATCGGATGGCCGATGGAGGCAAGATGAACCCGAATCTGATGCGTTCTGCCCGTATCAAGCGTCAGCCGTAGTTCAGTTGTTCCCTTGCGGCGCGCTGTCACGCTGTAATGCGTAATGGCGGGCTGGCCGGAAGGTGAAATGTGGCGCCGGGTCGGATGGTGACGGTCCCGGCCAATAGGGGCTGTGATTGTTCCGCCATTCTTTTGGATATTCCCTTCAACTTCTGCCAGGTACTCCCGGGTGATTTGTCTGTCTTCGAGCATCCGGTCCAGTGCATTTTTGACAACCGGGTGTTTGGCGAACAGCACCAGGCCGGATGTACCTTGATCAAGCCGGTGCACGTGCTCGGCATAAGTTCCGCCATGAGCATGGACGTATCCAAGGACACCATTCAGCAATGTGCCGGATTGTCCAGGGTCATTCGGATGCGTCGGCATGCCTTTCGGTTTACAGGCAATGAGTAAATGATCGTCTTCAAATACAATCGATACATCAGGATTGGGTTCCGGAACATGGGGAGAGACAGTATCAGCCAATTGGATGACCACCGGTGTCCCGGCAGCAAGGGGTTCGTTCCAGCGGATCGGTGTTTCGTCCGCATCCAGGATTCCTTTTGCCATGCGGAGTTCATGTACTTGTTTTTTGCTGAGCCGCCACTCATCCCGAAGCAATTGCTCGACGGTTAATCCCTCTGTCTGAATCGTATAAGTCCATTTCATGTAATCACTCCTAAAAAACGGATCATGCGCCATGCACATGATCCATTCCGGTTTAATTCAGTACGATTTCGTCAAAGAACCGGCGGATGTTTCCTTCCGGCTGGGAACCTTCCCAGCGCGCAACTTCTTCGCCGTTTTCATAATGGACTAAGGTCGGTGTTCCTTGAATCGCATATTCATCCCAACCTTGTTCAAATTCCCAGAGATTGTACTGGTCAACTTCAACATCCATTTCTTCAGCGACCGGCATGAGGATCGGTGTGGTTTCCTGGCAATGCGGACAAGTCGGACTGAAATAATAAACCGTTGTCGGTTCACCGCTTGCGATTTTTTCATCCAGTTCATCCGGCAAGATGATGTTCTGGTAGTTTTCATCGTCCAGCTGGTCGATGGTTTCCTGTTTCAGGTCATCGGTTCCGTACGGATTACCTGCAAGTTTTTCTTCATTTGCTGCATTATTCAAAAATATCAACAGTACGAATATGGCTACCACCACAGCACCGATAATAAGCAGTTTTTTCATGAATTAGTCCTCCTTCAGTGTCTTCAGCACATAAATACTGGCACCAGCAATAATGCTAAACGCAATAAATGCAAGAAACGGGATGGTGATGAATCCAAACCAGTTGATATACTGGCCGGTACACGGCACCTGACCGCAGAAGCTGGCGGAATCCTGCAGGAAGGCAACTTTCTGAATGCCGTAATGATACAGGGAAATACCGCCTCCAGCCACAGACATGATCAGCGCTGTCAGTGCAATTCGCGGGTTTTTTTGAATATAGGCTACCCCCAACACAATTACGAGCGGATACATCAGTATACGCTGATACCAGCACAGTTCACACGGTAAATAATCGCGGACTTCCGAAAAATAAAGTGATCCCGCAGTGGCCACAAGTGCAGCTGCCCACATTAATAAGAGGGCATTTTCCTGGTGCTTCGTCATCTGTCTTCCTCCGTTTCAGCAAATCAATCCATTCTAAATTATAGTCTCCGCAGTGTCTGCAAGTAAAATAATTTTATTCGCAGGTCAAATTCCGCTATAATGAAGCGTGATCTTTTTGTAAAGGGGTGCTTTGATGGCTGAACAGTTTGATTTATCCGAATTTGAAGTAAGCATGATCATCCGCGAGATGACATTGATAGATGTGCCTGCCATTCTCGAAATGCAGAAGCACTGTTTTCCCGGCATGGTTCCGTGGAAAGAAGAGCAGCTGAGGAGTCATATTGATGTCTTCCCAGAAGGGCAACTGGTTGCGGAACTGGATGGAGAAGTCATTGGTTCCTGCTCGAGCCTCATTATAAATTTCGACGAGTACGATGACCGTCATTCGTGGGACGATGTAACGGATGAAGGATATATAACAAATCATAATCCCGATGGATATAATCTGTATGGGATTGAAGTGATGGTAAACCCTGAATACCGCGGGATGAAAGTCGGCCAGCGTCTGTACGAGGCAAGAAAAGAGCTGGCACGCGAGATGAACCTGAAATCTATCATCATCGGGGGCCGCATTCCGAATTACCATAAACATGCGGATGAGATGTCACCGCGTGAATATGTCGATGCCGTATCCCGCCATAAAATCTATGATCCAGTGCTGACGTTTCAGCTTATGAGCGGATTCCAGCTCATGCGCATCAATCCGAATTATTTGGAAGACGATCTGCAGAGTGGAACGTACGCGACATTGATGGAATGGAATAATGTCGATTACCGCCCGGTTTCAAAACGTCATTTCAAGACGAGCCTGCCCGTGCGGATCTGTGTTGTCCAGTATCAGATGCGGGCAATTTCCTCCTTCGAGGAACTGGCTAACCAATGTGAGTATTTCGTGGATGTGGCATCGGATGCACATTCCGACTTTGCCGTATTTCCGGAGATTTTCACGACCCAGCTCATGTCGTTCCTCAATGAACCATCACCGGGTCTTGCCGTAAGGAAAGTGACGGACTTCACTGAGCAGTATATCGAGATGTTCACAGATCTTGCTGTCCGCTATAACGTGAATATCATTGGCGGTTCCCATTTTGTGAAGGAAGAAAATGACGAAATTTACAACATCGCATACCTGTTCCGCCGGGATGGGTCAATCGAGAAGCAATATAAAATCCACATTACGCCAAATGAACGCAAATGGTGGGGGATTTCTGCCGGTGATTCGGTTCGTGTCTTTGATACAGACTGTGGTAAGATCGCCATCCAGATTTGCTATGATATCGAATTCCCTGAACTGGCGCGCATTGCGACAGACATGGGGGCAAATATCATCTTCACACCATTCTGTACAGAAGACCGCCAAGGCTATTTGCGTGTTCGTTATTGCTCGCAGGCCCGGGCTGTGGAAAATCAGATTTATACCGTAATTTCCGGCACGGTCGGGAACCTGCCACAGACGGAAAACATGGATATTCAGTATGCCCAGTCCGGCATCTTCGCTCCATCCGATTTTGAATTTGCCCGTGACGGTATCGTCGGGGAAACAAATCCGAATCTTGAGATGGTGCTGATCGGCGATGTGGACCTGGAAATCCTCCGGCGCCAGCGTCAGGCAGGCACTGTCAAGCAATTGCGTGACCGCCGTCATGACGTTTACCGCATTGAGTATATGAAAGACTGAGCAGTAAGCCGCTTCTTTTATAGAGGCGGTTTTTTGTATAAAAAAATCGTGCAGATCATAATCTGCACGACGTGGTTCAACGCTTTTTCACCGGACGTTTCCGATTATCTTTTGTGATTTGCTTCCATTTATTCCGTTCGGCTTTTTGAGCAGCAGCATCGTTCTTACGTTCGAGATGGGCAAGTTCCCGCTGTAATTTCACGTAGCTTAGGTACCGGTCAAGGGATAATGTGCCGTCAGTCAATGCTTCCTGAATTGCACAGCCTGGTTCATTCGTGTGGCCGCAATTCCGAAAGCGGCACATCTCCGCCAAATTTTCAATGTCTGAAAACCCGGCGCTTACGCCGCCTGAACTGTCCCATAGCTGAAATTCCCGCATGCCGGGCGTATCGATCAGCAGGCCGCCATCGGGCAGAAGAATCAGTTCCCGGTGGGTAGTCGTATGTCGGCCTTTACTGTCATCTGTCCGGATGTCCTGTACGGCCATGGCCTCATTGCCGGAAAGTGCATTGATCAATGATGACTTTCCAACACCTGAAGAACCCAGCAAGGCACCTGTTTTACCTGCGGAAAGCAGTTCCTGCAAGGAAGCGATTCCTTCACCGGTAATGCTGCTGACTGTGTGTACAGGCACGCCGAATGCCACGGTCTCAACTTCCTGAATGTAAGGTGTGGGATCCGGACACTGGTCTTTTTTCGTCAGGACAACGACCGGATTCGCTCCGGAATCCCATGCAGCCAGCAAATACCGTTCCAGCCGGCGAAGACTGAAATCGTGATTCAAGGACATGACGAGAAATACATAATCCACATTGACCACGATTAATTGGATTTCTGTTGTTTCGCCTGCAATTTTACGTGAAAACTGAGATTTTCGCGGCAGCACGGCATGGATGATTCCCCGTTCTTCGCCTGGCATCTGTTCCGCCATCACCCAGTCGCCGACTGCTGGAAACTCCTCACGTGTCCGCCCGTGCCGGTACTTGCCGGATACCGAACAGAGCCATTCGCCGTCATTGGTGACGACCCGGTACAAATGCTTATGTTCAAGTAAAATCCGCCCCGGCTGCCCGGGTGCTGAAATTTGGGGTAAATGGTTGTCTGTCCAGCCATATTGTTCAATTCGATTCAATGTGATTTCCTCCTGTTAACTGAATGTGAAAAACCCATGGCTGCACAAATCGCAGTCCATGGGTTTTCCTCAGTCAACCGGTATTCTTCGCATAGAGAAGAAGCGTATCAGAAACGATACACGGCAGGGAATAGCATGTGCTGGATTTGCGTCTTGTTCTGAACAACTGCACAATTAACCACTGATGCAATAGCCATAATTCCCCACCTCTTTCTTCTTAAGATAAATCAAACATACTGTACGGTGTGCAGTGTGTCAAGGACCAAAATGAAAAAAACAGCGGATTGTTTACCGGGAAATGCAGCGGGTATAAATCTGTATGGAATACAGGGCCGATAGAAAGGGGTGTTTGGATTGGCGGAAGCTAAATGGATCCGGCTTGGTGCTGCAGCTTTTCTCTCAATGGGATTTCTTGCAGGCTGTGCTGAAGGAGACGAACCGGTTGAAGAAGAGCCGGTGGAAGATGAAGTGACAGAAGATGAAACAGTTGAAGATGAAAATGTGGAACTTGAAGAAGAGGCAGGTACTGAAGGGGAAGAAGAAGGAGAAGTCATCAACGAAGGTGAAGACGAGGAAGAGGTCATCGAGTAGGACCAGAGAAATGCTATGAAAATCACGTTTAGAAATGCGCAACTTGGGAAATACATGTTGTAGGAAAGCCTAATATTTATTTCGCGAAATAAATATTAGAAAAACTGATTATTCGAAGGAGGATTTTTTATGTGGAAATCAAAATGGGCACGACTTGCAGCAGTAGGTTTTGTATCAATCGGCGTACTTGGTGCTTGTGCTGAAGAGGAACCTGTCGAAGAAGAAGAAGTGCTTGAAGAGGAAGAAGAAGTAGTAGAGTAAGCGAGATGAGGACTGGGGCCATGCCGGCCCTTTTTTTTATCAGGAAGTTGAAAGGATGATTGCAGTGGTAAAAGCCAAATGGATGAAATTAGGAGCTGCGGCAGTTCTTTCAATGAACGTGCTTGCCGCCTGCGGAGACCCGGGCGAACAGGAAGAGGTTGATGTCCCGGAAGTCGATGATGATGAAGAGGTTGAAGAAGAAGTGGAAGAAGATCCGGACGCAGAATAATAGACCATCAAGAAAGGGCCGCAAATGGCCCCTTTTTTAATGGCAGGAAACAGCACGTTGCGGAACGCAAGGGGAAGCCCAGTCAGTTCGTGCCAAACTGACAGCATTGGCGGACAGCCGGGAGTTCCTGCTCTGAACCGTTTGCCCGCACACTAAGTGAGGAGGGGACTGCGGGTCCATTATTCCTCCTGCGGGAAGAAAGGCTCAATATGCACATGAATAATGCAGGCGGGATTTACCCGATGAATTTTTTGTTCGATTTCTTCTGTAATGCGATGACTCTGCACAACATTTAAAGAAGGATCAACTTCAACAGTCAAATCGACAAACATTGTATTGCCATGTGTGCGACCTTTGAAGTCCCGCAGCACCAACACACCCGGAACTTTGCGGATCAGAAAAGATAATGTCTCCACTTCATCTTCATCAAATCCGTCTGTCAGCGCATGAACTGCTTCCCTGAAAATATCCACGGCTGTTTTAAGGATAATGAGTGCAACCAGTATAGCTGTGATGGCATCAAGAATCGGAAAACCTAAAACGGCACCCGTAATACCGATTCCGGCTCCGATTGAGACAAGTGCATCCGAGCGATTATCATATGCAGCGGCTTTAACTGCTGAACTGTCAATTTGCCTGCTGAGCTTAATATTAAAGCGGTACACACCATACATAATAACTGCACTGAAAAAAGCGACAGCAGCAGTAAAGAAAGAAGGGATTTCATCGGTCGGATGCAGTAAGTTCATGAAAGCTGAATACAGTACCTGCAATCCGATCAGTCCCATGACGAAAGACGCAAACAACGAGGAAATGGTTTCGGCCCGCAAGTGTCCGTAATGATGATTCTCGTCAGGTGGCCGCTGGGATATCCGGAGACCGATCAGAACAGCGACAGATGCGATGATGTCTGACAAGTTATTGAATCCATCCGCCCGCAGTGCTTCTGAATCTCCGGTGTAGCCGGCAATCAGCTTGACAGCACTCAAAAAAAGGTAAGCTCCGATCGACAGCCAGGCTCCTTTTTCCCCTTTGCGTAAATTTTCATACTGGTCCATCAGGATTTCCTCCTTTCAATATCGGCTGACATATGAAAACGGCTCACTAAGGAGCCGTTTTCAGCAAATCATCGTACTAGAGGTCATACTGTTTATCATAGAAGATTTGAAGCGGAAAAACAAATATGTCAAACATAGAAATGGACCATTAGATAATCAACGAACAGTGAAAACGGCTCAGCAATAAGAAGGATATACACATAGAAATTTTATAAGTATCGCTGATGCTGTCCCTGTTTCATTTGGTGGGCCGGCTGATTTCCCGATTGCAGTTGCGGCAGTTGGAATGGTAGTCTGATTTAGACGGCTGTCGGGGATAACTTACGCTTCACGACGGTGCTTGGTGCTTGTTATAGGCAGTTATAGGATAAGGAGGAACAGGAATGAACGCAGTGAAGTATGACCAGCAGGATAGGCTTGCCCGCTTCAAACAGGAGTTTTTTCAGGCCGAGGGCCAGATTTACCTGGACGGAAATTCGCTTGGTCTAATGTCTGCAAGCGCAGAACGGAAATTACTGGAGCTCAGCGAAAGCTGGAAACAGCTCGGCATTGACGGCTGGACCGAAGGAGAGCATCCATGGTTTACGCTTTCTGAAGAATTGAGCACGCGTATAGCTCCGCTTGTCGGCGCGCGGGCGAATGAAGTAATGGTGACCGGATCGATCACCGTAAATATTCATCAATTGCTTTCATCGTTGTTTCAGCCTGATAAGGGGCGTTCAGTCATTTTAACAGACGAATTGAATTTCCCTTCAGATATTTACGCGGCGGAAAGTCATTTGCGCCTCAGAGGTCTTGACCCGCAGGTATTCTTGCGGAAGATCGGCAGCCGTAACGGAGCTGTCCTGGCGGAAGAAGATATTCTGGATGCGCTTACGGAAGATGTTGCAGTCGTACTGTTGCCTTCTGTTCTGTACCGGAGTGGCCAATTGCTGCCGATGCGGCGGATTACAGAAGCGGCACATAAAAAAGGCATTCTTGTGGGATTTGACCTTGCTCATTCAATCGGTGCCATGCCGCATAACCTCCATGATGATGGAGTGGATTTTGCCGTATGGTGCCATTATAAGTACATGAACGCCGGTCCGGGGTCCGCTGGCGGCCTCTACATCCATGAACGCCATCACGGCCGGCAGCCAGGGCTGAGCGGCTGGTTCGGATCAGATAAGACGAAGCAATTCGATATGGACCATACTTTCGTAAAAGCGAAAGGGGCAGGCGCTTATCAGATCGGCACACCGCATATCTTCAGCACAGCGCCGCTTGTGGGAAGCATTGAACTATTTGAAGAAGCGGGCATGGATGAAATTCGAGAAAAATCTCTGGCGCTGACCCGGTTCATGCGTGAATTCGCTGCTGAGCGTTTACCTGAATTAAAAACAATCACGCCTGAAGCAGATATAGAGCGCGGCGGCCATATTGCATTTATACACGAAGAAGCAGCCAGAATCTGCAAAGCACTGAAAGCGGATGGGGTTGTACCGGACTTCCGCGCACCGAATGTTATCCGGTTGGCACCCGTCGCTCTCTATACATCATTCACTGATGTGGAAGAAGCGATGAAACGCTTGGAGCGGATCATGAAAGAAGAGCGGTACAAGAACTTCACAAATGAACGAAATGTGGTGGCATAACAATGAAAATTTGGGATATTACAATGCAATTGAGTGACCGGACGGCTGAGTGGCCGGGCGATATACCGTTCAGCTATCAGACAACGGCGACAATTGAACAAACCGGTTCTGTCAACGTTGGTGAAATCCATATGAGCACACATAACGGCACGCATATCGATGCGCCATTTCATTACGATAATAAAGGAATCAAAGTACACGAACTGCCGCTTGATATTTATATCGGTAAAACAGCAGTCGTTGATGTGACGGGGGAGAAGCGCATAACGGACCGTCATCTCACAGCAGCAGCCGGGAAAGGGGTAACGGCCATATTCCTGAAAACCGGCGGCTGGCCGGACCGCAGCAAGTTTCCATCTGACTATCCCGTCTATGATGATTCCATAGCGGCATGGATGGAAGAAAACAAAGTTCTATTGCTTGGCGTCGAAACACCTTCGGTCGACCCGGAAACGAGTAAGGATTTACCGATGCACCAGGCAATGAACAAACACAAGCGATTTATTCTCGAAGGAATTGTATTGGATGAAGTGCCGGCAGGGATTTATGAGTATGCCGCACTTCCGCTGAATATTGCTGGAAGTGACGGCAGTCCGGTGAGGGCTGTTCTGTTTGAAAAATGACTTCCGCTGTCTTGTCTTGAATTAAAGTGAAAACAGAACAAAAAAACACCTTCACCGGTTGGACGGGTGAAGGCAGCTACATGTACTGGAATCTGAAAACAGGTTCCAGTTTTTTTACGTTCTGGGCAATTTCATCGCATACTTCCTGATAAAGGACCCATTTCTCAATTTCATCGTTCGTGCGTAAGGCGGGATTACAGATATCCCATAGCAGCAAATTGCTTTCAGGCAGGTCAGGAGGCAAATCCAACTGCTCGTATTCACTGTCATACAGGACGATTACTAAATCAGCTCCGCCCACTTCCATCGGATTATATGGTGTTAGCCGGATTTCCGGAAAATCCAGCAATATTTCTTGCATGATTTCGATTGTTGTATTATCCCATATAGGCTGCTTCCATGCTGCACTGCGGATTTCCCAATCAGGCAACCGCAGACAGTTAGCCCAAATTTCTGCCATCATACCGCGTTGCTGATGGGAAGACAGAAAATAAACGGTGTGTTTGTTCATGGCTGTTCCCTACTTCCTCGCTAATTAGCAGAATGAGTGAAAGGGATGCAAGGAAATGTGCTTCTTGCTTCTCTTTAGTAATGTTTACCCATCATACGTAATTTAAATCTCATAAAAGCATTGTTTTTATGTATTTTTTCGTGAACTTTTACAAAATGGTAACAATTGTATCAGAGGAACAGGATGAATAGGAAAAGCCCAGCAACAATCTGCTGGGCTGAAATCATTTGACGATCATGACAGAACACGGTGATTCTTTCAGCACTTTTTCACTGACCGACCCGACGAAGAACTTCTGAAGTCCTGATTTTCCGCTGTTTCCAACAATCAGCAGGTCGGTATGCTGTTCTTCTGCAAATGCCGGAATGGTCTTCTCTGGATTTCCTTCGATCGCCAGGACATCTCCTTCAATATGCTGTTCTTCAAGCTGCTGCTGGATGCTGTAATGCATACTTTTTGCATAATCACGCGGAGCGCCCGGCGTGCTGTCTCCATCGAACTCGGCCCCGATTTCAGGAGGCATATAGCGCGTGTAGGCTCCATCGGCTATAGGTGTCATTCCTTGAATCGTTGCACCCTCCGGAACGGCATGGGCTACGTTTTCATGCGTTTCTTCATTGACGTAAATTACAGTCAGTCTCGCTTTGGGCATAACCTTTTTCAGCTGAATCGCCTGATCAAGTGCTTTTCGGGCTCCTGAAGAACCATCAAAGCCCACTGCAATGTGATTAAACATTCATTTCACCTCTCTTTACCGTTTGCTGACTAATACTTATTACTTGTTAATTACCCTTGCCTAGAGTGGTAAAAACATTAGAAAACTAACTGAAAAATGACCGATTTCAAATAACTGTTGACATTTAAAAAAAGGCAATGGTAGGCTGAAACTAATAAATCAGAAAGAAGGGAGCGTTTAACCATGAAAAAAGTACTTATCCAGAACATCGTACAATCGCATATGTTAAACCTGCCTGAATCTGTCCGGACAATTATTTCGTAAAACGTTTGTTTCGAAAACAGAAGTAAAAGGCAGGGAATCCACCTGCATTTTTTTGCTGCCTGCGCATGCCGAAAATCGGTATGCGCTTTTTTAATGCCAGCTTCGGCTGTTCATATAGATCTATATGCTGTCTGTGCGTGTTGCCAGCAGGAAAACTGTCAATTTGGATAGAGCGCAGCTATTTCTTACAACAGTTCCGCTGTTTATCTATAACTTTGCGGAACCAGCCACGTCAATTAACAGAGAAAAGCGAAAAACTTAAAATCAAAGGAGATGCGGAAGATGAATAAAGTACAAACACGAAAAATGATGATCAAGGAATCGCTTGAAGGAGACTAGTGGAACTGGAAACAGGAAAGAAGGAAAACATATATGTTTAGCGTATTAGGAAAATTAGGATGGTTTTTTAAAGAAAATTGGATCCGTTATTCCATCGCAGTCGGGCTGCTGCTGATTGCGAATGTCATTGAAGTGGTTCCGCCCTGGCTGATCGGAGCTGCCATCGATGAAATCGCAAGAGGGGAACTGACGCAGGGACTGCTTTGGGAGTATATCGGATTGCTTGCGCTGGCTCTCGTGCTCGCGTATGTTACAAACTTCGTCTGGCAGCATCAGTTATTCGGCGGTGCATACGTCATCGAACGGAAACTTCGGTCGAATCTGATGCGGAAGTTCCTTGGCATGTCGCCTGGATTCTATGAAAAGAACAGAACGGGCGATTTGATGGCCCGGGCAACCAATGACTTGCGGGCTGTATCGGAGACAGCCGGATTCGGTATTTTGACTTTAGTCGATTCGACACTGTTCATGGGTACACTGATTGTGGCCATGGGAATAATTGTGTCATGGAAACTGACATTCGCAGCACTGCTTCCGCTGCCGATACTTGCGGTGATGATGCAAATCCTCGGCAAACGGATTCATGAACGCTACACCGTAGCACAAGATGCCTTCGGCGAGATGAATGACAGTGTACTGGAATCCATTTCCGGTGTCCGGGTTGTTCGAGCGTATGTTCAAGAACGGGCTTCTGAACAAGAATTTGCAGCAATGACAGAAGATGTCTTCAGCAAGAATATGGCAGTTGAACGAATCGATGCCCTCTTCATGCCAATCATGCGGGTGCTGACGTCAGTCAGTTACATGATCGGCCTCGGGTATGGTGCATTTCTAGTCGCAGCCGGGACTATCACGCTCGGAGATCTGGTCACGTTCAATGTGTATCTCGGTATGATTGTCTGGCCGATGTTTGCAATCGGAGAACTTATCAATATTATGCAGCGCGGTAACGCATCACTGGACCGGGTGACAGAAACGCTTGAAGCGAAAGAAACCGTGCAGGATCCGGTCAAGCCGCGCGTGATTGAACGGCCGGAACAGCTCGGGTTTAATGATGTGCATTTCACGTATCCAACGTCGAGCTCCATTAACCTGCATGGCATTAACCTGGCACTTAACAGCGGACAAACGCTTGGTATTGTCGGGAAAACCGGCAGCGGGAAGACGACATTCGTAAAACAGCTGCTACGGGAATATCCGCTTGGTGAGGGGACAATTTCGTTCAATGGCATAGGCCTGAACGAGTTGTCAAAAGCCCGTCTGCGCGGCTGGGTCGGCTACGTGCCGCAGGATCATGTACTGTTTTCACGTTCAGTTCGCGCGAACATTCTGTTTGGCAAGCCGGATGCGTCAGATGAAGAAATTCGGGAAGCGATTCGTCTGGCTCATTTTGAACGGGATCTGGAAATGCTGCCGCAAGGGCTTGATACACTCGTCGGCGAAAAAGGTGTTGCATTATCCGGTGGTCAGAAGCAGCGGATTTCCATTGCGCGAGCCTTGATCAAAAATCCGGAAATCCTGATTCTTGATGATTCACTGTCGGCAGTCGATGCAAAAACTGAAGCGCAAATCATTGAGAACATTCAACAGGAGCGGGCAGGAAAAACAACGATCATTACGACACACCGGCTGAGTGCAGTCCAGCATGCCGATTGGGTGGTCGTTATGGATGACGGGAAAGTCATTGAAGAAGGCACCCATGAGCAGTTGGTCTCCAAAGGCGGCTGGTACTATGAACAATTCCTCCGCCAGCGAATTGAGGAGGTGTAATTATGGGGACAGGAAAACGATTAGTCAAGTACGCGTTAACATTCAAAAGAACATTATATACCGGACTCGCACTGCTGGCTGTTGCAGTAGCAGGTGATCTGGCGGGTCCGCTGATCGCAAAAGAAATCATTGACGGACCGATTGCTGAAGCGGAAGATGGCACGCTTAACTTCGAGCCGATCGCTTACTTGCTTGCCTGGTTTTTCGGGCTAGCCGCCGTGGCGGCAGTATTCCGCTACGGCCAGTATCTCTTATTGCAGACGACGGCGAACCGGGTCATTCAAAAAATGCGCAATGACGTGTTCCAGCATGTTCAGACATTGCCGATCCGGTACTTTGATAACCTGCCGGCCGGCAAAGTAGTTGCCCGCATTACGAATGACACAGAAGCAATCCGGGAATTGTATGTCACGGTGCTGTCTCAATTCGCTACGAGCTTCATGTATATGGCGGGTATTTACGCGGCGCTTTTCTACCTGGACTGGCGTTTGGCGTCCATTACACTGGTGCTGGTTCCGTTATTATATGGCTGGATGCTGTTTTACCGGCGCTATGCCGCAAAATATAATCATGTCGTCCGGCAAAAGATTTCTGACTTGAATGCAATGGTCAATGAGGCTATTCAAGGAATGACGATCATTCAGGCATTCCGGCGGGAACAGCAGATGCAGGATGAGTTCGAGGAAATGAATAATACCCATTTCCGTTATCAGAACAAATTGCTGTTACTGGAAGCGGCGACTTCCCATAATCTTGTCGGTGTACTGCGCTCAGCGACATTTGTGCTGTTCATCTGGTATTTCGGTGGCGCGGCATTGAATGCGGAATCGGTCGTGACGGTCGGGGTGCTTTACGCTTTCGTCGATTACATCATCCGGCTGTTCAATCCGATCTCCGGTGTGGTCAACCAGTTTGCAAAGTTGGAACAGGCGTTGGTGGCAGCGGAGCGGGTATTCAGGCTCCTGGACAGGGAAGGCGAGCCAGTCGCTGATGAAAAAGTGGCACGCTATCGGGGCAATGTGCGGTTTGAAGATGTGTGGTTCGCCTATAAAGATGAAGAGTACGTGCTGAAGAACATTTCCTTCCAGGCGAAACAAGGACAGACGGTGGCGCTCGTCGGCCATACGGGCTCAGGTAAAAGCTCGATTATCAATCTGCTGTTCCGCTTCTATGATTCGACGAAAGGCAAAATCACGATAGATGGGACAGATATCACATCATTGAGCCGCCAGGCTATCCGGGATCATATGGGGATTGTGCTACAGGATCCATATTTATTCACCGGGACAATCGAGTCGAACATCACACTCGGGGATAAGCGTGTCACGCGAGCTGCTGCTGAAAAAGCATTGACGGATGTCGGTGGTGAGCGGGTGCTGAATCACTTGCCGAAAGGGTTGGATGAGCCGGTAGTCGAGAAAGGCAGCACGTTGTCGTCAGGTCAGCGGCAATTGATTTCCTTCGCCCGGGCGCTTGCATTTGATCCGGCTATCCTGATTCTGGATGAAGCGACATCGAATATCGACACGGAAACCGAAGAAATCATCCAGCATGCGATGGAAGTATTGAAAAAAGGGCGGACAACATTCGTCATCGCCCACCGGCTGTCCACGATCCGATCAGCGGATCAGATTATTGTGCTCGACCGCGGGGAAATCGCGGAAGCCGGAACCCACGAAGAGTTGATGAAATTGAAAGGCCGCTACTACCAGATGTACCTGATCCAGTCAGGGACACCCGGCGGAGAAGCACAGCCGGTCGGATAAGCCGCAGGACAATTCCTTTTAATCAAACTGCCTCTTGTCTATAATAATAGATACGGATGCAGCGCAAGACTAAAAAAGCGCCGGGAACTTCCCGGCGCTTTAGTCGTATACATGGAAGAGCATCAGCTCATGAATCATTTTTTTGACCTTTTCTTCATCAGCCGGTGCTTCAGAAAGCCAGGTAATGGTCCCGTCCGGATGATACTCGCCTTCAATGCGTTTGCTGTTGTAGAAAAACGAAATCGTCCAGCCGGGCAGCTGGCCGTTATCGAACATGGATCTGTATTTAAAGTGCTGCAACATGGCGTCTTCCACCTCCAATCTTTATTATAGGCCGGACAGCCATGGAAATCTATAGCTTCGGCAGGAGGAAAGCCGGAGCAATTGATGGAAGAGAGTGAATTGTTTTGGAGTTATTATGGTTACTGCTGTTTATGGGACTGATCGGTGCACTGATCGGCGGCTTTACAAATCACATTGCCATCAAGATGCTTTTTCGGCCATATGAGGCAAAGTATATCGGCGGACGTCGCCTGCCGTTTACGCCGGGGCTGATTCCGAAACGCCGGGATGAACTGGCACGGCAGCTTGGAAAGACCGTTGTGGAACACTTGCTGACACCGGAGACATTCAAAAAGCGTTTCTTTAATGACGCGATGCGGGAGCGGCTGGCTGGCTGGGCTGAGCGACAGCTGGCAGCGCATGTATTCAAAAGCCCGAGAACGTTCCGTGAATGGTTTCAGCTTGCCGGCCAGACGGAAGTCGATACGAAGGCGGAGCAACGTATTGATTCGTTTATCAATCAGCAATTTCTCCAGCTGGCCGCTTTTATCGAAGGAAAGACCGTCCGGGAATTGATGCCGGATTTGTTGAAAGCGGAAGTGGAGCAGCGGGTTGATGATGCTGCACCTTACGTGATCGACAGGGGGATCGAGTTTTTTGCTTCCGCTGACGGACGGGCGGCGATCCGTTCACTGATCGATGAATTCCTGGCAACCCGGGGACGCTTCGGTCTCATGCTGCAATCGTTATTCGGGGAATCGGAATCTCTTGTGGACCGGGTGCAGCAGGAAATGATTAAGTTCCTGACGGCGCCTAATACAGAAGTGATTCTTGGTGCCCTGATCAGGAAGGAATGGGAGAAGTTTCTCGATAAGCGGGCGGATGCCTTGTTCGGCCAAGCCGATCTCATGCCGGCAGTGGATTCCGTGAAGACACTGGTCAAAAAGAAAGCCGCTATTTCGGCGCGTCTGGACCTTACTGTTGCACAAGCGTGGCCAAAAGGCTTAGAATGGACCATGCACAATCTTATCCCGACGGCCCTGGATTCCCTGTTTGTGCAAGGGGAAGCGAAACTGGAAGAAATGATTCAGAAAATCAACATGGAAGAGATGGTCCGGGAACAAGTGGATTCTTTTCCGCTGAACCGGATAGAAGACCTGGTTCTGGGCATTTCACGTCGGGAATTTAAGATGATCACGGTATTGGGCGCAGTTCTTGGCGGTGTTATTGGACTCGTGCAGGGGTTACTCGTTCAGCTGATGAATATGATTTGAAAGGGGAGAGGAAGATGACAGTAAATATTTATGATGACATCAACAAATTGGAAAGCACATTCCGCCAGACGGAGGAATACAAGAACCTGGAACAGGCAGTGGAAACGGTGACGGCAGATAAAGAAGCAGCAGAATTGTTCCGTACATTCCGCGATTTGCAAGTAAGCTTGCAGGAAAAGCAGATGCAAGGGGAAGAAATTTCAGGGGAAGAAATGGAATATGCTCAGAAAACAGCCCAGCTTGCGCAGCAAAATCCGAAAATTCTCGGTATGCTGGAAGCAGAGATGGCACTGAGCCGGATCATGGATGAAGTGAATCAGGCTATGACCCGTCCGATTCAGTCTCTTTATGAAAAAATGTAAGGAATTTAAAGGATTTCTTTAAAAGGCACCGAATCTGTAAAGATGAATGGTAATTCATTTTTACGGAGAGAGGTGTCTTTTTCTTTATGTATGAAACAATCGAGTTAACAAAAGAAGGGCGGATTGCCCGGCTGGTGCTGAACCGGCCAGCTTCCATGAATGCCATGAATACAGTGATGATGAAAGAGATAGCGGATTGCCTGGAATCACTCCATGCGGACAATTCGGTTCAAGTGCTGATCATCAGCGGAAGCGGCCGTGCATTCTCGGCAGGGGGCGATATAAAGGCGATGCTGGATACGGAGAACCCGATGGACTTCGGTCCGGCCATGGAAAACGTCTCAAGGCTGGCCCGTGCCCTGTACACGCTGCCGCAGATTTCAGTCGCCGCTGTGCACGGAGCAGCAGCCGGTCTGGGCTTTAGCATGGCGCTCGCCTGTGATCACTTGATCGCGGAAGAAAACAGCAAACTTGCCATGAATTTCATCGGAATCGGGCTGGTACCGGATGGCGGGGGTCATTTCTTTATGAAAGAGCGGGTAGGTGTACCGAAAGCAAAGGAATTGATCTGGAGCGGCCAAGTGATGAAAGCCCATGACGCGTTGGCAAAAGGGCTTATAGACGAAGTGACCGCTGAAGGGAAGGTTCAGGAACAGGCGGAAGCATATGCGGAATACATATTAGCCGCGCCGGTCCGGGCAATGCTTGCTTCCAAACGGATTTTACACAGTCAGAAACTGGAGGAATTGGAGCAGGTTTTAGCGATGGAAGCAGAGACGCAAGGCGACATGCGTACTTCGGCAGATCATATGGAGGGAATTAAGGCTTTCACAGAAAAGCGGAAACCGAAATTCGAAGGGAAATAAGAAAAGTGTAGCGAGCAGTCTGAGGAACGCAACCTAAAAGTACAACATCCTGTCGTAACGGTTGCATGACCCACATCCTGTGGGCCTCCGACGCCTGAGTTGGAACCCGCGACAGCGAAATGCTCCTGTGCAAGCCCGTCGCAAAGACAGGGGGCAAATGACATATGCCCCCTGTCTTTCCTGATTTCGTAAAAGCGGGTGAAACGAGGGTGCGGGCTGGAGTCTGGACACAAAAAATTACAGACACGAGATTGATAGTGCAGCGAATTTATATACTTTCTCTTTCTTTAAAAAATCTGCGGAGGAAGCATTCTTCCTCCGCAGATTTTTTGTTTACGGGTGAAACAGCAGCAATTTGCCTTCGGGCGAACCCAAGCGATGCGTCTGATGCAGAAGTTCATTTTCTTCCAGTAGCTTCCGGCCGATGCTCTGCGCTTCCTTGTCGTCAGGAGCCGTGAAGGTTTCCTCAAGCAGCAATTTCCCGGTCCGCTCGAAGGCGGTCAATTTATACGTTTTCATGACTGAACTTCCTTTCTGAATGGTTATTCATTTTCAGTATAAACGCTTTTGGTAAAAAAGTCGCCGGAATCTGCAACATTTCTGCTGCTGACTCGTAAAGGGAAAGAGAGAAAGGCGGTAGATGAAATGGCATTGGAAGTAGAGCATGTGACAAAAAAGTTCGGCTCATTTACAGCAGTTGATGATTTATCAATGATTGTCAAAAGTGGACAGATGTATGGCTTCCTCGGAGCGAACGGAGCCGGTAAGACGACAACGTTCCGCATGATTTTGGGACTCCTGGACCCGACATCAGGCAACATCAGCTGGAATGGCAGACCGGTTACATATGAAACGAGTCCGGAAATCGGCTATCTGCCGGAAGAACGGGGACTTTATCCGAAAATGAGGGTTTCAGAACAGCTTATTTACCTGGCCCAGCTCCGGGGGATGGGGAAAACGGCAGCCAGGCAGGAGACGCGCAAGTGGCTGGAGCGTTTTGAAGTGGCCCATTACGAGCAAAAGAAAGTGGAGGAACTGTCAAAAGGAAACCAGCAGAAAATCCAGCTTATTGCAGCGCTCTTGCATCGTCCGAAACTGTTGATTTTGGACGAGCCATTCAGCGGGCTTGATCCGGTCAATGTCGAGATGCTGAAAGCGGCGATTACGGATTTCCAAAAGCAAGGCGCCACCATCATTTTCTCGAGTCACCGCATGGAGCATGTGGAAGAACTTTGTGATGAAATGAGTATGTTGCATCATGGAAAAATCGTTTCAAGCGGACGGATACGGGATGTCAAACGGTCTTTTGGAAAACAGAATGTCCGGATCCGCACCGATCATGAATTGAATTCTCTTCGGCACATTACCGGTGTGGAGTCATTTACTGCAACAAAAGAAGGAGGCATTTTCCGCATTACGGATGAACGTGTGGCCCAATTGCTGCTTGCTGAAGCGATGAAATTTGGTCCTATCCGTTCTTTTGCTATTGAAGAGCCGACACTCCAGGAAATTTTTATCGCAAAGGTGGGGCAGCAGCATGCGTAGTTTCTGGGCGATTTTCAAACAGGCATTCTGGACAAAAGCCAGAACGAAATCATTCATCATTACCACATTGATCGCCGTGGCTGGATTTTTTCTGATGGCGAACCTGCAAAACATCATCTCATCAGTTCAAGAGACCGGTGTGCTCGGCGGGGATGGTGAACAAATCCTGTATATTACAGAGTCAGAAGCGGGACTTGCTCCACTTTTGAAAGAGCAGTTGATGTTGATGGACGTTGATTTTGAAGTGCAGGAAACAGACCGCGCTGAGGCGGACCTGCAGGCCGATATTAAAGATGGAGTGATTGAAGCGTACGTGGTGCTGGAAGCTGGAAATGGAATTTCTGCCACCTATGTTTCCCAATCGGCTGGTTTGTCGGGAATGGCATCAGCTGTAGAAGGAGCAGTGCAGAATCTGCAGACAACCCGTACGGTTGAAGAACTGGAGTTAAACGCAGAAGAGGCAGCGGCACTTTTTGCGCCAGCCGGGTTCGAACGGGAGGCAATCTCTGATGCATCACGCACAGAACAGGAATTGAGTGAAGCCCGCGGCCTTGTTTATATTCTGATTTTCCTCATTTATTTTGCTGTCATTTATTACTCGAATATGATCGCCATGGAAGTGGCGACAGAAAAATCTTCCCGGGTAATGGAAATTCTAATATCGAGCGTCTCGCCGGTAAAGCATATGTTTGCGAAAATCGCGGGAATCGGCACGCTCGGTATCCTGCAAATGCTGATTTTCGGCGCAGCCGCCTACACGGCGATTGAAACTTCGTCATCTGACCTGTCCGGCGGCTTCTTCAGTGTATTCGGCTTTTCGAACGTCAGAATCAGTACCATTTTATTTGCTGTCCTGTTCTTTCTGCTGGGCTATTTCCTGTATGCGATGCTCGCAGCACTTCTCGGCTCGATCGTCAGCCGGATTGAGGACGTGCAGCAGCTGATGCTGCCCATGATGCTGCTGATCATTGTTGCCAGTTTAATTGCATTCACAGGCATCTCTGTGCCGGAAGCAACATTTGTCACAGTCTCTTCCTATATTCCGTTCTTCACGCCGCTTGTTATGTTCCTGCGGGTGGGAATGCTGGATATTCCGCTGTGGGAGCCGCTGTTGGCTGTGGCCTTGATGCTCGCCTCCATTACTGTTCTCGGCTGGTTCGGGGCCCGGGTATACCGCGGCGGCGTTCTGATGTATGGTTCGTCGCAATCGCTGAAAGACATCCGTCGGGCCATTCAATTGGGCAATAAACGCTGACAATGAACTGTTTGCCGGCTTACATGCCGCAAACAGTTTTTTTCTTTCGCTTTCCATGCTAGTATAAGAACAAGTATTCGGTTTTACAGGAGGAGTTGCCATGCGGCCATTGCGGTTTATACATACAGCAGATTTGCATCTCGATAGTCCGTTCAAGGGAATGAATGGTCTGCCGAGAGAAAAGTGGAAGAGTTTGCGGGACAGCACGTTTGATGCATTTAACCGGTTGATCAGCTATGCGGCTGACACAAAGCCGGATTTTGTGCTGATTGCAGGAGATATATACGATGGTGAAGACCGCAGCATCCGGGCTCAGCATATTTTCAGCACGGGCATGCAGACACTTGCTGACTGCGGAATTCCGGTTTTTATTTCACATGGAAATCATGATCATTTAAGCGGCAGTTGGGTCCGCTTCGACTTGCCCCGCAATGTCCGTGTATTCAAAGAAGAAGTGGAGCAGATGGAAATAACGATCGGGGGCAGAACTGTCCGGATTTCGGGGTTCAGCTACCCGGCCCGCCATGTAAATGACCGGATGATCGATCGCTATCCTGTTGCGGCAGACCGGGAAGCTATCCATATCGGCATGTTGCATGGCAGCCTGGAAGGTGATTCTTCGCATGCAGTCTATGCGCCTTTCCGGAAGCAGGACCTGCTGTCGAAGCATTATGATTATTGGGCGCTCGGGCATATCCACTTGCGGCAGGAACTGCATGCTGATCCGCCCATCGTCTATCCAGGCAATCTTCAGGGGCGGCACCGGAATGAAACAGGAACAAAAGGATTTTATGAAGTGACGTTGTCTGATGCCGGTCCGGATCTAAAATTCATTCCTGCATCGGTCATCGAGTTCACCACTTTGGAAATTGATATTCCGGAAACCTGCCATATGAATGAAATTCTGCTGATGTGTACTGACCGACTTGCCCGTCATCTGGAAGAAAAGGGGGCAGGGGTGACAGAACTGGTGATCCCGCACGCAGCACTGGGCAGAAATGAAGAGTCACTGCAGGATCTGCTGCTGACTATCCGGGAAGAAATGGAAAACAGCGAATCGTTTCTTTGGGTCGATCGCATTCGGGTGAAAGAGCCGAAACACCCGGGTACCCTTTCTGGCCTAGGCGCAAAAGTGAGTGAATTGGTGGATAGCTGGCAGCCGGACGACTGGCAGGAAATTCTGGGGGACGTCTATCGCCATGTCCGGGGAATCCGCTACCTGCAAACGCCGGATGAACAGCAGATCCAGGAGATCCAAACAGCAGCAGCAAATAAAATCAAGGCCGAACTCGGCGCGGAGGACTAGAGGATGCAGATCAGAAAGCTTGTTATATATGGATTCGGCCGCCACGAAGACCGGATAATTGAAATCGATTCTGAACTGGCGATTTTTCACGGACCCAATGAAGCCGGAAAAACGACCATTCAGCAATTCATTATTCAGACCTTGTTCGGATATCCGGTCAGAGGTGGTGCATCCCGTCGCTATGAACCGAAAGCCGGGGGGCGGTTCGGCGGTCAGCTGCATATAGAAGATGCTGATTTCGGAACCGTGATCATTGAACGGGTGAACGGTAAATCTGCAGGTGAAGTCACCGTCTATTTTGAAGATGGCTCCCGCGGCGGGGAACCGGCCCTTCAGAAAGTGCTGAGGGGAGCGGACAGAGCCTCCTTTGAAGCGGTATTCGCTTTTTCTGTCCATGAGCTGCAGGGACTGGAGCGGATGACTGAAGAAGAACTGAGCCGGACGCTCCTTGCTTCCGGGACAACGGGAATGGATACAGCGCTGCAGCTGGCGGACAGACTGGAAAAGGACATGGGCCAGCTGTTCAAGCCGAACGGCCGCAATCCGGAAATGAACCGGCTGATGGATGAGCTGCGAACAACAGAAACCGAACTGCACAAGATCAAAAACAAGTCCCAAGTCTTTATGCCAGCCGCTGACCGGATGCCGGCGATTGACGGCCTGCTCGTCCAATTGGCTGCTGAAGAGCAGAGAATAAAAAAGCAGATGAAAGAAACAGAAAAATGGCTGCAGGCGGCTCCGCTCGTTGCAAGAAAGAACCAGCTCCGGCAAATGCTTGCCGAACTGCCGGCAACCCCTTTTCCGGCAGATGGAAGAAACCGGCTGGAGAGGCTGGCAGAACGTTTAGAGGAAGCGTCAGCGGCAGCAAACGTACTTGGAGAGGAACTGAAAACACAGCAAAAGCCGGAACCTCCGGACAGCAGCGCATTGGAACGGCTGCTTACACAAGAAGCCGAATGGCACCGGGAACGTGCTGCCATTGAACAAAAACGGGATGACCAGACCAAACTCGAGGATGAACGGAACCGGCTCATCGGTCTGCTTGGAATGGACGAAGCAGAAGTGCTTGCCGCAGATGTGTCCATCCGACAAGAAGAGGAGCTGAAGCGGCTGGTCGCAGCTGCAGCTGCAGAAGAGGAAAACCGGCGCTTCTGGCAGCGGCAATTGGACAGTGAAAAGATAAAACTGGCAGAGCAGGAAGCGGACTTGGACCGGCTGATGCGGAATGCACCCGATGATGAAGAGCTGGAACAGGCTGAGGAATGGCAGCGGATTTCAGCGGAATTCGCCGAAGCCCGTGCTGCCAGAACACTCGGAAAGACCAGCCAGCCACTTGCAAGTTACGGAGTTGCAGCCTTTGGTGCTGTTTGCATTCTCATCGGGCTCATCAATGGGCATCTCCTCTGGTTTGCAGGGGCAGCAGCATTTCTTGCGATTGCCGGTTGGCTGTACAAAACGGGAAGCAAAGGTCTTCCGGAACACTATGAAAAGCTGCTGCAGCAATACGAGGGCAGAGAAGCGGAATTGAATGCCCTTGTTACCCGGACTGCAGGATACCACAGTGATATACAACAGCTTGAGGGAGCCTGTGATCGGACAGCCGATAAAGTCGAACGGCTCATTAAAGAAGAACCGGAGACTGGAGCCGCTGGACAATTCCGGAAATGGCTGATCGGGACGGGACTGCCGGTAAATACAGGCCGGCAGACAGCTGTCAGTCTTTTGGAGAAACTCAGGGATTTACAGGCAGTTTCGCTGAAGCTGGAACGAGTCAGCCGGGAACTGGATCTATTGACAGAAAAAGTACAGCAACGATTGCTGGAAGCAGAAGCGGCGGGTATAGTGGCTTCTGCCGATGAACTGTACACCCTTATCCGAACGGAATGCAGGCGCAGGCAGGACCAGCAGCTTGCGTTTGATCAACAAGAAGAAAAAAGAGAAAAAACACTGGCGGAACACAAAAAACTTGAAACACTCTGTGCGAAAATAAAGCAGGAGATCCAGTCCCTGCTGCAGGAAGCGGGTGTGGAAGATGAATCCGCTTTTTACCGGCTGAGCCAGCAGGCAGCTGAATGGAACCGCCTGCTCCAGGAACTCAGGCCCATTGAAGACCAGTTGAATGCATTCGGAGAAATTCAGGAGCCTGAAGATACAGAAGAACGTACAGCGGGAGACATGCTGATTCAGTGTGAAGAGCGGCTGAAGCAACTGGAAATGGAGCGTAAGGAGCTGTTGCAGGAACGTGCTGAAAAAGTACAGATGCTTGAACACCTTATGACAGACGGCAGTCTTGCTGATAAACAGCAGCAGCTGGAGGCACAGAAAGCGGAACTGGCAGCACTGGCTCAAAAATGGGCAGTGGACCGGGCAATCGCCGAAGCTATCCGGCGTACGCTCGATGAACTGAAGGAAAAAAGGCTGCCCGCTGTATTGGCCGGAGCTCAAGCCATATTCAGCAGACTGACAGGCAGTGCATACAATGAGCTCGCCATGGCCCAAGATGGCTATTTTGAAGCAGTACGGACAGATGGTTTCCGCTTCCGGATTACTGAACTCAGTCAGGCGACAAAAGAGCAGGCATACCTGGCACTTCGCTTGGCACTTGCTGCTTCACTGAAGACGGAGCAACCATTTCCGGTGCTGCTGGATGATCCGTTTGTCCATTTTGATCGCAGTCGGCTCCTGCAAATGATAAGCTTAATGCGGGAAATGAAAGCGAATCATCAATTTATCTATTTTACCTGTCACGACACCATTACGTCACTGCTTCCGGAAGCACAAGTAATCGAAGTGGCGGCACATGAGAGGAGCGTTAAAGTATGAAAAAGGGAATTACCCAATACGCGGTAGGGGAACAAGTGGATACGTTTTTGCTGGTCAAGCAATCCAATAAAGGGGTTACGACAACCGGTAATCCATTCATGTCCCTTGTTCTGCAGGACAAAAGCGGAGATATCGAAGCGAAACTATGGGATACAAAAGAAGAACATGAAAAAATGTATGCTGCAGAGACGATTGTGAAAGTCGGCGGAGAAATTCATAATTACCGAGGGAAAAATCAACTTCGCATCAAGAGTATCCGGCCGGCTCGTCCCGAAGAAAATCAGTCGATTTCTGCATTGGTGCCTTCTGCGGAAAAAAGCAAGGAAGAGCTTTATGAAGAGCTGGTGCAGTTTTTCTTCGAAATGAAAAATCCGAAGATCCAGCGGATTACCCGCCACATCCTGAAGCAGTATCAGCAGGAGATCATGACGTTCCCCGCAGCGACGAAAAATCATCATGATTACGTATCAGGACTTGCTGATCACACAGTTTCTATGCTGCGGCTCGGTAAAAGTCTTTGCGAACTGTATCCGTCGCTGAATAAGGATTTATTGTATTCAGGCATTATTCTGCATGATATCGGCAAGGTGTTTGAGCTATCCGGGCCTATTGCCACAACATACACCTTGGAAGGGAACCTGCTTGGCCATATTTCCATTATGGTTACAGAAATCGCCAAAACAGCGCAGGAACTTGAAATCGAAGGGGAAGAAGTACTGCTGCTTCAGCATATGGTGCTCTCTCATCATGGAAAAGAAGAATGGGGCAGCCCGAAAAAACCAATGATCAAGGAAGCGGAAATCCTTCACTACATCGACAACATTGATGCCAAGATGATGATGCTCGACCGTGCGCTTGAGAAAACAAAGCCCGGGGAATACACCGAGCGGCTATTCCCGCTGGATAACCGCTCCTTCTATAAACCGGAATTTGGTTCATAAAAAGAGGCTATCCGAAAAGGTCAACAGACCCGTTGACGGCACCTCCCGGCCCGGGGCGGGAAAACCGGACGCTTTCGGGACCACAGGAAGTGGTTCATGGAGCTGGCGCGACAGGACGTCGCATTGCCAGCTGCCAGGACGGACGTCCGAGCCACCGCCGCTCATGCTTCACGGCGAGGGTCTCGACCACCCGTTCTTCCGCCGGAGTCGCCGGTTTCCTGTCCACCCCGGCTCAAAAAGCAGCGGCAGATCAGGAAAGCGCGTATCTCACCGTTTCAGCGAACGGATCAGCAACTAATAAATCAAAAAACGGCGGGAAGAGGATTCCAATCCTCTTCCCGCCTTTATGCATTCTGTCTGGTTTCTCATTCAACTGGTCTGGGACGGAACGGCGGAAGCCAGCGAACAGCAGCGGCAAAGCAGTTGCCGCTGCTGTTTGCGACGAGCAAGCGAAGCGGCGCAGGAGCAGATGTTTTAATGCGACGAGTAACCGCAGGAGCAAGCGAGTGTTTGCGCAGCAGAAGCCGTTCTATTATGGAAGAACATCAGAGCAAGATAAGCCTAAGGGCTTTTCGGATAGCCCCTTTTTAGGCTCTCGAGAAATCGGGTTATAACTAGAAATAGAAAGATAGACCTTCCAGACTGCATAAATCACCACAGCTCATTTCTGTTCCTGACACTGCTGAAGTTTCTGTTCCAGATACGGGATTGCCTCCTCCAACCAGCGATGTCTTTCTTTATAAGAACTTAGGATCGGCTGTTAACATTCAAACTGAAAGGCCGGTAAGTGGCGGGGAAGCCACGTTGCAACGGATGGACCTTTTGGTGACTTATGATGATGCTGAACGAAACTCATCTTTTAGCAGGCTATATACATAATGATCTGCGAAGCGATCATGAAGCCATTCTGCCTGGCGAAGCCGGCCCTCTTTTGTAAAGCCGAGGCGCTCAGGGATTGCCTGGCTTTTTTTGTTTTCTGCCGCTGCCCGAATTTCCACCCGGTTCAGATGAAGCTCTTCAAAACAATATGCTATGATGGCTCGGCAGGCCGCTGTCATGAGGCCTTGCCCTTGAAATTGCTCGCCAAGCCAATAACCGAATGTCGTTGACTTGTTTGTCCAGCTGATCTGATGCAGGCCAATGATGCCTGCAAGCTCTCCTCTATACCAGATTCCGGCCTGAAAGCCGTTATTCTGTCTGAATTGTTCAAGCGCAAGATCGATGAATTTGCCGGAGTCAGCAGGAGAGTTTATCATATCCACCCACGGGAGCCACTCGCGGATGTGCTGACGGGATTGATCGGTTAACTTGAATAGTTCGGGGGCATGCCGGGTTTCAAGCAATCGCAATTCTGTCTGAGTATCAATGGAGAATGTAAACATGGTTATCTTCCTTCCTATATGTATCGGTACGGCTTACTGAAAATCCACAACTGTCTCCCTGAAGCAGACTTTTGTTGGAAAAGACGTTGCTGGAAGTTTCCTTAAGTATGCCGCTGTTTTTCAAACGTAAGTTTTTTATAGGCCTGTATAAGATTTTACAATTCCCTTTGTCAATATGCCATTGCATTTCTTAAACGGATATAAACAAAAAAGCCTCCTCTTCAAAAGAGGAGGGGCCTAATCAATCTTATTCGGTTGCTTCAGTGTCTTCTTCGGCCGGTTCTTCAACTGCCGGAGCTGTGAGGAACTGATCAAGTGCGCCTTCAAGATCTTCATCCTGAATTTCTACATTCGCTTCCTGCAGCATTTCAGAAATGCGTGTCAGCAGGGCAGACTGATCGGCCTGTTCAAGGGCTAATTGCGTCCGGATATCTTCCGCTACGTCTTCCAATGGCTCTATATCTTCAAGTTCACGTGTTTCGAGAACTTCAATGATATGGAAACCATAGTCGGACTGGACCGGTTCACTGACTTCACCCACTTCGAGTGCATAAGCGGCATCTTCAAAGGCAGGGACCATTGCGCCTGTTCCGAACCAGCCAAGTTCACCGCCGTTTTCAGCGGAGCCTGGATCAGTGGAAAATTCCGCAGCCAATTCCGCGAAATCTTCACCCGCTTCAAGCCGTTCAATCACTTCATTGGCGGTCTCTTCATCTTCAACAAGAATATGCCGGGCATTGAGCTCGGTTGTTGTACGCTCATACTGGGTTTGTACATCTTCTTCTGAGATTTCGACGCCTTCAGTGAGGGCGGCTTCCTGAAGAAGGTTCAGACGGATGAAATCTTTATATGTTTCTTCTGTATAGCCATTCGATGCAAGATATTGCTGGAATCCTTCTTCACCCATCTGTTCCAGTTCTGTATTGTATCGTTCTTCCACTTGTTCATCCGTTACTTCGTACGCTTCGCTCAGTACATTTTCGATCATCATGACTTGGAGAGCCTGTGCGCCGATGGATTCTTTCATTTCTTCATAAAGTTCTTCTTTTGTGATATCTCCCACATCAGAAGTGACAATTACTTCTGAATCTGCGGCTTCCTCGCTGCATGCAGCGAGCGTTAGGACCGAAGCTGCCAAGGAGAGGGTTAAAACTGTTTTTTTCATTGCGTGTATTCCTACTTTCTTTGATGGATTCAGATATAAAGCAAATGCAGAGATTACTATACCATAAGACGTCTAAAAATAACAAAAGTTTCATTGAATAAAAAAAACGGCTGGATCAGCAGCCGTTTTCAGGCGCTGAATTCAACGCCGACATAAAGCGATATAAGCAGAATCGTGATCAGGATATTGATCCACCGAAAAATCTTATCATGATTTTCCTCGGGGATTTCACGGCTGGTCACAAGTGCATAAGTCATACGATTGATCTGAAACAGATAGAGCACTGCAAACACAATAATTGTGCCAATAATCATGGAATTCCTCCCTCTCCGGCATTCGTTCTGATCCTTGGGAACTGATTCTCAGTATATCAGAGGGACAGGGAAAATAATAGTTTTACAGCGTAACAGACGGCACGAGAATTTCATAACCTGTGTCGGTTTCTTCGATAAGAGCATGCTTGGGTGAACGGAGAGCATACCGGAAATACATCAAATCGATCATGCATAACCCGCAGTGAAACCCGAGCAGCAAGGCCCAATAATGGCTGAACGCAGGATAGATAAAACTGGCAACCAATAACACTGTATTTAAAACGACAAAGGGTGTCAGCAGCGTTATGAGAAACCGTACTTTGTTTACGGGATCCTGCACTCGGAATTCAACTTCCGGCAGGATGCCGAAATGCTTCCTGATCCGGATCTGCACACAGTTCCGGCAGCCCATCAACGGCAGGAAGTGCAGCAGCTTGTGGAGCGGATATAACGCTGCCAGCGCAATCAGAAAATAAAGAAAATGCTGATCCGATAGCGGGGCTGAATAGAGTGCCGCCATTGGAATATAGAATGTGACAAACACGCCGAGGCCTGCGAGAGCGGATAACAGGAAAATACGCTCACGGCCATATTTTTTTTTCATATTTATCGTTTTCCAGCAGTGCATGAGGCGTCACTCCTAAAGTCGGGTAATTGCTGTAACGTTTCATAGAATACGCCCATTCATACCAGATTGCAACCATAAAATTCACTGCCTTCAATAGCGGGTTTACGGGGATTGCCGATTGTCAGTAAACTGGCCTTCGTCATCAAAATGGGTTTCGATATTATGAAACGATTTCTCGAAAATCTGAATGAAATCCTCTCCGTAAATATTTCGGAGTACAGCCATTACTTCCATGAAATCAGGGAACCGCCCATATAACTCTTTTAAGGGAAGAGCCCCCTCCACGATACTGTGCGGTGTCTTATGATAATTCGCCATCATGTCAATCAGCAGTTCTCTTCCTGCTTCGGTCAATTCAATATATGTATTCCGTTTATCGTGGTCGCGTTTTGAAAAAGATAGAAGACCTCGTTCTTCAAGTTTCTTTGAGAAGTTAAACGCCGTGGATACATGCATGACACCGAATTTTGCCACATCTGAAATGGAAGCCCCTTTCAAATGAAATGATATCCACAAAATATGGTGTTCATTAATATTCAAGTCATAAGGTTTTATCCACTGCTGCCAATCTTTTTCAATGGATTTCCATAGCGCTTTTGACAATTGGGCAACTCGCTGACTGAATATCATCGCCTCTTTTAACGTATAAAGCTGGTCATTCATTTTGACACCCGCTTTCTCTAATTGTTATTTTCTTCATTATAGCAGTAAAACAACAAGCTTAAAAGAGTGAATTGTATAACAATTAAATGGAGACGAACTTGGCAGAGGGGGAAAAGATGAGACATGCAGATCGGCTTAGCAGAGGGATAAAGAGGATGATCGTTGACCGGGGCTTACTGGATGCCGATTATTATTGCCATCCAAGTGAAACGCCGGAAAAAAACAAAAAAAACTGCCGCATGCGCGGGCAGTTTATTCGCCTTGTTTCCGTTCGCTGGCGTCCGGATTGTATTCACCTTTTTTTTCTTTCTTTTTATCATTTTTCTTGTGTTTTTTCAGTTCTGCTTCAATTTCTTTGATGGAGTTCTGGATTGCTTTGATCTCAAGCTGCATATGCTCTTTATCAGGTGCTGTTGCTTCCTGATACTGTTTGAATGATTCCTTCAGATCATCAAGAACCGGTTTCACGGTTTCTTTTGATTCTTCCGACAGATGCTTGACGGATTCTTTTACACCGTTCACCTTTTCCTTCAGTTCACTGAACCGTTCCTTCCAGTCGGAGGAAGAGGATTTTACGGATGTACGGAATTCCGGACCCGATTGCGGTGCGGAAAAGAGGACCACCACTGCACCTGCTGCAAGGCCTGCTCCAAAACCGATAAAAAAGTTCGCTACTTTCATAAGCCAAACGCCCCTTTCATGCTCTATAGTCCCTTTTCCTTTATTATCTCAGATTGAAACATAAAGGTGAATAGGCATTCAATAAAAAAACCTCCTGCAAAAAGCAGGAGGTTAAGATCAGGCGGTTGAAACGGATGTTTCGAACTTGGAACGTCTGACCAGTTGAATGACAATCGGGTAAATCAAACCGATCGCCACAGCATTCAATGCCGTAGCCGGCAATACCACTGTCAGGACAAGCGGCAGGAATGGAATTTCTGCTCCGATAATGACAATTGCAGCTGACAGGAAAATCGTACCGGACAGCAAAGTGCCAAATGCAGCCAGTGTAATGACAGCCGGAAGTTTATCGGCAAACTTCTTCAGCAGGGTGACTGCAAGCAGGAAAACGAACGCTGTAATCAGCTTATCGATGACGTTTGGCAAAAAGCCCCCGGGGAATGTTGAAAACAGACCCGACAGGATGCCTGTTGTCACAGCAAGCAGAAAAACATTTTTTACATTAGGAAAAAGCAAAATTCCAATAAACATCATGGTCAGCATGAAATCCGGCTTCATCCCGCCATTAAATCCGGGAATTACCACGTACAATGCTGCTCCGACGCTGACCAGCAGCGCCATCAAAACTAAACTCTTCGTATTCATTTCTCATCTCTCCTCAGCTCAAGACTAATTTTGGTTTCTCCCGGCGTGTCCTCATGACCGGCGGCGAAAAACTTAAGTTGATTCTACGCTGTTCAAGACTGCGTTGCAAGTGTTTGCTTCACTTGTTCTGCAAGCTCCTGAATCTTTTCACTCGAATACTGTTTTTCTTTTGTGATCCACTTCGCGCCGAATCCGTCTGTCTCATCATAGCGCGGGATGAAATGCAGATGAAAATGAAACACGCTCTGCCCGGCTTTTGCGCCGTTATTGTTTAACAGGTTCATCCCGACAGGCTGGAAGGTCTCTTTTAAAGCTGAAGCGATTTTAGGAGCGGCAGCGAATAATGTGCCCGCTTCCTGTTCCGTTAAATCATATACGAATTCCCGGTGCTGTTTCGGGATCAGCAGGGTATGGCCTTTTGAGAGCGGCATGATATCCATGAAGGCATAAACATGCTCATCTTCGTACACTTTAATGCTCGGAATTTCTCCATCAATAATTTTGCAAAAAATACAATCTGCCATTTCGCCATCATCCTTTCACAATTTTCTTCATCTTATCATAAACGGCATAGCAGAAAAGAAATTAACCGTGGCTTTTGGTACAATACGATACAGAAAGAGGTGTTCATGATGGCTGTATTGGAAGTGGATTCGCTGACCGGCGGCTATACGCGAAAGCCGGTGTTAAAAGAGGTTTCATTCTCGATCAAAAAAGGAGAGCTGGTGGGGCTGATCGGTCTCAATGGCGCCGGCAAAAGCACGACGATCAAACACATTATCGGATTGCTGCAACCCAAATCCGGTGAGATCCGGCTGAACGGCAAAACTATCACAGAAGATATGGATGCATACCGGTCTTCGTTTTCATACATACCGGAAACACCGGTTCTATATGAAGAATTGACGCTGCGGGAACATCTGGAGCTGACGGCGATGGCCTATGGCATAACAGAAGAGCGACTGGAGGCCCGGTCGGCTGAACTGTTGAAGGAATTCCGGATGGAGAAGCGGCTGCGCTGGTTTCCTTCCCATTTTTCCAAGGGCATGCGGCAGAAAGTGATGATCATGAGCGCTTTTCTTGCCGATCCGGCTCTTTATATTATTGATGAGCCATTTGTCGGCCTCGATCCGCTTGCGATCAAATCATTGCTCGAACAAATGGAAACAAAAAAACGGGAAGGCGCTTCTGTCTTGATGTCGACGCATATCCTGTCTACGGCGGAACGCTATTGTGACCGGATTATTCTGCTGCACAACGGGCGGGTGCGCGCCAGCGGAACGATGACGGATCTGCGCAAAGCGTTCAGTATGCCGGATGCGACGTTGGATGATCTGTATATTGCAATGACCGAGGATGACCATGATGAAGAGCCTGCATGATGTCTGGACAGTGCGCATGCGCCAGTACGCACTGGAAGTTCAGAACTATATGAAGTATATCTTCACCGGTCATTTAGCAGTCGTGCTGCTGTTTGCAATCGGTGCAGCCGGCTATGCCTACAGCGGCTGGCTTACCGATATTCCGGAAAATTTCCCGGCGGCATTGCTGCTGGCGCCTGTCTTCGGCTTGTTGCTTGCAGTCAGTCCGCCTTCCACGCTGTTAAAGGAAGCCGATAGCGTATATTTTCTGCCGCTCGAAAGCAGACTCGATGTCTTTCTGAAGCCGGCACTTCGCTGGACGTTCATGAGTCAGCTGTATCTGCCGGTGATTATCTACATCGTATCACTGCCGATGATCAATGCATTGTATGGTGTTGACAGTGCTTATCTGATCGGATTCCCGGTCCTGCTGCTATTGATGAAGTGGTTCAATGTTAAAAGCGAGTTCGCTTTCCGTAAATGGCAGGCCGGCCAAGGATTATGGCGTGACCGGCTTGGCCGGTTCCTGCTGGCTGCGCTGTTTGTGTACTTCTATGTGGAGGGGCAGGTGGCCTTTGCGGCGCTTCCGCTGTTTGCAATGATTTTATATATGCGCAGACTTCTTAATAAAGCGGAGGACCAGCCGTTTCCGTTCGATCATTTCATTGCATTGGAGCAAGGGAGGTTGCTCCGGTTTTACCGGTTCGCCAATTATTTTACCGATGTACCGCATATTAAAGGAAAAGTCCGGAGGCGCGGCTGGCTGGATCCCATATATCGCCTGATCGGTAAAGGAAAAAAGAATGCTCATCTGTATTTGGTTGCCCGTACATTCATCCGGTTTGATGACTTGTTCTATTTATGGGTCCGTCTGACACTGATCGCAATGATCGGCGTCTGGTTTGTGTCATTTGCCATTGGTGTCTGGATTTTCGCGGCGGCTTTGGCTTTCGCAACAGCCATTCAGTTAAGGCAAGGGATGAACGGCACTTCCTATTTCCGCATGGATGAATTATTCCCGCTGTCAAAGTATGACCGGAGCCGGGCTGTCCGACAGCTCATCTTCACACTGCAGGTGATACAGGCAGTCCTTGTGGCGCTCGTGGCTGTCGGCGATCCGCTGACAGCGCTCATCATATTTGCAGCTGTATTGGCAGTTTCGTCTGTCACACTGCAAGTCGCCGGCAAATAGCAGCAGCCATCAGCTTCCTTTGAAGCTGATGGCTGTTTTTTCTGTGTTTTCAGGTTTAATTTCTCTCATTTTATGATTCTGCTGTGCTAATATAATAAACACGGATCACTGATCCGTCTTCTTCGGGGCAGGGTGAAATTCCTGACCGACGGTGAGCGGGAAACCGCAAGTCCGTGAACTGTTTCCATGCGAAAGGAAATGGCCGAGCCGGTGGAAATCCGGCACCGACAGTTATAGTCTGGATGGGAGAAGAAGACGGCTTTGTTTCCGCAATGCTTTTCGTTTCTGCTGCTTCTTTCGAGTCGTATCGGAAGGAGGAGATTATTATCGAACCTGCGCATTATATGAATTTTGCCATTCAATTGGCAAGCGAGGCAAAAGGACAGACATCACCGAATCCGCTCGTCGGCGCTGTCTGTGTAAACAATCACCGGATTGTCGGGATGGGTGCACATCTCGAGGCGGGAAAACCGCATGCGGAAGTGCACGCACTGGCAATGGCAGGCGAGAATGCCCGCGGCTCTGATTTATATGTCACACTGGAACCGTGTTCACATTACGGCAAAACACCGCCTTGTGCACTGAAGATCATCGATTCGGGAGTAGCGCGTGTATTTATCGCGACGCTTGATCCGAATCCGCTTGTCTCCGGAAGAGGCGTAAAGCTTCTTGAAGAGGCCGGCATTGAAGTGATCACTGGTTTACTGAAACAGGAAGCAGCGCAGATGAATCAAGCATTTTTTCATTCCATCACCCATCAAATGCCGTATGTCACGCTGAAATCGGCGGTTACCTTGGACGGTCGCATGGCAACCGAGGCAGGAAGCAGCAAATGGATTACTTCCGAGGAAGCAAGAGAAGATGTCCATCGGCTCCGCCATATCCATGATGCCATTTTAGTCGGTGTCAATACGGTACTTCATGATCAACCTTTCCTCACCACCCGTTTGCCCCATGGTGGAAAGAATCCAATTCGCGTTATTCTCGACCGGCACCTTCGCACACCGGCCGATACCCCGGTTACAGCAGATCCTGCTGCCGGGACATTGATTTATTGTCAGGAAGATGCTCCTGACGTTCAGTACAGGAAACATGTTGAAGTGATCCGCCTGCCGGATTCTGTGTCGTTTCTGCAGGAAGTGCTCCGGGATCTGTACACCCGTGGCATCATGACCCTCCTTGTGGAAGGCGGACCTGCGGTACATTCAAGCTTTATTGAACAAGGGCTTGTTCAGGAACTGTATCTGTACCAGGCGCCGAAGCTGATCGGTAACGGGCCGTCTGTTTTCACCAGCAACCGGCGGGCGGATATGGCGGACAGTCTCAAACTGGAGATTACAGACGTTGACCAACTCGGGTCAGATATCCGTATCCGTGCCATATTTAAGGAGGCTGACTGAATGTTCACCGGTATTATAGAAGAAATCGGCCACGTTTCAGCAATCCGGCGCAAACCGCAGGCGCTGGAATTGACCATTGCCTGCTCGGTCGTTCTCGAAGATGTGAAACGGGGAGACAGCATTGCGGTGAATGGCGTCTGCCTGACCGTATCAGAGTTCGGCAAAGCCCATTTTACAGCAGACGTCATTCCGGAAACGGTGAAATCGACGACCATGAACAACCTGCGGACCGGTTCCCGTGTGAATCTGGAGCGGGCGATGGCCGCAAATGGCCGATTCGGCGGTCATTTCGTGAATGGCCATATCGATGGCGTCGGAACGATTCGGGCAGTTAAAGCCGAGTCGAACGCTATAACAAAAACAATCGAACTTGGTGCTGATCTGATGAAATATATGATCGTAAAAGGTTCTGTGGCGGTGGATGGCACGTCACTGACTGTGTTTGACGTCGGCCGGAATTCCATTGCGATCTCGCTGATTCCTACGACCCAGGAGGATTCCCTTCTTGGTGGAAAAGGAATCGGTGATTCCGTGAACATCGAATGTGATTTGCTTGCAAAGTACACGGAACGGACAATGTCGGCGCAGCCGGGCATTACACGGAGTTATTTAGCGGAACATGGATTTTGACAGGAGGGTACCATATGTTTTATTCAACAGAGGAAGCGGTCCGGGATTTAAAAGCAGGCAAAGCAGTTATCGTCATTGACGATGAAGACCGGGAGAATGAAGGGGATTTTGTTGCGCTTGCTGAACAGGCATCACCGGAAATTGTCAACCTGATGGCAACAGAAGGCAGAGGGCTTATCTGTGTGCCGGTTGCCAAGGAGATCGCAGACCGGCTTCAGCTGGATCCAATGACCGATCGGAACACCGATCACCATGGGACTGCTTTCACCATCAGTATTGATCACCGGGACACTACAACCGGTATCAGTGCATTCGAACGTTCCCATACGATTTTGCGCATGCTGGATGCAGACGCGAAAGCTGCGGACTTCAAGCGGCCAGGCCATATTTTTCCGTTGATCGCCAAAGAAGGCGGTGTCCTCCGTCGGGCTGGTCACACGGAAGCGGCAGTTGACTTGGCGCGGCTCGCAGGTGCAGCACCGGCCGGCGTCATTTGTGAAATCATGAACCCGGACGGAAGCATGGCACGGGTCGGTGATCTTCAGAAAGTGGCAGAGCGGCTCGGGATGGGGATTTTGACGATTCAGGAACTGATTGCCTATAAACAGAAAAACGAACGGCTGATTTCAAAAGAAGTCGAAATTACACTGCCGACAAGCTACGGGGAATTTCGGGTCGCGGGTTATACTGAAGTGTTGACCGGACAGGATCATGTGGCGCTGATTAAAGGAGATATCAATCCGGAAGAACCGGTCCTTGTACGTGTGCATTCCGAATGCCTGACGGGTGATGTATTCGGCTCATATAAATGTGATTGCGGTCCCCAGCTCCATGCGGCGATGAAGCAGATTGAAGCGGCGGATAATGGTGTACTGCTGTATATGCGTCAGGAAGGCCGCGGTATCGGGCTGATCAATAAGCTGAAAGCATATAAACTGCAGGCGGAAGGGTACGATACAGTGGAAGCGAACCGCCAGCTCGGTTTTGCGGATGATCTTCGCGATTATGGCATCGGTGCACAAATCCTTCGCGATTTGGGTATCCGGAAGATGCGGCTTTTGACGAATAACCCGCGTAAGATTGCAGGGATTGGCGGTTATGGACTGGAAGTGACCGAGCGGGTCGCATTGGAAACACCTGCAACAGAAGACAACGAAGCATATATGAAGACAAAAAAATCCAAGCTGGGCCACTTGCTCAACTTGTAAAGGAGACAGAACATGGCTACTCATTTTGAAGGATTTTTGAATGGACAGGGACTGCGAATCGGCATTGTCGTCGGGCGGTTCAATGAATTTATTACAAGCAAGTTATTGAGTGGTGCGGAAGATGCGCTTCGGCGGCACGGAGTGGAAGAAGAGAATGTATCGGTCGCCTGGGTGCCGGGGGCGTTTGAAATTCCCCTCGTGGCAAAGAAAATGGCGATGAGCGGCAAGTATGATGCAGTGATCACACTCGGGACCGTTATTCGCGGCGCGACTCCTCACTTCGATTACGTGTGCAGTGAAGCAGCGAAAGGCGTATCCCGTGCAGCCGACCAGTCAGGTATTCCTGTCATTTTCGGTGTGCTGACGACCGATTCCATCGAACAGGCGATTGAGCGGGCAGGCACAAAAGCCGGCAACAAAGGTTGGGAAGCGGCAGCCAATGCGATTGAAATGGCGAACCTGGTGAAAAACTTATAAACCGATCAAAAAGAGGACCGACTCATTTCTGAGCCGGTCCTTTTTCTCTTATTTGTCGTGAACGCCGATTGCGGCAGCCCCGAGTGTCTTGGCGGCAAGGACCATTGCCCGTTCGTCGAAATCGAAGCGGGGGTGGTGATGGGGATAGACCCGCTTCTCGTCTTCAAGCATGGCGCCGGTGAAGAAGAAGCTTCCCGGAACATGCTGCATGTAATAAGCGAAATCTTCACCGCCCATTTGAGGTGCACTTTCAGCCACGGCATCAACGCCGGGTACCTGCTCGGCTGTCTCTTTCAAATACATCGTCTCATTTTCATGGTTATCCACAGTCGGATAGCCGCGGACAAAATCGAATTCAATCTCACAGTTTGCAGCTTCAGCTGTTCCCCGGATGATCCGGCCCATTTCCTGTTCGATCAGCGTACGGGTCTCTTCACTGAACGTCCGGACTGTTCCATGAAGCTGAGCCTCATCTGCGATGATATTGAAGGAATTTTCCGCTTTAAACGTACCGATTGACAGCACGGCCGGTTCTAAAGGATCAACCCGCCGGGATACAATTTGCTGCAAAGCAGTGACAAGCTGAGCACCAATGGCGACCGCATCTTTCGTTTCATGCGGCATCGCGCCATGGCCGCCCCGGCCTTTTACTTTGATCTCAAAGCGATCAGCTGCAGCCATGATCGGCCCAACCCGGTACTCAATTTGCCTGAAGGGTTTCGTCGACCACAGATGAGTGCCGAAAATGACGTCCACACCGTCGAGACAGCCATCTTCGATCATAGAAATTGCGCCGCCCGGCTGGTATTCTTCAGCGTGCTGATGAATAAGGACATACGTGCCCGGCAGTTCATCTTTCAGTTCATGAAGGGTCTTGCCAAGTGTCAGGAGCGTCGCTGTATGCCCATCATGTCCGCAGGCATGCATGACGCCTTCCACTGTTGATTTATACTCACAATCTTTTTCATCGTGAATCGGCAGTGCATCGAAATCAGCGCGAAGCGCAACCGTTTTACCTGGCTTGCCGCCGCGGACAGTAGCAACTACACCATTGCCGCCGACATTCGTACGCACCTCCACGCCGAGATCCCGATAAAAATCAGCGATGTACTTGGCTGTTTTCGTCTCTTTGAAAGAAGGTTCCGGATTCATGTGCAGATAGCGGCGGATTTCCACCATATCATTAAATCGGCTATCCAGCTTTTTGTATAACTCATTCAACATATGCAACACCTCTAAAGTCAGAATTCTTGTACTTCTTTAGAGTAGCATAAAAAAAGAGCGGAGGCGCTCTTTTTTTCAATAGATGAAATTCAAATAAGAAGCGGTGAAGTACACAAGCAAAATCAGAATGGCCGGAGCTGTATATGTCGCCAATGAACCGGTTTTCCCCCTGCGGAGCATATACAGCACAAGAAGAGCCATGGCGATTACACCGGATGCGATAATAACATGCGCACCGGATGCCGCTGACAATACAGCGCCATCCCGATAAGAAAGATCCGCAACTGCTAAGATCACCATGTTGAAAATATTACTGCCTAAAATAGAACCGACAGCAAGATTAGCATTGTTCAGCCGCAGGGCAATGAAGACTGAGACGGCTTCAGGAAGTGAAGTCGTCGCAGCAATCAGGAAGCTGCCGACAAAGCTTGAACCAAGTCCTGTTACAACCGCAATCCGGTCACCCAGCACAGACAAGGCAGTACCGGCTGCCATGATCAGAAGTGCCGCAAGTGCAAAGCGGATGCCTGCCTGCCGAATGGACAGCATGGATTGCGCACGCACGGGTGAATCAGGAGCAGATGCCGGTTCCGCAGGTTCCAGGGGCGGACTCGGCAGTCTGCTGATTACTGCCATACCGATGGCATAGAACAGCAGAATGATTATTGTATCAATGCCAACACCAAAAATAGAGGCGTCGATTTCGAGATATAATGCTGTAAGCGCAAGTACGGTCAGGAAAAGGCCAAGCAAGGCTGTGTATGTATGTGCATAGCTTGCCTGTTCAAGAAGCTTGCGCCTCCGGTAAGCAATATCAAAAACTGCTAAGATAAATAAATTGAATAAATTCGACCCGAATACATTACCGACAGCGATATCAGCATTGCCGATTATGCCGGCTGATATGCTCGTTGTCACTTCCGGGAGGGATGTGGCGCCTGCGAGGAGAAGTGTGCCGACCATCATGCCACCGAGGGCCGACTTCTCACTAATTACGTCAGCATAAGAAGATAATTTGATGGCAGCAAAAACCGTCACTGCCGCTGCGAGGATAAAATAAACAAAAACCATCGGCTAAACTCCTTTCAGTATGGAAAGCCTCCCGTTATTTCAACGGGAGGCTGGCATTGATTATTCATCGTCCGGTTTAGCCCAGTATGTCGTGACGTATGACGAACCGGAGAAAATTTCCTGGCTTTTCAGTCCGCTTCCCGAATCACGCTGAGCATGGGCCTCCTTGTATGCCTGTGATTGCTTCCATTTTTCAAAAAAGATGGGGGCTTCCCACTCTGTTAGGACAACATACGTATCGGATTTCACCGGCCGGAGTAAACGGAAGGCAATAAACCCGGGTTCATTTTCAACTGCTCCGGCCCGGTTGGTGAAGCGATGTTCGAAAATCGGACGGCCTTCATCGGTCACCGGGATATTATTGAAGACAAAAAAGCCTTTTTCCTTCAATTCACCCACGCTGCTGATTACTTCAAAACGGCGCGGAGTGGCAAATTTCGTTTTTTTCTCCGTCTCGTGGAGCACGAGTGTCGTATTTTCGCCCTGCATGACGACCATTGTTTCGTCTGCGTGCTTCTCACGGAGCTTCTGCATATACTCATATGTGCCTGTGGTCATGTAAAGATTCAACCAAAACGCCTCCTTCTATCCTCTTCGTATCTGTTCTTCTCTATTATAAACTTCCCGGAAACGAAACCGGCAAAACAATCTATGACGAAACCGTGAATCAGGAAACGTCTTTTTTATGACATTTCAGTTCCGTCCCTATACAATGTAGAATGGAGCGTCTATAGTGTAAGCGAATATAGAACGGAACTGAACATAGAAGGGAAGACTGATTTATGCCACAGGAGTTTAATGACACTTATCTGCGTGCAGCCCGGGGACAGAAAACTGATCATGTACCGGTCTGGTTCATGCGGCAGGCAGGGCGTTCGCAGCCGGAATACCGAAAATTGAAAGAGAAGTACTCTCTTGAAGAAATTACGAAACAGCCAGAGCTGTGCGCGTATGTAACAAAGCTGCCGGTTGACCAATATAATGTCGACGCAGCAATTTTGTATAAGGATATCGTGACGCCGCTCCCTGCAATCGGTGTGGATGTCGAAATTAAGGCTGGCGTCGGACCTGTCATTTCGAATCCGATCCGTTCAGCTGCAGATGTAGCAAAGTTGGGCGAAATCCATCCGGAACAAGACGTGCCGTATGTGCTTGAGACCATCCGGCTCTTGACCCGGGAACAGCTGAATGTGCCACTGATCGGCTTTGCCGGCGCACCGTTTACGTTAGCGAGTTACATGATTGAAGGCGGACCATCCCGCAGCTACAATAAAACGAAAGCATTGATGGTCTCAGAGCCTGAGACATGGTTCGCACTGATGGATAAGCTGGCGGATACAATCATTCCATATATGAAAGCACAGATTCAGGCTGGTGCGAAAGCGATTCAAGTGTTTGATTCGTGGGTGGGAGCGCTGAATAAAGAAGACTATCGTATTTTTATCAAACCGGTTATGGACCGGATTTTCCGCGAGCTCCGGGAAGAAGGAGTGCCGCTGACGATTTTCGGTGTCGGTGCGAGCCATCTGGCACTGGAATGGCATGATCTGCCGGTGGATGTTGTCGGCCTTGACTGGCGGCTGCCGATTCGCGAAGCGCGGGAAATGGGCATGACAAAGACTGTGCAGGGTAATTTTGATCCTTCCTATCTGCTGGCTGACTGGCCGGTGATTGAAGAACGGGCAAAAGCGATTCTTGACCAGGGTTTGGAGACGGACGGTTATATTTTCAATCTTGGCCATGGCGTATTCCCGGAAGTGAATCCGGATACCCTGAAACGGCTGACTGCATTTGTACATGAATACAGTGCAAAACATAAAGCGAATTCTTAAACTGATATGAGGTGACGGATGATGAAAAAAACAATGGGCTTGTTGGTGATGGCTTATGGCACGCCATATACCGAAGATGATATAGAACGCTATTATACGCATATCCGGCATGGCAGAAAGCCAAGCCAGGAAAGCATCGATGATCTTCGCTCGCGCTATGAAGCGATCGGGGGCATCTCTCCGCTTGCAGCAATCACAAAACAACAGGGAGAAGCGCTGTGCGCCCGGTTGAACGAAGTGCAGGATGAAGTTGAATTTAAGGTGTATTTTGGATTGAAGCATATTGAACCATTCGTAGAAGATGCAGTAGAAGCGATGCATCGTGACGGGATTCAGGAAGCAGTATCGATTGTACTTGCCCCGCATTTTTCTACATTTTCGATTAAATCTTATAACGGACGTGCAAAAGAAGCAGCTGCAAAATTGGGCGGGCCGCATATCGTATCTGTGGAAAGCTGGTATGATGAGCCGAAATTCATCCAGTACTGGAGCTCAAAAGTAAAAGAAATTCTTGATCCCATGTCGGAAGAAGCAAAAAGGAAAACTTGCCTGGTGGTTTCGGCTCATTCACTGCCTGAAAAAATCACCCAGGCTGGTGATCCGTATCCGGAACAATTGCATGAAACAGCCCGCCTGGTTGCAGAGCAGTCCGGTGCGAAAAATGTGGTGGTCGGCTGGCAGAGTGCCGGACAGACACCTGAACCGTGGCTTGGTCCGGATGTACAGGATTTAACACGGGACTTATTCGAACATGAAGGATACACAGCGTTCATTTACACCCCAGTTGGCTTTGTCGCAGACCATCTGGAAGTATTGTATGACAATGATTATGAATGTAAGGTGGTCTGTGACGATGTTGGGGCTGACTATTACCGGCCGGCGATGCCAAACACGGATCCTCTTTTTATCGATGCCATGGCGGATGCAGTCCTGAAAAAACTCGGCAGCGAGTGAGTTCATAACGGAAGTGTGATAAACAGTGACGGAAACAATGCGGAAAGTAACAGTAATCGGCGGTGGTATTACCGGTCTTTCGACAGCTTTTTATCTGCAGAAGGAAGCGCGGGAGAGAGGCATCTCGCTTGAACTGACGCTGATTGAAGCGGCGCATCGGCTCGGCGGTAAAATCCAGACTATAAAACGGGACGGGTTTATCATAGAGCGGGGGCCGGATGCATTTTTAGCACGGAAGGACAGCATGCGAACGCTGGTGAAAGAATTAGGACTGGAAAGCGAACTCATCAGAAGTTCAGCAGGACAGACCTTTGTTTTGGCAGGTGAAGAGCTTCATCCGGTGCCGGGCGGCTCGGCGTACCGGGGGATTTCACTCCGTTTCTGACAAGCAATCTTTTATCATGGAGCGGGAAAATGCGGGCGGCAGCCGATTTGGTGCTTCCGAAGTCGGCAGAATCCGGCGATCAGTCCGTCGGCACGTTCTTCCGCCGGCGTTTCGGCAGGGAGATCGTCGATAACCTTATTGAGCCGCTGCTGTCAGGCATTTATGCCGGGGATATCGACCGGCTGAGCCTGGAAGCGACATTTCCGCAGTTTCGTCAATTGGAGCGAGAGCACAGAAGCCTGATATTCGGCATAAGAAAATCCATCTCACATGCCGGTCCGCAGCCGCTTAATCCGGGGGAAGGCATATATCATACATTCCGGGGCGGACTCAGTACGGTTGTGCGTAAGCTGGAAGCAGCACTGTCAGATGCCGCGATTTTAAAAGGGGTAAAAGCTGAACACATCAGTCAGACAGAGACCGGAGTGTCATTATCCTTGAATAATAAATCAGTCATTGAAGCAGATGCTGTGGTGCTGGCTGTGCCGCATTTTGCAGCACGGCAGCTTTTCCAGTCATTTGGACTTCTTGAGAGTCTTACGGACATGCCTTCCGCTACCATTGCATCCATTTCACTGGCGTTTCGGGCAGATGCCATTCAGCAGCCATTGGATGGAACCGGCTTTGTGGTATCCCGTCACAGTGATTCGGCTATCACAGCCTGTACGTGGACGAGCCGAAAGTGGCCGCACAGTACACCGGAAGGGTTCACCTTGTTCAGAGCATATGTCGGCCGGCGCGGCAATGAAATGATTGTCGACCTGTCAGATTCGGAAATTGAAAAAGCGGTGCTCGAAGACTTGCAGAAAACGATGAAGATCAGCAGAGAACCGGAATTCATGATTGTATCCCGCTTTCCGAATGCCATGCCGCAATACGCAGTCGGCCATATGGAACAGGTTGCGAAGGCGAAGGCTGAACTTCATGCAATGTTTCCAATGATCGAACTGGCCGGCAGCTCTTACGGCGGCGTTGGGATTCCCGATTGCGTGGCCCAGGGAAGAACAGCCGCCCGCCAGCTGATGGACCGGCTGTAATGGAAAGGATGGGCAATTCATGAGGAAAGTGTGGATGGGGCTGGGACTTATAGCTGTTATGACAACAGCTGGTTGTGGAGCAGAAGAAGCTGGGCATAACAGCCCCGAAGAACAAGTTGATGCTGAAGGTACACTGGAAATGATCACTGTTGAAATCATAACTTCCGAAACAGCTGAGCCCGGCGATGAAGTTCGGCTTGCCGCCGAAGTGGTGCAGGGAACAGAAGCAGTGGCTGATGCCGATGAAGTCATGTTTGAAGTTTGGAAATCCGGCCGCCGGGAACAGGGTGAGATGATTGAAGGCATCCATACGGAGAATGGAATTTACGAAGCTTCACGTGTTTTTGAGGAAAAAGGGCTTTATTTTATACAGGCACATACCAGCGCACGAGGTCTTCATATAATGCCGCAACAGGAAATCACAGTCGGCAATCCGGATTCAGAATCCATCGAATCAGATGGTAATGAAACCGGAAGTGCAATGGAAAATATGGAAAATCATTTAGAAGAATAAAGCGGAGACCGGTCTGAAACAGGGACCGGTTTTTTTATTTCTCATGAGCCAGTTGTTTTCCTGAAATAATTATTAGAATTTTAAAAAAACTGTATTGACGAAGCGGTTTGGAAGCGGTTACAATTAAAGCGTTATTTTATTGCAGTCGTCTTTGTGGAGGTGTGGGGTGAAACTGAGCGCTTGCTCAGAATGCAGAAAGGCAATAACGGATGCTTCTGGCCATGGGAATTGAAAAGGAGGAATGTCATGAAAGCGTACAAGAAAGAAGTTCAGTTTACGATTTGGATGACAGTCGCATTTGTGCTGGTGGGGAATGTGGGACTGTTGTTTTCGATTTTCCCTGTTGATGCAATGCTGTTTGGGTTTCCTGTCATGTATATAGTTCCAATCCTGATGGGCTGGTTCGGGGTGTTCTTTTTGACCATTGTCGCTGGCCGGATCGGAAACAAAATCGATGATGAAATCGAAGCGGAGAATGAAGGGCGGATTTTTACTTCAGAACCTGTGCCACTCAGACAGCACGAACCAACTGGAACAGTGACAGCTGCCGGTGAAGAAGTGAAAGGGGTGTAAGAAATGAACGGTGAAAACTGGCAGTTATCTAATCCGGTTATAGGACTTGTTGTTGTTGGCCTTACTTTCTTATTATTTTATGTTGTTGGATTTTTAGCTAACCGGAAAAGTGCTTCAGCGAAAGATTTGTATGTCGGGGGCGCCAACGTAGGGGCAGCGACGAACGGACTCGCAATGGCGGCCACCTACATGAGTTTGGCGACATTCCTGGGAATCACTGCACTGATTCTGCAATTGCAGGTGCCGTTCATCCTGTTGTGGATTCAGCTGATCCTAGCCATTCCGCTGATCACAATTATTTACGGAACAAGCCTGCGCCGGATGGGCGCTTTCTCACCTACTCACTTCATCCGTGACCGCTATGGGGTTTCGGCATCAATTATTGCTGCACTATTTATGATTCTTGTTTCCATCATGTATGCACTTGGCCAAATGATTGGGATTGCGGTGACATTTGAAACGTTGCTGGGTATCCCGTATATGACCGGGCTGATCGTTGGAGGATTGCTCATTGTCGGTTATATTACAATCGGCGGAATGGCCGGTGCTACGAAAAATGCCGCTATCCAAATGTTTATCATAGCGCTGATGTTCATTGTGCCGCTGGCAGCGATCATGAAGGCGGTAGGAGGAACAGGCTGGTTTTTCCCGCCATTGTTCTATGCGGATATGGTGCCGGCAATGATGGAAGCCATGCCGACATTCTTCGACTATCAGTTCTCGCCTAAATGGTATTTCTCCATCATTCCAGCACTGACAATCGGAGCGCTCGGTCTGCCTCACTTGGCGATGCGTGTGTATACGGCTTCAAGCCTGAAAAGCGCCCGCTCAGCTATGGTCTGGTTCGCTTTTATTCTGGGCCTGGTTTTCTCGGCAACTTATGCAATGGGATTTGTGGGTGTGTTCGCAACAGCGACGCAAGGGCTGACAGTGGCACCTGCCGACGCTGATAAACTGACAATCATCCTGAACCTTGTCTATAACCCGGAATGGGTGACAGCTCTCGTTATCGCCGGAGCGATTTCCGCTGGTCTGTCTACGTTGAGTGGGAACTTGCTGGCAATCGGAGCTCTTCTCTCTCAGGATATCGTATCGACACTGAAACCGGATATCTCACAGAAGGCAAGTCTTCGTCTCGGTTATGCGGCAATCTTTTTCGGAGGGGTTGCGAGCATTTTGCTGGCGATTGAACCGCCTGCCTTTTTGGTAGTCAGCATTCTCTGGGCTTTTGGTCTGGCAGGCGTGACGAATGCGCCGCTTATCATCGTTGGCGTATGGTGGAAGGAAGCCAATAAATTCGGTGCCATGGCAGCCGCGGTCGTCGGCGGTCTGCTGTATATCATCGTTTCACCATTCGTCTTCCCGAACATTGTACTGACCGGCCATGCACTGACAGACGGACTCGGCTTATCCGGGGCCATGCTCGCCGTACCGATCAGTTTCATTCTCCTGATCGTGGTTTCGTATATAACAAACCGGATGCCGTCATTGTCTAATAAGCTGACGACACAGGCGGATACCGAGTTAGTGGAGCGGATCCACGGCTGGACCGATGTCCAGTCATACCGCTACAGCAGTAAAATCGGTGCCGGCATCACGGTCGTCGCATGTACGGCTGTTGCTGTGTGGGCATTGATGCCTTGGAATATGTGACGGGGCGGTAGGGGGGATCAAAATGGTCGGGAGAATGGTAGCACTAGATGAACAGTCTTTTCAGGCATTCCTTAGCGCATCGAACACGAAACGAATCAGCCGTATCATTCTGATTGCAGCGGGCATCGGATATGGGGCAATATCCATTATGTCCAATGCTGCTTACGTGGAAAGTTTTGACTCGCAGCTGCTTCAGAATGTTCTGGTCCCGTTCATTTTTATTGTATTTGGCATATTGACTGCCTGGCTGACCAAGGTAGGGTTCTCTCTTTTGCTGTGGGCGAGTGCGAAGGGACTTGGAGGCAAGGGACTGCTTCGGCAGATCAGTCTGGCAGTTCCGGTCATTCTGATTCCGGGCATGCTCGGTGTACCTTTTCTGAGCGGAACAGGTCTTGAAAATCCATTGTACTTGGTACTGCTGGTGATCAGTCTCGTTTGGATGTATCTCATCAGTGTGAAAATCATTATGATTGTTGAAAAATTCGATGCAAAAAAAGCTTATATTGCAGTGGCGCTGGCATTCATTTTCATGGCGAGCATCTATTACTTGGTGATTCCAGCTGCATAAGAGAAACCGGACCAGAAATTGGTCCGGTTTTTTATATATAAAAGTCAACACATACAAAAAACCGAAACCCTGTTACGGTTCCGGCTGTCAGTGTCTGGTTATAGGCTTATACTTTATTGCATGAATCGCATTCATTGCCGTAGCATTCATGCTGTTCTTCGATCGCTTGGCCACAGGATGCACATTGTTTAGGAGGCAGGTTTTTGAAAAATTCGATGACGTTTTCCATGTTTGATCCACTCCTTTGTATTAGCACTGTGTTGATTAAATGAATTGTATTATAACAGTTGCTCGATGTCAACCCAAAGTATGCAACTATTTCGTATTTCCGTTAAAATAAAGAATGGAACTATAAGCAAAGGAAGTGATACTGTGTATTTTGTTGACAATAAAGGTATAACAGATCCCCGTATTAACCTGGCGATCGAAGAGTATGTGCTCAGAAAAGGGGACGTAGAGAAAGATTCCTATTTTCTGTTCTATATCAATGGACCATCGATCATTATCGGAAAGAATCAAAATACAGTAGAAGAGATCAATACAGAATACGTGGATGCGAACGGTATCCACATCGTTCGCAGGTTATCCGGCGGCGGTGCCGTCTATCATGATCTCGGCAATCTCAATTACAGCTTCATCACGAAAGACGATGGCGACAGTTTCCGCAATTTCCGGAAATTCACCGGTCCGATCGTCGATGCGCTGCAATCATTAGGAGTAAACGCGGAATTGTCCGGCCGTAACGACTTAGTGGTGGAAGGGCGTAAAATTTCAGGAAATGCACAGTTCTCGACGCAGGGCCGTATGTTCAGTCATGGCACATTGATGCTGGATACTGAAATCGGGGAAGTCGTGAATGCCCTGAAAGTAAGTAAGGATAAAATCGAGTCCAAGGGAATTAAATCGGTCAGAAGCCGGGTCGCGAATATTTCAGAGTTTCTGGAGAAACCGCTGACAATCGAAGAGTTCCGCAAGTATATTCTGCATTCCATTTTTGAAGGAGAAGCGAATGTAAAGTACTGGGAGCTGTCTGATGAAGATTGGGATAATATTCGCAAGTTATCAGAAGAGCGCTATGGCAATTGGGATTGGAATTTCGGCAAATCCCCAAAATTCAATGTCCGTCATTCCAACCGCTTCCCGGTCGGCGGTATTGATGTCCGGCTGCAGGTGGAAAATGGAACAGTGAAAGAAGCGCATATTTATGGCGACTTTTTCGGACTTGGGGATATCGGTGAAGTGGAACAGGCACTGGCCGGTACAAAGTATGAACGTGCGGCCTTATCGGATGCATTGGAGGGGCTGGATATTCCAGCGCTTCTTGGCGGCATTACGAAAGAGGAATTCGTGAACCTGATTTATTAAGATTTTCTGAAGAGCCTGCAGAAATGCAGGCTCTTTTGCTACAATAAGGGCAGCAGGAAAGGAGGAGAGGGCATAGTGGCACACCGTATTTTTATAGTGGAAGATGACCCTAAAATCGCTGACCTGTTGGCAGCGACACTGCGCAAATACCATTACGAAGTGAAAGCGGCAAAGGATTTTGATGAAATCCTGGGAGAAGCTGCAGCATTCCAGCCGCATCTTATATTACTGGATATCAATCTTCCGTCCTATGACGGCTATTACTGGTGCCGGCAGCTTCGGCAGGAAACCACATGCCCGATTCTGTTCATTTCCGCCAGGTCCGGTGATATGGACCAAGTATTTGCACTGGAGAATGGCGGCGATGATTTCATTACGAAACCTTTCCATTACGAAATCGTCCTTGCGAAGATAAGAAGCTATTTGCGACGGGCATATGGCGAGTATGCACCCAAGCAGGAGGAACGGGCTGTACAGGTCGGGAAATTGACATTATACCTGGAACGGATGGAACTCCATGCGGCTTCTCGTGTAATCCCGCTTCAGAAGAAAGAATGCGCGATTCTTGAGTTGCTGATGAAGCAACATCCGAAAGTGGTGTCACGTGAACAGTTGCTGGAGGAACTATGGGATGATCAGGCGTTTGTTGATGAGAATACGCTGAATGTCAATATGACACGCGTACGCAAAAAGCTGATGGATTATGATGTCCAGTCCACGATTGAAACAGTACGCGGGGCCGGGTACCGCTTTGCGCTGGATGAGAGGGAAGTGTAATGATCCGGCTGTTTTTTCGGGAACATGCAGCTTTTATCATTTTCGAATTTCTCCTTGTTGTGTTCATCCTGCTCCTGTTCTGGCTGGATGGATTCCGCCGCGCCGATACATTCAGTTATGTTTTCATCATCAGCACTGTTCTGATTGCCACATTTCTGCTGGCAAAGTTCGTCCGGCGATACACTTTCTACAAACGGGTGCTTCATAAACCGGATACAATGGAAAAAGCACTGGAGCGAAATGCGAAAACACCGGAATTTCTGGAGGCTGAGCGATATTTACACGATCTGTACAAGCTATATCAAGATGAAGTGCAGGCGCTGTATGCCACCCAGAGCCGACAAATCCGCTTTATGAATCAATGGGTGCACCAGATGAAAACGCCGCTGGCTGTTCTGGAAATGCTGCTGCAGGAAGAGGGCGAGCTCGATAAACGCAGCATGCGGGAAGAGCTGGACCGGATGAAAGCCGGCCTGGAAACTGTCCTGATGAACGCGAGGATAGAAACATTTGAAGAAGATATGCAGATTGACCAAGTCCAGCTCCAGGCGCTTGTACAGGAGACCATATCAGAAAACAAGCGGCTGTTTATTTCAAAGCGGGTGTATCCGGTGATTGATGTGCCGGCGGATTTCATCGTAACAACGGACCGCAAATGGATGAAATTCACGATCGGCCAATTTTTGACAAATGCGGTTAAGTATACATTCGAACCTGAACGGAAAGTATTCGTCACTGCCAACTGCAGGGAGGGGGATATCCTGCTGACAGTGAAAGACGAGGGGATCGGCATTCCAGCTTCAGATCTGGCGCGGATCCGCCGGCCTTTTTTTACAGGAGAAAACGGCCGAAAAACAGGTGAATCAACAGGCATGGGGCTGTACTTGGCAGATGAAGTATGTAAAAAACTTGGACATCAGCTTGATATCAGTTCATCTCCGGGTGAAGGGACAGCAATTTCTGTGTTGTTTCATCAGCAGGAGCAGGCAAGCAAGGAGTGAAACATATGGCGCTTCTAAAAATTGAAGACGTGACAAAAGTATATGAAGGAAAAGTGACTCACCGGGCGCTCAATCAACTGAGCTTCGAAGTGGAACACGGAGAGTTTCTGGCAATCATGGGCCCGTCAGGAAGCGGAAAAACCACTCTTCTCAATGTCATTTCAACGGTCGATTCCTTGACGGGCGGAAGTGTGCAGATCGGTCCAACCAATCCGCATCAGCTGTCGAAAAATGAATTGGCATTGTTCCGACGGAGAGAACTTGGATTTGTATTCCAGGATTTCGGATTACTGGAGATGCTGACGGTGGAAGAAAATCTGGTGCTGCCGCTGACGCTCGATAATGTGCCGGTTGACCGCATGGCCAAACGGGTACTGGAAGTGGCAGGCAAATTGAACCTGACCGGTATTCTCCATAAGCGGCCGAATGAAATCTCAGGCGGGGAAGCGCAGCGGACGGCGATCGGCCGCGCACTGATTCATGAACCTTCCCTTATTCTGGCGGATGAACCAACCGGCAACCTGGATTCCAAAGCTTCCCGGGATGTACTTGAATTGCTGTCAGGCGCAAGCAGGGAACGGGGGGCCACCATTATCATGGTGACCCATGACCCCGTGACTGCCAGCTATTGTGACCGGGTGCTGTTCATCAAAGATGGCGAATTTTTCAATGAGATCTACCGGGATGACCGGCGGCAGACATTTTATCAGCGTGTGCTGAACGTACTGTCGCTGCTTGGAGGCAATGTCAATGACCTTTCAGCAATTCGCCTTTCGTAATGTGCTGAGAAGCAGGCGGAGCTATGCCGCCTTTTTCCTTGCGAGCGTCTTTTCAGTCATGGTGTTTTTCGTGTATTCGATTTTCATCTTCCATCCGCTGTTCAATGGACAGGGACTGGAACAGCTGGCTGTTCGCGGCATGTTCATCGCAGAGCTTGTGCTGTATGTGTTCACGCTGTTTTTTCTGCTGTATTCAATGGGGGCGTTTCTGCAGGCGCGGTCCAAGGAATTCGGCCTGCTCATGCAATTGGGGATGACGAAAGGCCAATTAGGCCGGCTGATATTTCTGGAAACAATGATTATCGGTTCTGTGTCAATACTTGCAGGCACATTATTCGGTTTTGCGTTTTCCAAGTTTTTTCTCATGATCGGCCGGGAATTGATGGCGATGGACAATCTGCCGCTCTATGTGTCATGGAAACCGTTTGCACTGACTTTCCTCTCGTTCTTCAGCTTATTTGTGCTTATTTCCATAATCAGCATGTTTTTTATCCGCACGCGCGAAATAACGGATCTATTGCGCGGTGACTGGAATGGCAGAAGAGCAGGCAGCTATTCATCGCCTCTGGCAGTAGGCGGGATTGTGTTGTTGGGTATGTCGTACATTCTTGCTTCTGTTGTCCAGGATGGTTCCGTCTCTATTATGACAATGGTTATCGTGCCGCTTGCCACTGTCGGCACTTATCTGTTTTTCACCCATACAGTCCACTGGATTTTAGCCTTGTACCAAAATCGCAAGACTGCTTACTGGCACCGGACCCGTCTGATTTCAATTGCAGAATCCGCCGTTAAACTGAAGGAAAGCGCTCATATGTTCTTTCTGGTAACCATTGTTTCCACAGTTGCTTTTCTGACAGTCGGAACGCTGGCCTCCTTTATGTCCTATACGGGAGATTTCCGGCAGCTGAATCCGCTTGGCCTGCTGTATATGTCATATGGGAACGAAAAAGTGGCGGAAACGCATATTGCTTATCTTGAACAGGAACTTGCAGAAGAACAGCTCGGCTATCAACTGGTGCCATTGACAATCAAAAGACAGACCATCGAACAGACGGGGAGCACAGTGGATTTACTGAAGGAATCCGAATTCAATGCGCTGGCCCGGACACTTGGATTTCCTGCTGTTGAACTGGCAAAGGGCGAAAGTGTGCTGCTGGCCGGAGCAGAAGATATACAACAGCACCTGACCGACGGGACTGCAGTCAATTTAACGGAAAGCGGAGTCACCGTGCAGATGCAGGCGGCATACCCGAATTTACTGTTTCCGGCACATACACTCAGCCCCACCGCACTAGTGCTGTCGGACTTTGATTATTTGGCAGTGGATGAGCCGCCGGAAGGACAGCAAAAAGCGGTAGCACTGACCTATTACGCATTCAATGTGAATCAATGGACAGAGACGGCCGGAGTCGGTGAAGTACTGCTTGAAAAGATGCAGGAACTCGGTGAGATACAGCATTCTGCCTCGCTGAGCTATTATTTTGAGAATCCGGGATTCAATTACCGTTGGTTTAAATCGTCATTTGCACTCCTGCTGTTCATCGGGGTACTCGTCGCTGCTGTTTTTCTGCTTGCAGCAGGCAGTTTCATTTACTTTAAGCTATATACCGGATTGGAGCGTGACCGGAAACAATACGCACTGCTAATCCGGCTGGGCATGACAGAAAAAGAGCTTGTTAAAATTGTCAACCGGCAGCTGGTTCCGCAGTTTTTTCTGCCATGGACACTTGCACTGATTCACAGTGTGTTTGCGTTTATCACCTTGCAGACAGTGTGGGATGAATTTGCCGCTTCTTCCATTTTTCTTGAGATGACACTTGTTCTCGCTGCGTTTACAGTTCTGCAGATTCTTTATTTTTATTTGATCCGCTGGCGATACTTGGTCCATTTACAGGCACCGTAAATTTTTCAGTGCCTGTTGTTTTGTCTGAACATTTATTCTATAATGAAAACGATAATAATGAATGAGTATTCATTCAATAGAAAGAGGGATGAGCATGAATCTAGTGACACGGGTCCGCGAAATTGCAGAAGAACAGCCACAAAAAATCGCTTATTTTTTTCAGGGGAAAGAAACATCATACGGTGAATTTGAGCAGACAGTTGCCCGGTTCGCTTCAGCACTTGAAAAACGCGGCGTAAAAAAAGGCGATCATGTCGCTTTTCTTCTTGGTAACACACCACATTTTCTTATCGCTTTATATGCAACCATGCGGCTTGGTGCTACTGCTGTGCCGATCAATCCGATTTATACACCGGATGAGATTGCCTATATCGTCAAAAACAGTGAAGCAAAAGCTGTTATTGCCCTGGATCTCCTGCTGCCGCTTGTTGAAAAAGCCCATGCTGCATTGCCAGATGTAGAGGCATATATAATTTGTGAAACCGATCCTGCAACCGGCGATAAACTGAAAGCGCTTCCTGCTGAAGTGGCTCAGAAAACATACGCGTTTTCAGCTCTTCTGAGCGGAACTTCCGGCGGCATAGAACCAGCGGCAGTGGATATGGATGATACTGCTGTGATTCTCTATACATCCGGTACGACAGGTAAGCCGAAAGGAGCCATGCTCACACACGGCAATCTGTACTCCAATGCACGGGACGTGGGCGATTATCTGCACATTGCAACGGATGACCGGGTGGTTGCCACGCTTCCGGTATTCCATGTGTTTGCGCTGACTGTCGTCGTGAATGCCCCCTTGTTAAAGGGTGCTGAAATTTTACTTGTACCGAAATTCAGTCCCGGCGATGTGTTTGATATTATCCGTTCCCAAAAAGCGACCGTGTTCGCCGGTGTTCCGACGATGTACAATTTCCTGTATCAGTTCCCTGAGGGTAAGACTGAGGACTTTGAAACGATCCGCCTGGCTATCTCGGGAGGCGCTTCACTGCCGGTTGCACTTCTTCATAACTTCGAAGAAAAATTCAAAGTGCGGATATCAGAAGGATACGGATTATCTGAAGCTTCACCAGTGACATGCTTCAATCCGCTGGACCGTGAACGAAAGGCCGGCTCGATCGGTCAGTCCATCCTCAATGTGGAAAATAAAGTCGTCAATGAACTGGGAGATGAAGTATCCCCGGGAGAAGTTGGAGAACTCATCGTCCGCGGCCCGAATGTCATGAAAGGTTATTATAATATGCCCGAAGAGACGAATGCTGCAATCCGTGACGGTTGGCTGTACACAGGGGATCTTGCCCGAGTGGACGAAGAAGGTTATTTCTATATCGTGGACCGTAAAAAAGATATGATCATTGTCGGCGGTTATAACGTGTACCCGCGCGAAGTGGAAGAAGTGCTGTATGACCATCCAGGTATTGTAGAAGCGGCAGTGCTTGGTCTGCCGGATACAGATTTTGGCGAGAAAGTGGTCGCATATGTTGTGTTGAAAGATCAGACACTGACCGAAGAGGATTTATTCGCCTATACACGTAAGCATCTGGCTAAATATAAAGTGCCGAAGCAATTCGAAATCATTGATGAACTTCCAAAAAATACGACCGGTAAAATTTTGCGCCGGGCACTGAAAGATAAAGCAGGTGTTAAATAATTGATGGACCGCCCTTCACACGGAAGGGCGGTTTTTTCAGCAAAGTTTGAAAATTTCCAGCTGCTCAGCTATAGTAGTATGTATTACGGAATTCGAAGTAAAGGGAGGAACACCAGTGAAAAAAGCAGTAGACATCCATGATTTGGCGAAACTGGCATCAGTGACGGATCCGCAGCTGTCGCCGGATGGGCGCCAAGCGGTATTCATTAAAACGGTGATGGACGAAGAAGAGAATACATACCGGGCCCAGCTTTGGCATGCTGATCTGGAAACGGAAAAACTGACCCAATGGACATTCGGGAAAGAGCGGGTATCGCAGCCCCGTTGGTCGGCCGATGGAAAACAGATTGCCTTTCTGTCCGACCGAACGGAGTCGAAGCAATTGTATGTTCTTCAGACAGCCGGCGGGGAAGCGCACGCCATCACTTCTTTTGAAAGAGGAGTGGAAACATTCTGCTGGGCACCATCCGGCAAAAAAATCTGGTTCGGTGCGAATGTGAAAGATGGCGGAACATTTACGGATAAAGAAGAAAAGAAAGAAAAGGAAAAGGAAAAGCCCGAGCCGGTGCGCGTGACGAAGATGAAGTATAAGATGGACGGCGCCGGGCTGCTGCAGCAGGATGTACACCAGCACATCGGCATCGCTGACCTTGAAACAGGTAGCGTCCAGCAAGTGACAGCCGGTAATTTCAATTACCTGCTGCAGACCGTATCCCACGATGGCAATCAGCTTGTCTATGCAGTGACACGGGAAGAAAATCTCGATTTCATTTTCCGGACATCACTTTTTCTGTATGATGTACATTCTCAGGAAGAAACGAAGATCCTGGAAGAAGAAGGTTCGTTCAATGACGCTGCATTTTCAAAGGATGATCAGCGGATCGCATTTGTCGGCAATACCCGAGGGTACGAGAATGCGACGCATGCGGAAGTATATGTATACAATATCGCAGACGGTAGCCGGCAAACGCTGACTGAATCGCTCGATGCACCGGTGGGGGATTACGTCGTTGCGGATATCCAGCAGGGAGCCAGTGCGCCGGGAATCGTCTGGACACAAAATAATGATTTGTACTTCCAAGTGTCGGTGATGGGCGATGTCCGCCTGTATTTCGCCTCACTCGATGGAGCCATTTATCCGGCATCCGGTGAAGGAGAGCATATTTATGGTTATGCCGTTACGTTCGACGGAGAACGGGCAGTAATTGCAGCGAGCAATCCGGTCAACCCGGGAGAGCTTTATATTCTTGACATTGCTTCAGGAGAGCGGAAAGCCTTGACGGCATTCAATAGCGCTTACCTGGAAGAAACAGAACTGATCGCACCGGAAGAACTGTCGTTCAGTTCCGATGAATTTGATGTGAACGGCTGGCTCATGAAGCCATACGGTTATGAGGAAGGACAGAAGTTTCCGCTCGTCGTCAATATCCACGGCGGACCGCATGCTTTTTATGCCAATACGTTTTTCCATGAAATGCAGCTGCTTGCAGCCCGCGGCTTCGGAGTCCTGTATATCAATCCGCGCGGCAGTCACAGCTACAGCCAGATCTTTGTGGATGCGGTGCGTGGAGATTATGGCGGCGGTGACTACCGGGATATCATGCGTGCGTTGGATACTGTGCTTGCAGAAAACGATTGGATAGATGAAAAAAGGCTTGGTGTGACAGGCGGCAGCTATGGCGGATTCATGACCAACTGGATCGTAGGGCATACAAATCGCTTCAAGGCTGCGGTGACGCAGCGGTCCATCTCGAACTGGATCAGCTTTTTCGGCGTATCCGATATCGGTTATTACTTCAGCGAATGGCAGCACTTCACAGATATGCGTGAACCGGATAAACTATGGGAAATCTCGCCGCTGAAATACGCAGAGAATGTAGAAACACCACTGTTGATCCTGCACGGAGAAAACGATTACCGCTGTCCGATTGAGCAGGCGGAACAGCTATTCATCACATTAAAGCATATGAAAAAAGAAACTGAGTTCGTCCGATTCCCGGAATCGAGCCATAATTTGTCTCGGACGGGGAAGCCGAATTTGCGTTATGTGCGGCTTGAAGAAATCGTCGGCTGGATGGAAAAACATTTGAATCAAGAATAAGATGAAGCGGCCTGCGGAAGCGGGCCGTTTTCAAATTGAGTGACATCGAGAAGTTGAGTGCAAAAAGAAAAAGCCGCACATGGCGGCTTTTTCACTTGCCTTTAAATTCCGGTTTGCGTTTTTCACCGAACGCGATAAGTGCTTCAACCCGATCTTCAGTCGGAATCGTGATTTCATACGACTTCCGTTCAATGTGGAGGCCGGTCTGCAAATCGGCATTCATGCCGTTTTTAATGGCAAATTTTGCTTGCTGGACAGCGATCGGGCCGTTCGACAGCATGAGGTCGGCGAATTCACCGGTTGTCTCTGCAAGTCTCTCAAGCGGCGCAATCTGCGTAACGACTCCGTAGTCGAGTGCTTCTTGCGCTGTCAGTCGTTTTGCCGTCAGGATAAGTTCCATTGCCTTCGCTTCTCCGATTAATCTGGGCAGACGCTGTGTGCCGCCCGCTCCCGGGATGATAGCGAGACTGGTCTCGGTCAGCCCGATGAGTGCTTCTTCCGCAAGAATCCGGAAATCACAAGCAAGTGCCAGTTCCATTCCGCCGCCGAATGCATAGCCATTCATCATGGCGATTGTCGGCTGCGGCAAGTTCTCAATGGTCGTGAACACTTCGCCGATTTTGTAAATATTGCGCTTTACCTGCTGTTCATTCAGTGTTTTCCGTTCCTTCAAATCAGCACCGACGCTGAATGCTTTTTCGCCTGCCCCTGTGAATACGACAATCCGGATATCCGGATTAATGCGAATCGACTCAGTCACCTGACTGAGTTCCGCCAGCATTTCATAATTGAATGCATTCATGGCGTCCGGCCGGTCCAGCGTAATAAACGCCAGGTGGCCCCGCTGTTCATAGCGGATTGTTTCCATTTCCATCCCCCCAAGTTCAAGTCCATCCGTATCAAACATACCACTTTTGGACGCAAGCGCCAACTGTCTATATAATAGAGCCAAAAGGAGGTGGCGGCGTGAACAGAATGGCAGCATACCGGATTTACCGCATTGTTTGGCTGGCACTGAAGTTCTATCTGCAGATCATGCTGTTCCGGAAACGGCACCAGGGCACTTGGGACCCGCTCACGGTGAATAAATGGAATCAGCTTGTGACAAAGCAGGCGAAGGAATATAAAAAAGCGGCTCAGCAGCTGGGCGGATTGCTTATTAAAGTGGGCCAATTCCTGTCGACCCGGGCGGATATTATGCCGCCGACCTTTCTGGCAGAGCTTGAAGGGCTGACAGACCGGGTGCCATCCGTATCCCGCGGCAAAATTGTCAGCGTTATTGAGACGGAATGGAATGCCCCATATACTCAGTACCTGCAGACGCTGTCCGATGAAGTGGTTGCTTCCGCTTCAATCGGTGAGGTATACAAAGGCATTTTAAAAGATGGAACAGAAGTGGCGATTAAAGTGCAGCGGCCGGGAACAGAGCGGATTATTCACGCGGATTTTCAGGCGTTTGCATTCATCATGTGGTTTTTCAGGAAGTTCACGCCGCTTGATAAGAAAGCGGATCTGCCGGCACTTTATGGCGAGATGATCCGGACAATCGGCAATGAACTGGATTTTCTGGAAGAACTGAAAAGCGGCCGCTCCTTCTCCGATCGCTTCGGGACATTTCCTGGCGTCCGGATTCCGAGCTATTATGAGGAACTGTCGACAAAACGAGTGCTCGTCATGGAGTGGATCGAAGGTTCGAGAATCACGGATCTGTCATTTATCGAGAAACATGACCTTGAGCGGAAAGAGCTTGCAGAGCGGCTGTTTCTGCTGTTTCTTGAACAGGTGCTGAACGGTGGTCAATTTCATGCGGATCCACATGGCGGAAATATTTTGCTGACAGCTGACGGAACGATTACGTTGATCGATTTCGGGATGACCGGCACCATCACAAAAGCCGATGCACAGGCTGGCCTGCGCATCGCAGAAGGCGTCATTTTCAAGAACTATGATCAGGTGCTTGATGCGCTCGAAGAACTGGGCTTTTTGCTGCCCCATGCCAATCGCAGCCTTCTGAAAGATGCGATCAACCGGACGGTGAAAATGTATGAGTCCTCAGAACTGTTCCAGATGGATAGCCTGATGCTACAGCAATTACTTGAAGATTTGCAGGAACTGGTGCTGACACAGCCGGTTCAGCTGCCTGCGGAATTTGCCTTTTTCGGCCGGGCTGCTTCCACATTCGTCGGTGTGCTGTACGTACTTGACCCGGAAGTTGACCTGCTCGGTCTGGCTCGCCCCCGTGTGCTCGAGTGGGCGAAGAGTCAGGAAACGGGCGGCCGCGTGTTCGGCAGGGAAGACGTCTTGCGCTGGCTGCTGAATGCGACGGATCCGGCACGTGCGCTGCCGCAGAAGCTTGCAGGCTTCCTGGAAGAGCCCGATCGGTTCCGCCATTACCTGCAGCGGCGGGATGAAACGGACCGCGAGTGGAAGCGGACACTCCAGACCCGTACATTTGCCGGTTGCTTCGGCTTGCTGTCATTTATCGGTCTGTCGGTTGGCATCTGGTTTGAGCATGAGCCGTATATCTGGGTATCCGCTGTTGTGCTGCTGGGTTCATTATGGACATTCCGGACGATCGACTGAAGCGCAGAACGATCCGCTTCGCGCCTTTTATAAATACTGAATCAGGGCCGTCTTGAATTTATGTGCCTCTTCGGGAAAGGGGGAATGGCTGATTTCTTCAAATATGACAAGTTCGGCTCCGGGAATCCCGTCTGCTGTTTCGATGGAGTATTCCAGAGGATCCTGGACATCATGCCGGCCGCACATTACGAGTACAGGTGCTGAAATCCGGTTCCAGCATACTGAGCTCATAAGGTTCTTGTGCCTTTTCCGACTGGCTCGCTTTCCGGAGATTCACTGTGATCACCTGATGTTTATCCGCAAACACATCGGCGAATTGGTCACCGGTTTCATTAAATTTCGTATAATGGTGGATGACGCATACAGGCGCTCCTGAATCTTTGCTGAACACTTCAAATGCGCCCCGCGCAGTGCTGATCTTGTTTCTTTTCCAATCGGTCACCGGTTCATCTTCCGCTTTCCTTCTTGATTGTAGATTACTGCATCGCGTTATAGGGAAATGAGAGTACAAGCGACGCAAGAAGTTCGTATTTATTCAGCAGAAGGATTTTTTGCAGAACTCGGAGAGGAGAATAATCATGGCAAATGAACAGGCAAAATCTGCTGCAGGGCGCTACAGTGCAGGTGAGCGATTGAAAATTGCATCCGTGGCAATGTCGAGCAACTCCAGGCTGCATGCCGCTTCTGGCAGTCAAACCCAGCCGCCTGCCGAATTGCAGAACCCGGAAGAAGTGGAGCGGCTTATCGAGGGGTGGCCAGCTACAGCAAAACAAGCTGCAGAAACAACGATGCGTTTCTACGGCCCGCCGAACGAAATGACACCCAGCCGGCTCATCTGGTTCAATAATGCACCATGGAAGCGGACAGTCGTACATCGTGATGAAGTGCCGCATGACTTTCCTGTGCCGCATGCCGATGTGCTTGAACAAGTGATCAATTACCCGGTGCCGGCTGATAAAGTCGGAGAAGTGGGGCTGTTTGATAAAAGTGTCATCATTGCACAGACAATGGGTGAAGTCTCTGCCTGCTGTGATAACGAAGCATCGAATGTACTGGCGCTGAATATGGTGCATGAAATCGTTTCAGGCACTAAAACTCCTGAACAGGCGCGCGAAACTGCGAGTGAGCAAATCACCGCCTGGCTGATGAACCGGCCGGCGCCTTACGCGGAAGATTTTCAGTTTGCGCTTCCGGAAGAGCAGTTTCAGACAGATGAACCGGCTGTGCAGCACGATATCGTTGATCAGGCGATAAAAAAAGTGAAGGATTTCTTTTCCGGAGACGAGCATAAATAAATAGGTAAAACTGAATTGAAAAGCCGCCGGGGGAACTCGGCGGCTTTTAGAGTTAGGAAAAGGACAGAAAGAGAGACTAACCCGCGTTCAGAGATGCCTGATCCTGATCCGCGTTCAGTGTTTCCCTTATTTTAACGCAGTCAATATGTACTGCTGATGGCAGGACTTATTGCGTCTTCCGGCTTCCAGATTTTCCAGCATGCAGTATGTCACATCCGGCGATTCGATTTCCTGAAACGCAAGAGGAGCAGCGGACGGCAGCTTCTGCCTGCTGATTTTTATGAGATGATTTGATGTTTCAGATGAACCATCGGCAGCCGGTACATCAAGCCTCTGCAATCCTTCTGTCTTCCCAGATGATTCGATCAGCAATCGCATTTCTCCTTCAGCCGTTCGATCATACCGGACAGTTCTTCTAAATTCTTGATCACAAAGTCAGCTGAACCCTCATGCCACTGATCATTTTCCTTCCATATGCCCTTCATACCGACGGCCTGAGCCGCCAGCACATCATTCAGCGGATGGTCACCGACGAAACAGCTGGCTTCAGGGGATACATCCAGCATGCGCAGCGCCTTCTGAAAAATCCGCGGATCCGGTTTTTTCAAGCCTTCCTGTTCAGAAACCAAAAGGACATCAAACACTTCTTCAATGCCAAGCGCCCGGATGTTGCCAAGCTGGAATGCCGTGCGGCCATTGGTAATCATACCGAGCCGGACATTCATGTGCTGCAGCTTGCCGAGCATTTTCTCCAGACCGGTGAATGGCACGCAATACTCTCTAAAATTCGTCACATAATCTGCAAGAAGTTCGTCTGCGGAAATCCCGGTGATTTCAAATTCCGAGATGAGCGTCCGGTAAACTTTATCTTTCCAGACGTAGCCGTGTGCATCAAGCGTGATGAAGCGTTCGGTATATAACTTCTTTGGAATATGGCCGACCCAACCCGCCAGCCGGTCATACTGCGCTTCGATAAACAACCGGATTGATGCATCCCGGTCCAGCAATGTTCCATCCAAATCAAACAGGACTGCGTGAATCATGCAATCAATCTCCTTTAAAAAAGTGTTTTCAATCATATGATTTTTGGGTAGAATGAATTAAGAACGTTTGTTCCGATAAAGAAGGAGGTGCTGAAATGCCGGTCATCGCACAGCAAGATCTCCATCACTTTGAAAAAATGATTTATTTGCCAATGGTGCTCACTGTACTGGCACTCGACCGGCAGGCATTTGAAAAAGGCCCCTTCAAACTGAAGCGGCCATACGTTGAAATGGTGGATAGGGCAATGAAGAATATTCATGCCGAATTGCGGGAAACGAAGATTTATTTGCATAAGCGGCAGATGAAGGTGCTGCGCGGTAAGCGTGATGATACATTCACTGAATACATATTCCATCACGGCGGCTACGAACAGCGCCGCCGTTACTTGAATTTGCGCATCCGCAATCGGGTTGAAGAACTGATTTGCGTTTACTTTTCCCAAACGGAAAAACTGGATTAATCTGTGAAATATTTTCTCTGCACGGAGGAAGGATCGCTGATGAACATTTGCTGGCGGAGCGATTTCCGGCTTTCTTCGAAGTACTTTATCAGGAACGAACTATAGACGTACTGCCGGGTAAGGCTCTGGATGGATACATCGACAGGCACTGCCAGGCCGTTTGCAAGATGAACAATACTGCTTCCTGGAACATCGGATGCTTCAAAGAACGTGATGCCGTGAAAAGCAAACCAAGTTGTGTCTTTCCGCATCGGCGAACTGATTGGGAAGAATACACAGGGTGATCCGTACTCATGGCCGATGATAATCGGGGGTTTATGCGGAATGCCGATGGCGTCCTGAGAATACCTGATTGCCTGCCTCAGACTTCCGCCGTAGAAGCCGCAAGTCTTTGAAATGATGCCGTACGGGGAATCCTGGGCGATGAATTCACTCCGGTCCTCGATTACGCGGGTAAAGATCCGATGTCCATCCATGTACGGTTCCAGCATAAGAGTATTGATTGACATGAAGTAGTGCAGAGATAGCTTTTTCCGTCTGCTCAACGCAGCACCTCCTAATATAGTCCTAGATTTATTGTAGCTAAATTTGGAAACTGCACAAGGTGTTTTCTGGAAAAAAGTTTTATTTTCAATGTCATTAGAATTTTCAAAAAAGTTATTGCAAGCTCCGTTTTTTTCCTGTATACTAACGAAAAGCATTCGGGGTGAGACATGATGGAAAACTATCATTCATATGCTGATTTCATGAAAGCCATGAGCCAATCGAAAAAAATGAGCGAAGCTGAGAAGCTGCTCAATGATATCTACCTGGATCTCTTCCTGAAGCACGTGCACCGTTCTCAACTGGAGGCACACTTGATGACGAAAATTGACACTGCCTTGGATTCGCGGGATCAGACCGCGTTTTTGAAATACTCACTTGAGCTGCAGACGCTGCAGCAGGAAGATGAGTTATGAACTGAAACAAAAAAAGCGCCGCTGTCTGCGGCGCTTTTTCTTTTGGGCTATAATTTGTCTGAGAGGGGTTGGTTCTATGAATCACGCATTGGTAATCGGCGGGACCGGTATGCTGGCAGATGTGACCCGGTGGCTGGCGGAACAGGGCTATCACGTATCAGTGGTTGCCCGGAATCCCGATAAAATGCAACCGCTGCGAACGGCTGGTGATGTCCATCCGGTCTTCGCTGATTATACGAACACGGCGGAACTCATCGCCGGCATTATAGAACAGATCCGGCAGCATGGCCCGATTGCATTGGTGGTCGCCTGGGTTCATTCCAATGCACCGCATGCCTTGCCTGCTGTCATCCGCTTAATTGACGAGACCGAAGAAAAATGGTCGCTTTTCCAGGTTCTCGGCAGCAGCTGGGATCAGGAAAATATCCGAAAAGCGGTCGATGTGCCGGCAACGTGCCGCTACCATGGGATCCAGCTCGGGTTTATTGTTGAAGAGGGGCAGTCACGCTGGCTGACGAATCATGAAATTTCTGCTGGTGTCATTGAAGCGATCCGGACAAACGCGCCAATTTCAGTAATTGGAACACTTGAACCGTGGGAACGGCGACCGTAACAGAAGAATCGAGGGATAAAGATGGGGTTGGAACTGGGAAACGGGGCGGCTATTACTGTGCGTCCCTATGAAGACCGGGATTTTGAGCGTATCCAGCGGCTCAATGAAGCAGAAGGCTGGAACGGACTTGTGGAGCGGTACAGCGACACGCGAGCCGCTTGGGAACATTTGAATATCGCGTTCGTTACAGAACAAGATGGCCGCATCAACGGCTGCATCCGGGGAATGACAGATGGCTACATAACGCTCTACATTTGTGAATTGCTAATAGATGAAGCGCATAGAGGGTGGGGAATTGGAAGCGCCTTGCTTCAGCATGTGCACCGGCTGTACCCGAAAACACGGATTGAACTGCTGGCAAGCAGTACATCCCGTACATTCTACGAGGCACAGGGATACCGGCCATTTTACGGATTTCGAAAGACGATTGATGAGTAAATCAAGCAAGGAGAGCTGGATATGAGTTTTGGAAAGTATATGACCGCGTTACTGGCGATGCTGCTCATCAGCCGGCTGACATTTCTGCGATTCGAGTTTTTTGACTACCGGATGTTCGAAAATTCGGCTTCAGTCGGAAAACTGTTCGTGGAGCTGCTGCTGTACGGTTTGATCTTCGGAACGGTTCTTTTCGTAGCGGACCGGTTTCCGGATTGGCGCACACGGGCGAAATACCGAAAGCGGCAACAGGAATCGGATGGCAGTTAATCAGGGAGGGGATAAGCGTGATCAAGCAAATGAAAAGAGGGCGGCTGATCATGCGTGAATTCAAGGTCAGTGACTGGCGGGGCGTCCATGACTATGCATCTGTGGAAGCAGTATGCCGGTATCAGCCTTGGGGACCGAATACGATAGAAGATTCACGGGGATTCGTCCGGCAGGTGCTGACCGACCGGGAAGAAGAACCGCGTATCCGGTATGCGTTTGCAGTGACGGCAAGAGATGAGCAGTTCATCGGTGCCGGTGAGTTGAACATCAAAAGCTTCAATCACCGTTCGGCAGAAATCGGCTATATGGTGAATCCGGCTTTCTGGAGACAGGGGATCGGCACTGAGATTGCGGAACAGCTGTTGGTATTCGGATTCCGGAAATTGAAAATGCACCGGATAGCCGCGACATGCGATGTGCGGAATACAGGGTCGCAGAAAGTGCTGGAAAACATCGGCATGATGCGGGAAGGGACGGTACCGGATCATTTGCTGCTGGCAGATGGCTGGCGGGATTCCTTTTTGTATAGCATATTGGCACCTGAATGGGAAAAGGGGAGAAAAAATGGACGTTAACGTCAGACGGGCAACGGAAGAAGATGCGACGCAATTGTACGGTTTAATGAAGCAGTATATCGTGGATTTTTACGCAAAGGCGGAGCCGGAAGCACAGGAAGTGAAAGCGCATATCCGTTATTTGCTGGCGAATCCGGCAACTGGGCTTCAATTTGTAGCAGAAGAAAATGGCCGGCTGCTTGGTTTCGCGACCTTGTACTTTTCATTCAGCACCTTGCAGCTGAAGCGCCAGGCGATCATGAATGATTTGTTTGTCACAGCGGAAGCCCGAGGTAAAAAAGTCGGGGAAAAGCTGTTTCAGGCATGCGTCAGCTACACCCGGGTCAACGATCTTGCCTATATGTCCTGGGAGACCGGCCGGGATAATGTGCGGGCTCAGGCATTTTACGACAAGATGGGCGGCCTCATCTCTGATCAGGTGTATTACGAAATTGATTAAGGAAAAACAGTTCTGTCCCTTCGACGGAGCTGTTTTTTGTTTAACTTAAAAAAATGAAATTAATGCTAATTTTATAGGAGACAAAAATTTGGTTAGCGGCCACTATTAGAAAAGGAATTCCAGTTTTTTGAAAGTGAGGTAAATGCAATGACTGCATTAAGGGAAATGACCCCTGATGAATTCGACCAGTATTTATCATCTGCTGTCGTTAATTATGCAAATGATCATGCACAGGCAGGAACGTGGACAGAGGAAGAGGCGCTTGGTCAATCAAAACAGCAATATGCAGAGCTACTGCCAAAAGGTACAGACACTAAAAATAATTATTTATACACCGTCGTGGACGGTGCAGAACCGGTCGGTATGATCTGGCTGAAGAAGGAGTCCGACCGGGAAGGGTTCATCTATGATATCTGTATTCGGGAACAGCACCAAAGTAAAGGTCATGGTGAAAAGACGATGAAGCTTATTGAGGGGGAGGGCCGCAAGCTCGGTCTTCAGAAAATCGGCCTGCATGTATTCGGACACAACCAGCCGGCACGTACGTTGTATGAAAAGCTTGGCTATAAAACCACGAATGTCATTATGGCCAAAGATATTATTAACCCGCAGGAAAAGCATTAATGACCGCCGAAAATTGGAGACGGTGAAAAAGGGACTTTTTAATGGCTACGATTGAAATGTATGCTGAATAACTGGAGGAACGGAATGAGGAAGCGGACGCTTGTGTTGCTGACATTATTAATGATTTATGTGGTGACTCACTGTACGCCGGAACTGGCACTGCGAACGCATGTGTTTTTTATGGGGTATCCGGTCATAGCAGTTACAACCGATATTGAAGATGACCCGTATCATAATGATTATCACAGGACAGCATTTGAACAAATGAATGCCCGTGCCTATATGCTGACGAAACCGCCTATTGAAAAGGCGACGGAAAGTGAATTGGTCAGCTTTTTAGTAAAGAAAAAAGGGTTTTTGCATTATGCGGAATACTTGGGAGAAATGTAAGACAATACATAATTGAAATTAAAAGATGAGCGGTGGATAAAAACGGAAGCAAGTATTATCTGGCTTTTTGCTGCTTAAACTGATCGATGAATAATCTTAAGAAAGCAAGCTGGCTGTTGAGAAGGGAATGGGGAAATGGTTCCGCGTGCCAACGCATTAGGATTGATCATCAGGGACGGCTCTTTTCTGCTCGAAGAACAGAAGGGGAAACATTCAAACGGGGATGGGTATTTCTACCGGCCGATTGGCGGCACCATCGAGCTTGGCGAGTGGTCGGAAGAAACACTGAAGCGGGAATTTGTTGAAGAGCTTGGCGTATCAATACGTATACGCCGCTATCTCTCCTGCATGGAAAATATCTACCGGATTGAAGGGAAAATCGGACACGAAATCACCCAAATGTATCTCGTTGAATTCGAGGACGAGCGCCATTATGCGCAGGAAATTTTTGCTGTAGCAGAAGGCGACCGTGTGACACATGCAAAATGGATTCCAAAAGCAGAATTGCTGACAGGCGAATTAGTCCTGTATCCGGAAGGATTAATCGATTTAATCGCAGTGGAATTCTGATTGGATAATATACCTGAAGGTAAGTTCATTTTCTTGCAAAAGTTTGTGAAATTATTCACAAAACCTTGTGATTCTCTATATAAGCTAAAAGCATTTTGGTATAATGAAGGTGGAAGTAAATATAGGAATCGAGGAGGAAACAGCATGAACTTGGACGGAAAAGTGGCAGTTGTAACAGGCGGAGCTTCAGGGATCGGACTGGCGGCAGCGAAATCGTATTTGGAAAAAGGCGCGAAAGTAGTGATCGCGGACTACAACGAAGAAGGCGGACAGCAAGCCGTTGAGCAGCTGAAAAACAGTGGAGAAGTGCTCTTTATTGCAGTCGATGTTGCCAAAGAAGAGTCAGTGGAACAGCTTATCGCTAAAACCGTAGACCAATTCGGCCGGGTGGATATCATGGTGAACAATGCCGGAGTAGGCACGCTGGGTGAAACTCACGAATTGAGTTATGAGGATTACCACCGGGTCATTGCCATCAATCAAGATGGTGTCTTTTTTGGCGCCAAGCACGCGATCAGACAGATACTGAAGCAAGGTGACGGCGGTGTCATCATCAATACCTCCTCGATTCTCGGTTCTGTTGGTGAAGGCGGCGCATTTGCTTATAACGCAACAAAAGGTGCCGTAAATCTGATGACAAAATCCCTGGCACTCCAGTATGCACCGAATGGTATCCGGGTGAATGCGGTGGCGCCGGGTTATGTGGAGTCCGGAATGGTGAACAAAGAAGCACTCGGTGATTTTTATGATGCGCTCGTTGACAGACACCCTGTCGGCCGTCTTGGCCAGCCTGATGAAATCGCCCATGCAATTATCTTCCTGAGCGAAAACGAATTTGTTACAGGCACTACCTTAATGATCGATGGCGGCTACACCGCCCAATAATAATGCAGAGAGCTGCCAGCTGGCAGCTCTTTTATTATGCAGGAAAATATTATTATTGGAATTAATAGATTTTTTTGCAAAATCCCCGCCCGCTTTTTTGTGTTGGAGTATAATGGAGTCAATTAGTATAAAAGGTGGGATGGCCATGTCCTCGTTTTCCCGATTTGCTGAATATGTGAGTGCCCATGCGGAACAATTGGCAGCAGAAGTAGTCGAAACGGTGATGCGGAAAATGCAGTTTTACATATCGGAAAATGAACAGCAATCAACGTTTAATATGTATGTCCAACTCCTTAGCTTTTTCGGGGAGTCCCTTTTGAAGCCGGAGCGGGATGAAATGCCTGCGGCGGTGATTGATTGGAGTAAAAAGAACGCAGCAAAACAAGTGGCTGCAGGCGGTGCTGTCTCAGAAATCGTGATCCGGTACCCGCTGACGAGAAGTACATTCAATGACCTGCTGACGCGGATCAGCATCGATCTCGGTCTTTCCCAGCAGGAGACGGCCCATGTCATTAAACAGATTGACGGGATACTGGATGTCAGTCTCAACGAAACCATCTTTGCGTTTGAAGAGTATTCAGACCGGCTGCAGCGGGAGACACAGCAGGAACTCGCAAAACTTTCTGCTCCTATTGTGCCGGTGAAAGATGATATTGTCATTTTGCCGCTCATCGGAAAAATTGATATGGACCGGGCTGATTACATATTGGATTACATCGTCCCGCAATTGGCGGACCGGGGAGTGACACATGTGATTTCAGACTATTCCGGTGTGTATGCCATCGATGAACAGATTGCGGCAGCGCTCGGCAAAATCGGCAATACGCTGCGCCTTATGGGTATCCGGGTAATCGTAGCCGGACTCAGGCCGGACTTGGCGCAATCGATTGTGAACAGTGGTCTCGATATGAAAAAGATGGAATCGTACGCAACAGTGAAACAGGCCCTGAAGAACCTCAGTTGACGAAATAGCCTGAAATACAGTAAAGGGGAAGAACGATGGAGAGACTGCTTATCTGCCAAAACGGATCTTCGAACAAATTCTGGTTTCTAAAGGTGACTGGAACGAAATACAGCGTGACATACGGAAAAATCGGCACAGCCGGCACAGTGAAAGTAAAGCATTTTGAGTCAGAAGAGGCATGCCGGAGTGAAGCGGAGAGACTGATCCGATCGAAAATGAAAAAAGGATACAGTGAAACCGGACTGAAAACCCCGAATTCCGTTAGGAAAGAAAGTGAAATGGATGATGCGCTCTTTTGGGAACTGATCGAGACGTCACGCATGGAAGCAGACGATTCAGAAGAGCAAGTGGAGTGGCTGATTGGAAAGTTGCGGAAAAGACCGGTTCAAGACATCATCCGATTCGACTGGCTCTTCAATCAGCATTACGCCAAATCTTATACATCTGATTTATGGGCTGCCGCATTCATTGCGATGGGCGGGTGCTCCGATGATTCGTTTGATTATTTCAGAGCATGGCTCATTTCCCTTGGGAAACATGCATACGAAAGAGCTGTGGCGGATCCGGAATCGATTTTGCCGTTTTTGAAAGCTATGGAAGCCGCTGGAGAGGTGCCGGAACTGGAAGGGCTACTGTATGTTGCGGGTCAGGCATATGAGGAGAAAACCGGGCAAGATGATGAACAGTACTTTGAATTGTATACCGAATTGACGGGTGATTTGGCGCTGAATCCCGAAATTGAACTGGATTGGGCAGAAGATGACGAAGAAGAGCTTCGGACCAGGTTTCCGTTATTATGGCATCATTTCGGCGAAACACCGTTGGGATAACTCAATCATGGAGGCACTGCAGATATGCAGTGTTTTTTTATCTTCAATATACCTTGTGCAACGATGCATAGAATGTTACCTTGGAGTCAAGGGGTGATCCCATTGGATAAAGATCTGATGCGCGGCAGTGTGGACATTTTGATTTTATCGCTCATTGCGCGGCAAGACACATATGGCTATGAAATCGTAAAAAATTTGAAAGAATCAAGCCAGGAACTGTATACGATGAGTGAAGGCACACTTTATCCGGCGCTGAAACGGCTGGAGAAAAAGGACTGGATCGAGTCATACTGGGGAGATGCGGAAACGGGTGGGAGACGCAAATACTACCGTATCACTGCTGCCGGCAAGCAAGAGTTGGCAAAGAAGCTGAATGAATGGAACAAGGTGAATCAGCTGATCAGCATGAACTCGGAGGGGATTCCATGGACGAGCAATTTCAGAACTACGTAGACGGCATCATGCGGGAAGTCGTCTGCCGGGATGAACAGAAAGCGGAAATCGCGGAAGAGATGCATGACCATTTGCAGTTGCTGAAAGCGGAATACATGGAAGCGGGCAAAACAGAACAGCAAGCCGCACAGCTGGCAATCTCCGCTTTCGGACAGAAAAAGCAAGTGGGCCGGCAGCTTCAGAAAGAGTTGTTTCCTCATTTGCAACTCTTGAAATGGATCAGTTCAGGACTGTGTCTGTTCATCGCCTATTTTCTTTTGAAGCAAGGACTGGCATTGCAGCAAATGGGAACTGATGTGGATGGTGAGGGAATCGGCATTCACTTCTTCATTTTCGAAGTGAACGACCGGGTGCCTGAAGAGAATATCCCACACTATGCGCTAAGATTTCTGACAGCGGGTGTTGCGATGATGTGGCTTTCTTTACTCGTGTTCAATAAAAAAGTTCTTAATTATATTGCACAGATCTAAGCAGCCCCTCGGAGCTGCTTTATTTTTTTCCATTCTCCTTCCAAAAAGTTCCGAGAAATATTATGATAATATTGAGACGAAATATTCTGAACAAAAAAGTACGGAAAACAATGAGTATCTGGAAGGTGGGAATGCAATTGGGTAAGAACATACTGCTAATTGCACTGCTTGGCATGCTCCTCGCAGGATGTGAAGAAACTGGGGAAACAGAAGCGGCAGTAGAAGTGGAAATGAAAAGCATGGAAGAGCAGCAGAAGCAATTGGAGACATTTACGTATGAAGATTACCGGATGGTTTTCGATGAAGCGGCAGCCCGTGCCGAAGAACTGGCGACTGAAGACGATTTGCTGAATAAATGGATTTTGCGGGTGCTGGCAGATGATGAACTTCTCTACGCATCTGACTTTTCGGATGAAGAAGCCATCCGGTTCGCCAGGCAGGAAATGGTTGAAAATGAAGCATGGAAGCGTTACGCACAGGAAGAATACGGCGTTTCAATTACTGAAACTGAAGTGGATGAATTTATCACAAAAGGACCGATTGCGAGTCTCGACCCCGATTCAGATTTGGCATACGATGAATCTTACATGGCCATGCAAAAAGCCATCGCAGATTCCCTGGGACTGACACAGGAAGAATTGGAATATGAATTTCAGCGGGACCTGTACGAACGTGCTGTGATTTGGGAGAAGCTGGAACCTGAATTGACGGAAAAATACGGTGAGTCTGCTGACGTGCGGGCAGAATATAATGAAGAAGTCAATGCCTATATGAACAGCTGAGGCTGTATGGAGTTGATCCGGACTAAGCAGAAATGCGGAGAAGAGGAACGGATATGCGAAAAGGAAATGTTCTGCCGGTGATTCTGTCAGCTGGGCTGCTGGTCGGGTGTTCAGAGATCGGCATGGGACCTGATGCCGCTGCCTGCCCGCCGAATGCAGTAATTGACTGGATGGATGTCCTCATGGTGAATGGTATCACTTATGCAGCTGATGCTGAAGGCTTGAACGATGGGAATGAAGAGCAGGGCGAACGGATCGGTGAAGTGAAATACTCCATGGATGGTCATGCGTGTTCCGACCATCAATTGAGAAATGGCGATGCCGCTTTTCTGAGTACAGGTACTGATATTTATGAAGTTGCGGAGTACGATCCGGATTTCCGGGTGCTGGCAGGCGGGAAAGTGTACCAAGTGCAGGAGAATCAGCAGGCAGCAACTATCAGTGAACTTGTATGACATCGAAGGTAAAGTGTCGAAAATGAGCCTGGCCAGTCCATTTGACGGCAGTCATGTTACAGACTTTGCACCGGAAGAAACAGCAGTGTTCCTGGAACAGTTCCTGGCGCTCGAATATGTCGGTTTGATGCGGTTTATCCTGAGATTAAAAGTGATAAGAGAGCATTTCTGCGGATTCATTTGGAAGATGGCTCATCATTTCAGATTGTATACTGGCCCACAGAAAACGTTCTGAATCCAGGTGCGAGAGGAACGGCGACCATGCAGGGAATTGTCCAGCAGAAAGTGGAGTCAGTTCAATAGAAAGGGAGGAGAATTCATGAAAATATCAAAAATCCGTACAGTTCTGTACACGACCGCCCGGATTCTCGGTGACATTTCCGCTGTTAAAAACGGAACAATTCATAAACGGATTGCGCGGAGAACACTTGGTAAAGCGGCCGGACGCATCATTGGGAAAATCATCAAATAAACCGGACATCAGGAAAGTGACTAGACCAGCAACACGGAAAGGAAGATTGGATGAATAAAGGGATACTCATACTGCTGCTTGCTGCATTGCTGGCTGCCTGTTCTATAGAAAGCGGGATATCACAGAGTGAAGCGGAAGAAATCGCATTGGAGCAGGCAGCAGCTGACGGCTTTGGGTCTCCTGAACTATGGACCCGCTTTGGGGAAGAAACAGCGCCAGTCTATCAGTATTCCAAAACGCTTAATAAAGATGTGGGAGCATGGGCAGTCAGCATCGAAGCAGAGGGCAATCCGGCAATAAAAAATACTCCTGCCGCCATCTACTACATTAGCAAAGAAAAAGGTGAAGTGGTCGATCAAATCCGCGGAATTGATCCGTCATGAAATACCGCAAAAAGAATTTTCATTTAGATTTTGAAAATAGTTTGCCATACAGAAACAAAAGAAATTGAATGAATAAAAATCGAAAACGGGCAGCCGCCAGTTAAGGCTGTTTTTTTATTGTCTTATAAGAGGATGTCAAATGAGAGATTGACCGAAAGCCTAATGAGTGTAAAAATACACATATGAGGAGGCTGGGTACTTATGGACAAAGAAGAGTTTATCGGCCTGATATCAGGCAAAATGAAATTGGTGCGGACTGAACAGGATTTATCACAAGATAAAATGGCGGAAATCTTAGGCATCTCCAAGAAAACATTGGTTCAGATTGAAAAAGGGCGGATGGATGCCAATTGGACCACCGTCGTTGCGTTCTGTGCACTTTTCAATAATAGCGAGTTACTTAACTCGATTATTGGAGACCGTCCGATGGAATTCGTTCATATGTTCAGCAATAAAGACGCAGCATTCCCGAAAGGCAGGACAAGGGGCGGGAAAGTCTGGTGGAAAGATATCGAACACCGGCAGGATTTCCGTCTGCAGCAAAACCTGATTAGCAATCATTACCGCATCCTGGATAGTGATGAATTCCGCTGGTTCAGTACATTCGATCAAGCGGAGGGCTTGCGGCGATTAAAGGAACTGCAGGATTCGGGGAAATAACTGGATTCATTTAAAGCAGTAATTTCTCTCGAGAAAAAAGAGCGGGGGAAACACCCCGCTTTGAAATCCGGATAAGATAAGTCACTTTAATAAGAGCAGGCAGCGAGTAATGGATTGTTATTCGCTGCCGGTTTTTTTGGTTAACTTTTTTTGACAAAAGCAGTCATTTCCGCTCAGGGCTTGATCATGATTTTTTCCACCCAGCTACCAAATGACTCCAGCTAACGGTATGATGAGAATAAGTTGATAGACCTTTCAGCCATTAAAGATGGATGGCAGCCGAAATGAAGTGACAAATAGTTGAAATGTATCAGGAAGGTCAACGTTATTTACTCGGATGGACTGCGGGAAACGGAAAAGATAAGGGCACGGAAAGGGGAAGTGTGGAATGGCACGACTCATACTGGCATGTCTCGTGATTGTTTCCATTGCTGCAGCTTGGTTGGGATACAGCCGGCTGACCGATGATACGTATGAAGGAATGTCGATCATACCGGAAGAGCATGAGGATATTCCCTTGTATGAAGGGCTTGAACCGCAGGAACATCAGTACACGCTGCAAGGGAATGAATGGCAGGAAGTCCGGGGCTTCTATCTCGATACATTTCCCGGGCTGGGCTGGCGGCTGGTACATGAAGAATCAGCCCTCGATGACCCTGACGTCAGCAATGATTCGAGCGGATTTATGACCCGGTGGCGTAAAGATGGTTTCGATGGTGAACTGTGGATTTCCGGAGGCTATAACCAATTCGATGATAAAACAGAAATCATATTTGATCAAACCCAAATTAGGACACAGTCCGTCTGGCTGGAAGAGGCACCGGACAGCATCTGCATTTATCAGACTGAAGAGGACGACCACTGCAGCCGAACGGAAGACCCCGACATCATCCGCGTCTTGACTGATTTCGTAAATGCAGGAAACGACTGGGAAGATGCTGCGGATCTGAGCGAAGAACTGGCGGTTATTGATTTTGGCACCTTAGAGGTAAAAGTGGCACAGCCGGAAGGTGGAGATGTTTTTCTGCAATCAACTGAAGGCGTGAAAACTATGAAACCGGAACCGGAGTTTCTGAAGTTACTGGAATATGTAGTTGAGCATAACTGATATGCAGGGGTTGATAGATAACCGAATTCACTCAGTTCTGTACGAACTGGGATTTTTTTTGCCGTTTTTTGATTTTCGCTGAACTTTTTTCTTCCCGGTGTGTCTAATGGATACAGACAAAACGAAGGAGGTGCCGGAGTGGATGACAGGGAATTGGCCCAAAAAGCGATTGCCGGGGATGATGAGGCGTTTTTGGCTGTGATGCAATTGCACAAAAAAGATCTGCTAAGAACTGCACTTGCCTTTTTGAAAAATGAGTATGAAGCGCTTGAAGCACTCCAGGAAGTGACGTACCGTGCGTATAAGAAAAGACGGACCGTGAAAGAACCTGCTTACATAAAAACGTGGCTCATCCGCATCATGATCAATTATTGTCAGGATCAGCTGAAAAAGAACAAGCGGTTTATATCACAGGATCGGGTTGCCGACACAGCGGTGACGGATGATTTTTCACGGCTCGAGCTGCAGGAAGCCTTAGCGATACTATCACCGGAAGAACAGCAGCTGATTTACTTAAAGTACTTCCAGGACGTGAAAATCAAAGACTTGGCAAGGCAGGAACAGATTCCGGAAGGAACAGTCAAATCGAGACTCCATAAAACACTTCGCACATTGCGGAAGCATTTCGATGACAAAGGAGGGAGCGACCATGGCAGAACGGGAAGAAGCAAAACTCAATGAGCTCCGGAAGCGGATTGAAGCGACAGAACTGCCGCTGAACAAAGCGGATGGTGCTATTCTGCAAGGCATGGCCCGGGCAAAACGGGAACAGGAGCAGAAGCGCAGAAAACGGAAGCGAGGATTGTTGATGTTCGCTGCAGCGGCTGTTCTGTTTCTTGCGTTGGTCACTTCGATCCGGGTATCGCCGGCGTTCGCCTCATCCGTCGCATCGATTCCTGGAATGGAACGCTTCGTTGAAATGATCCGGTACGATAAAGGGCTGCGGAGCATCGTCGAAAACGACTATGTCCAGAACATTGGCGTTTCACAGACCAAGGAAAAGGTGACACTGACTATTGACGGGGTCATACTCGACGAATCGGGGATCAACGTTCATTACACGCTGACGTCTCCGAAGTCTTTGGAACACGTGACCATCAGGCGGCCATCCATTGAAAATGGAGGCCAAGAGCTGCCGCCCGCGAGCATCGGTTATGGATTTCCGCATAACGGGGAATCGCCGACTGTCTATACGGATGTGATCGAATACCGTTTTTCGGAACTTGTTCAGTATGACAGTCTTGATTTTACGCTGGGACTTGAAGTGGGTCTGGGAAAAGAAAAAATCGGATTCTTGGTGCCGTTCGAGGTTCCGGAACCGCCGAACCCCCCAATCCGGTTTGATGTGAACCAATCCGCGAGCATCGAAGGACAGGCATTTACAGTGGAAACGGTGACCATCCACCCGCTGCAGGTGGCTGTTGATATTAAATTCGATTCGGATAACTCAATGAAAATCTTGAATATTGAAGATATGCGTCTCGTGGACGAAACAGGAGAAATCTGGAGTTCCATCGCGAACGGATTGACATCGACAGGCGAACAGGGAGCAGATGTAACTTACTATCTGCAAAGCAATTACTTCGAAACACCGGAAGAATTGGTTCTGAAAATCGGGAAGTTGCAGGCTGTGGACCAAGAAAACGCGGCGGTTGTTGTCGATACTGAAAGTGAAGTTCTCCTCCGCAGTCCGTCAGACGGACAATTAAAGCTTGATGAAGTGTCAAATGGCCTTATCCGATTTTACATGGAAGATCAGGCGGACGATGGGCATACGTACGATATGTTCGGTCAAGTGACGGATGCAACCGGCAAACAAATCAATTTGTCTGCCATCGGCATGTATCAGGATGGAAACAGAGAGTATTGGGAAGTTATGCTCGACGAAGACTATACAGGTCCGCTTGCCATCGAATTGACCGCTTACCCGACTGTTATCGAAGGAGATGTCGAGATCCCGCTAAAAAAACCACAATAAGCGGTTCGTCAGCAGATGAATTTCTAAGAAAACAGCCTCAAAAAACAGGCGGAGAAGAATCTTGGATTTTTCTTCGCCTGTTTTTGACTTGGGCATGGATTTCTTAATTTTAGTTAAGGGGCTCGAAGTTTCCACTTTCACATGGAGCTCGTCCTTTCTTAGAAGAGAAAATGGATGAAACAGCTAAATTAATTGGAAAAATAATTACTTTTTTGAAACTTTCAACATTGAAGTTCGTACTACAAGTAAGCAAGCAATACATACTAAGGGGGAGAACGAATGGAAACAGCAGGAATTATCACATTCATTATCGTGTTGCTGATTGTGGCAGCGCTCGCGGGGGTCGGGTATTTCTTTTGGATGAAGCTCCGGTACCGGACAGCAAAATCAAATGAAGCGTTGATCATTACAGGGCCGAAACTCGGTGATCCGGAGAAAGACCGTAACATTTTCACGGATGACGAAGGCCGGTCGATGAAGATCATCCGCGGGGGTGGTTATCGCCTCAAGCGGTTCCAGACATCAACGCCGGTCAACCTGACCTCATTTCAATTGAAACTGTCAACACCGCGCGTCTATACGAACGCGGGCGTGCCGATCGTAGCGGATGCCGTGGCGATGGTGAAAGTGGCGGATACCCTGAACGGAATCGCCAATTACGCGGAGCAATTCCTTGGAAAAGCACAGGCGGAAATCGAGACGGAAATCATCGAAGTGCTTGGAAGTAACCTGCGGGCGATCCTATCGAAAATGACGGTGGAAGACATCAATAGTGACCGTGAAAAATTCAACACGGACGTTCAGGAAGTCGCCCAGAAGCAACTCGATCTCATGGGCTTTAAAATCACTTCCCTCGGATTGACGGATCTCCGGGATGCCGATGAGCAGAACGGCTATCTTGAGAATCTCGGCCGGCCACGGATTGCAGAAGTGCGCAAGCAGGCGGAAATCGCCGAGGCGAATACGGAGCGTGAAACGCGGATCCATCGGGCACGGACAGATCAGGAAGCGAAAGAAGAAGAGTATATCCGGCAGATTGCGATTGCTGAATCCAAAAAGCATAAAGACATCCAGGACGCCGCGTTCAAAGAAGAGACGGAACGCGCGCGTGCGAAATCAGAACAGTCCTATGAGCTTGAAAGAGCAAAACTTGCAAAAGAAGTACAGGACGAGCAATTGAACCTGAGATTCATGGAACGTGAACGCGCGGTTCAACTGGAAGCGGAAGAAAGCAAGGTCCGTAAAACGAAAGCCGACGCGACCTACTATGAAACCACCCGCGCTGCAGAAGCGGAGGCCCGCAAAGCGGCGATTGCCGGTGAAGCGAAGGCGAAAATCCGCCGGGAAGAAGGGGCTGCGGAAGCGGAAGTCATCCGTGAACGCGGGAAAGCGGAAGCGGAATCCCGGAAATTATTGGCCGAAGCGATGGAAGAACACGGCGATGTGATTATCACGGAGAAACTTATCGACATGCTGCCGGTCTTTGCAGAAAAAGTGGCACAGCCGCTCAATAATATCGATTCAGTGAAAATCATCGATTCCGGCAATGGCCAAGGCATTCCATCGTTCGGCAAGAGCGTGACAAAAACGATGGTCGATATGCAGGAGCCGCTGAGAGAGATGACAGGCATCGACATCGGCGAACTGCTGAAATCATACGCCAGCGGCAATAAGAAGAAAATATTTTATTCGACACCTGGGGCTCTTCCGGTTGGATCGGAAGAAGCCGCGACCTTGGAGATTAAAGAAGTGGATGAAGATACGGAAGAACAATAACGAAACGATAAAGGGGTGGCCCAATGGGGGTCATCCTTTTCTGATGGGTATTTTTTGAAACTCTTGCCTGCTCATTTCGTCTAACAGCAATAAGGGGATGTGAAAACCATGCGAACTCTATGGACCGGTTTACTGCTGCTGTCAGCAGGATGCAGCGGTCAGCAAATAATGACCGAAACAATCGGCAATCCAACTGTGGAAGAAGTGCTGGATGAAGGCAGGGAAGATATCTTCCTCCTTGATGACATCGTGTATTTGAATGGAGAAGAGATCGATTGGGTACAGGAGCGGGAATATGTTCTCGGAGAAGAAGTCGGTGAAGTCACGGCCCAGGCGACAGAACCTGAAGAATTTAAAGATGGGACAGCGAATGTCCTTCCTGTTGGAACGGTCATTTACACTACCGATACGGAATTAAATATTGCGATTGTAAACGGGAAAAAAATTCCTTACATTCCGTTGGTTGAAGGGTAGAAATATTCAGTCGTAATGGATATCCATTGGATTTATTGAACGACAAGGATTTTGCAGTGCCGGTACAGAAAGAAAAGACAGTCGAAACGAAAAATGGGGAGGCCGAGAGATGCACGGAAAGAAATACATGTCATTGATCATGACAGCCCTGATTTTGAGCGGTTGCAATGCCGGACAGGAAACGGAAGAAGCAGAACCGATCGAAGAAGAATCGGTAGTACCGGATATTGCGGAAGTCAAAGAATCGACAGAAGAATCAGTAGAGGAACCGGCCGAAACAGAAGAACCGGTGCCAGAACTCACTGCAGTTCAATTGGAAGACATTGAAGGAAGTCCGGCTTACGGGATTTCCATGGTGATGGATGAAGAGGGACTTTTCCGTATGAATGTGCAGGTGCGTGTGACCAATGAGACAGAGGAAGCTTGGCAGGACCTCGGCTTTCATTTTGTGCCGAACGCGTTTACAGAAGAGAACAAGCCGCTGTTTCTTGAAGAACCGGCAATTGCTGACATCATCGGTATTAAAATTGAAGAGGAAGAAGTCCCTTATGAACTCGACAGCGGCCGTCTTTTGCTGCAGCTGACTGAACCGCTCGAACCGGGAGCGGAGCAAATGGTGGAAGCCGAATATACACTTGGCCTGCCTGAAAATGGCGTCCGGCTATCTAAGGTGGATGGCAGTTTCTTTCTCGCTCATTGGTATCCGATGCTTGGACGCTATGACGAAGGCTGGAAAATCGAGGACTTCAATCTTAAAGGGGAATCATATGAGACAGGTTACGGCAATTATGTGATCAATTATGAACTGCCCCGTGAATTCCTTGTTGCGAGCTCCGCAGTTGATGATGAAACGAAACCAGTATCGTCAGGTACAGTTGAGGGCGAGCAAATCAAGGATTTTTACATCGCATTTATGGATCCTGAAAATTGGGTGAAGGAGACAACGACTGCAAATGACACGGAATTGCGGATTTTCATGCCTGCCGGTTCGGATTATATAGATAAGGTTGCGATTTCAGCAGAAAATGCATTTGCTTTTTTTGAACAAAAGATCGGAGATAACCCGGCCGCACAGCTGGATATTATCGCGAATAACGGGGCGATGGAATATCCGAACATCATTGAAGTGCGTGACGCACCGGATGATTTCAGGTCAACACTCGTTCATGAAATCGGCCACCAATGGTTCTACTATCTGGTATCAAATGATCCGTTCAGCGATGCGTTCCTTGATGAGGGCCTCACCGAGTGGGCATCAGCCATGTACTTGGAAGAGATGGGGGATGCCAAGGGTTTTGAGCTTTCCGAGCGATTGACCGAGTCGAATTCCATTACTGAGTTTGCCAATGTACGCTTGGATGAGTTTGGAGAAATGGACTATTACGCAACCGTCTATGGCAAAGTGCCGCTGCTTTTACAGGAATACTTTGAAGCGAATGGCGGAGAAGAAAAAGCGTTTGAATTCCTGTCTGCTTATTACAAGGAATTTAAGTACGAGTACGTAGATGCGGAAACATTTGCTGTGTTCTTTGAAGAACAACTTGAAGGCGATCAGCAAGAGTTCCTGAATAGCTGGCTTCGGCTTGAATGAAGATAAAATGGGAAGGAACTTGTTGATGGCTTCAAACGTAAAAGTGCTGGGAGGCAGTAAAATTCACTTGCGTCCATTAGAACTTGCGGACACCAACATACTCTGCCAGGCGCTGAATAATGACAAGAAAATGCGGCATCACACCGGCAAAAAAGCAAAAATCCTTTTTCAATTGGTTACCCTTGTCCACAAAGCCTGCCGAATGGCAGCCGATCAGCTGAAACGGGTCAATGAAGCAAATAAAGCCGCTGCCTGACTTTTATCCGATTATAGAAACCATTCCCTTTTCATCTAGGAGGAACGGGAACTTATGAAATGAGCTCAACTATGTATTTTTAAAATTCCCAGGAGTATCCTTTGAAATTATTGGAAGTATTGGTACAATTAAAGAAAGAGAAATAGTCTGACTATAAAAAGAGGGGAATCCGATAATAAGGAAGGAGATGGGATCGTGTTCTTGCCTGGTGAGTCACTCTGGCCCGTCCTTGTATACGGTGTTCTAATGGTGATTGTGTTGTTGGGGCTGTTTATGTTATATGCGGAAGAGCAGCGGAAATAAAAACGTACGATAAGAGGAGTTGAACACCTGGCGGCTGCCAGGTGTTTTTTTTTTAAAACCCAACCGGTGAAACTATTTGATAGCCTTAATCGTACAAAACCTTATAGAAGGAAAACATGGAGCGGATAAGCTGTGAAAAATCCTCTTTGACTGTTTCATTACAGTGAACTAAGCGGAAAGAAAATGGGAATGGGGGCGAAAAAATCATGAAAAATGCTGCAATGCTACTGGCGGTACTGCTTCTAGTCATAGCCACAGGTTTTAAGATTGCATATGCCAGTTCTCCGACTCAGGAGAATTCCGAAATACAGGTAGCGGCAGTGAATGCTGGGCTCGATGAAAATGGCGATACGGTATTTAAAATATATTTCATGTTTGACTTGGACAAGAACCCCATTTTGGCAAATCGGAATGCGGTACAAGTGGATTGGCCGGATGGCTGGAGGCTTGAAAGTTACAACTTGATGGAAGACGGAAAGTACAGGGACAATGGCACGACGGTTCGGTCTGTTAACAAGCGCAGTGATATCAGAATTGCTGTGGATTCAGCGCGGCACTTTAATCAGTACGGTCAAGGACAAGGCTATATCATCCTTACTTCTGAAGATAAAGAAGTGATCTGCGAGCAGATCAATTCCAGCGTTCACGTCGGATTCCATTACACGAGTCCGGTAAAGAAATTCAAATTCGCTGATTCTGCTGCATGGAATAATGAGGCGGCTGTGGGCTTTCATTAATAACAATTGATCAGATTGCTGTCAGCGACCGGTACTGCGAGTGACTGGTCTTGTTTCTTTCATTTGCGGTCTATCAGGGCAACAGACATTGACGATCATTTACGGAACGTGAATGAGAAGTTTACAGTCAGACAGCTTGACGGAGGTGGAGAAATGAAAAAAGCGATGCTGCTTTTTATTTCATTATTCTTTCTGAGCGTGCCTGCAGTCAGTGCACTTGAGTGGGCGAATTTTTTTGTTGTATGGGATGGGAATATTTATGAGATTACAGAAGAGGAGATTCCTTCAAGTAAAATCGGAGAACGAATTGGAGAAGTTACGTCTCAGGCAAATGATATGACAGGAGATTTTTTCGGGAATGCATCTAATTATTTCCCGACAGGAACAGATTATTTTACCATTGATGGCTTTTCGGCAAACACGGCCATCGCCGTAGAGACAGAAGAAGGAAAGTGGATTCGTGCTGTCTATGCGCATGAAGCCCCAATCAGCTGGCTACCGGTCAGATGGTCAACACTGTCCGGCAAATTGCTGGCGGGAATTGCTGTCTGTATTGCCGGTGCATTGGTGTATGCGGTAGCAGTCAGCAAAAACTGACTACTGGTAATCATCATGAAACGGTGTAGGGGTTGTGCTCGCTTTCAGACTGGAGGACAATAGGGATAACTTACATTTGTCTGGAGGAATTTTCTATGTCAACGATACCGATTATGGCAATGTTAGGTATCGGCTATGTCGTTTTTATGGTGGATAAGAAACAGAAGAACTTTCCGATTCCTGTCGCCTTGTTGCTGGTTGGCATTGGTTTGTCGTTTATTCCGTTCTTTACTCAAATCGAAGTGACGGAAACACTTATTTACCATATTTTCATTCCAGGCTTGCTGTTTGCTTCTGCTTACCAGGTCTCTGTAAAGGCGTTACGGGAAAATGCAAAAGTGATCGGGCTGCTCAGTACAGTGGGTTTACTTTTGACGGTTCTCTTGTTAGGAGCGGGCATTTATTACCTGGGCAATTTCTTTTTCCCGATCTCCTTCATTGAGTCAATGGTGGTTGCAGCTGTGCTGGCCCCGACCGATCCGGTATCCGTAGTAGCAATACTGAAGCAAGCAGCGTCTGACGAAGATATTGCAAACATCGTAGAAGGAGAATCGCTGATCAATGATGGTACAAGCATTGTGCTGTTCAGCGTGCTTGCTGAGATGTACATAAGTCACAATATGTTTAACTTTGGCTCTTTCGCCTATGAGTTTGCTTATGTTTCCATTGGCGGAGCGGCCTTGGGATTACTGGTCGGCTGGCTTTTAAGTAAAGCTGTGAATGTTACCCACCACCATGACTATCAAGTAATGCTCAGCATCATTATTGCTTATGGGGCATTTGAGCTTGCAGAGCAGTTCGGTTTTTCCGGTGTGCTGGCGACTGTTGCAGCGGGTATCATGCTGTCATGGCAATTCACCCACGGAATTAAAGAAAAGGATTATCGAAAATCACTATATGGTTTCTGGTCAGTGTTAGAACCCTCACTGCTTATTATCCTGTTCCTGCTACTGGGCATCGTTGCGACGGAATTCTTATTATATGCGAATTGGGCGATTGCCTTGGGGATTTTGTTATTGTCTCTTGTCGTTCGGTTTCTTGTTGTGTTTGGAACCATGCAGTTATTCAGGGGGCTGCATCACGTGGTGGACTGGAAGAAAGTGTTTCTTATCTCCTGGTCGGGAATTCGCGGATCCATGTCCATCTTTTTATTGCTTACATTGAGTGTGATGGTACTTGGCGATACAAATAAACTGCTTCTGCTGTCTTATCCCGTGGTTTTCCTGTCACTAGTCATCCAAAGTGTAGGTCTTTATCCGTTATCGAGACGTATGGAAGAGTGATAAATGGATTTCTTTAATGGAAAGGAGGATGGCAAATGCCAGTTATCAGGCATGAAATCAGGATAGCTGCACCGATTGACGTCTGTTTCGATTTGGCGCGGAATGTTGAACTGTTCGCTATGGCTTCACCCCAACCGAAACAATGGGCGGTCGCTGGCATGACTACTGGTTTGCTGGAACGCGGAGATACTGTGATATGGGAGAGCCGACATCTGGGAATCAGGCAATACATATCAGCGGTAATCACAGAGATGGAAAAGCCGGTCCATTTCACAGATGTAATGGTGGAAGGGATTTTCCGGTCATTTATAACTCATCATGAATTTGAAGAGGTCAAAGGCGGCACCCGCATGACAACTGTGTTTTCGTATCAGTCCCCGTTCGGCATTGCCGGAAAACTGGCAGACAGGCTGTTTCTTGAAAGATATATGGAACAATTCATTATAGAACGGGCGAACGGTTTAAGGCGGGTTGCGGAGATGAACGAGTCGCAGGTTATGCGCCTGTAAATGCAACCTGGCATTCACTGTTGACGTTGTAGTAACAGAGACTGCGCTGATTAAACTGAGCGGTTATCACGACTAAGGGGATAGTGAACATGGGGAACAGGGCGCTGATTTTGGTCGATATCCAAAAAGCCTTTCATGATCCGAAATGGGGAGAACGGAACAACCCGGATGCAGAGAAAAACGCCGGGAAGATTCTGAAGCTCTGGCGGGAAAAGGGCTGGAAAATAATTCACGTCAGGCACCGAAATGATACGCCGGGTTCTGTCTTCCACCCTGAGGGAGCAGGTTTTGCCTTTCAGGAAGAGGTGATGCCGCTTATAGGTGAAACGATCATCACGAAAACTGTGAACTCAAGCTTCATTGGAACCGGCTTGGAAGAGATATTAAGAGAGAATGGGATTACGACTGCTGTCATTTTTGGACTAACAACCCCACATTGTGTATCTACAACGACGCGGATGAGCGGGAACCTTGGATTCACGACTTACTTGGTCTCTGATGCAACAGCGGCATTCGGCTTAGAGGATCAGCATGGCACATATTATGATCCGCAAACCATCCACGATGTGTCGCTTGCAACCCTACATGAAGAATTCGCGATGATTGTGACAACTGAGGAACTGATAAGTGAAATGGAGCTGGAGGCTCAATCAGTTTAATAAAAAAAGAGGACAGGCCGTCTGCAGGCGGCCTGTCCTTTCTGTGTTATTTCTTCCCGAGTGCCTTTACAAGTTCTTCACCCATCCGTTCAGAGGAAAATGGATCCCGGCTTGTAACAATCTGATCGTCGGCCCAGACGGCATGACCGTTTTGCTCTAGATTGCCCTGGTCATAATCACTGATCTTACGCATTTCCTGCTCGAGGCTGAATGGCAAAATCTCCAGAAGGCCTTCCGGTTCAATTACATCCGGATAACCCGTCACTTTTTTTTCAGCGATAATGCTCTCGCCGTTCGGCCGCATCGTATGGAGCAGCGGTGCCGGTCCATGACATTCCGCTCCGACAATGCCGCCAGCATCGTAAATTGTATTGATGATGTTGTGAAGATCCTGATCTTTCGCAAGATCATACATCGCCCCGTGGCCGCCGACAATCAGTACTGCGTCATAATCGGCCGGATTGATATCTGCCAGTTTTTTTGTTTCATCCGCTTTTCCTGATTCATACAATTCCTTGTAGATCCGTTCCGGGTCCACATCTTCACTCAGGCTTGCCTGGTCGATCGTCGGTTTGCCGCCGAGCGGGGAGGCAAGATCCACTTGGTGGCCCGCTTCCTGAAGAATCTTCATCGGCGCAAATAGCTCCTCTGCCCACCAGCCGGTCTCATACATATGTTCCTCATCTTTGTATCCGCTTGATAATACTGCAAGTACGTTTGCCATTATAAAACCTCCAGTTCTTATTCGTGCCAGTCCTTACTTTACCCGTTACAGGGAAAATGAAATCCGGAAATTTTTTATAAAAATGAAACCAAGTCGTCTTATGGTTTCGTGGGCAACCCATAGTAAACGAAGAGAAATCAGAAGACTGCGGGGAGAAGATAGGCAGTCGATGAGGAGCCTGGAGAATCCATTAAGCTGAAAACAACCGGTTTGTGATCATACAGGCATGGAAGCATCTTAATAGAAGTGCTTTTTCTTTTTGCTAAATCGTATAATGAAAGCAGGAAGGTGAATGAATATGGAATTTCAGTTCCTAACGATGACTCAACAAGAGGCGCAGGAAATCGCTTTTAAATGGCATTACGACGGGCAGTACGCATTTTATGACATGGAAGCGGACCGGGGAGATTTGGAAGAATTTCTGGATCCCGCAGAGCGGAAAGGAATAGTTTTCGCAGCATATATGGCGGGCGCGCTTGCCGGCTTTATCAGTATTACTCGCCAGGATGCCGAAACCATTGAACTTGGTCTTGGAATGCGGCCGGATTTGACCGGACGAGGGCTCGGCAGTTCATTTTTGGCAGCCGGCTTGGCATTTGCGAAAGCGCATTTTTCTTTCTTTCGGGTAACGCTGGCTGTGGCTGCGTTCAACATGCGTGCGATCCGGCTCTATGAAAAATACGGGTTCAGTCAGACAGCCGTCTTTAAACAACAAACCAATGGCGGCGAATATGACTTTCTTAAGATGGACTATCGGCTTCTTCCACCTTCTGCAGAGGCTGTTATCCGAACATTGATGAGCGAAATAGGAACTGTGCTTAATGGTAACTTTGCCGGTTTTTATATTCATGGTTCACTTGCAATGGGCGGCTTTAATCCGGCAAGGAGTGATGCTGATGTGCTGGTTATTACAGCACAGCCGCTTTCAGTGCATGAAAAGCAGCAACTCCGGAAAATTTTGTTGATCCGATCCCTGGAATCTCTTCCTATTGAAATAACTGTCATGAATAAAGAACAATTGACCAAGTGGCAGCATCCATCACCGTTTGATTTCCATTTCAGTGAAGTATGGCGGTACCGGACGGATCAGCCGGCTGCTGATCCGGATCTCGCTGCACATCTGACCGTGCTGAAACACCGGGGATTCTGCATTTGTGGTGAGCCGGCCGCGAAGATAATGCCCGAAATCCCGTGGCCAGACTATGTGGATGCGATTCTCAGTGACTTCGATGATTGCCGAAAAGCGCCAATGATAAATCCGGTTTATAGCGTGCTGAATGCCATTCGGGTGCTGATGGCAGTGAAGGAGCGCATGATTGCTTCAAAAAAAGAAGCGGGAGACTGGGGACTGGGCGAATTGCCGGAAGAGTGGCACGGACTGGTACGCTTGGCTGCGGATAATTATGCCAGTGGCAAGGATAAGGAGATGGACAGCATGAAAGTAGACGAATTTTTGGGATATATAGAAAATGAAATCAAACAGGAAATGAGGAATGGACATGCTGAAGAAAATTACAGATCGGGTTTATTATAAAGAACAGGTAAACGAGACGGACCGGCCGGCACTCGGACTGATTGTAGGAGACATATGCAGCCTAGTGGTAGATGCAGGCAATTCACCAGCTCATGCACGGGATTTTCTCGCTGAAGCTGCTGAAACGGCAACATCTCCACTGAAGTATTTGGCGCTGACGCATTGGCATTGGGATCATAGCTTTGGTACGGAAACGATGGGGTTGACAACCATCAGTCACGAGCAGACGAAAGAGCGGCTGGAACACTTAAAAACGTTGTCCTGGAGCGATGAAGCAATCGATGCCCGGGTGGAAACCGGTGAGGAGATTGCTTTTTGCCGCGATATGATGAAGAAAGAGATGCCGGATAGAAGCGGGCTTACAATCCAATCTCCCGATATCACATTTTCTGAGCGGCTGGAAATCGACCTCGGCGGTGTAACTGTCGTACTCGAGCATATCGGTGGAGATCATGCCCCGGATTCTGTGGTGGTGTTTGTGAAGGAAGAAAAAGTGCTGTTTCTTGGAGATTGCACATCGGTGGATTTATACAGCGGCGACTGGAGCTACGACCGGGACAACGTGGAATCGTTATTGGCGCGCCTCAGCACATTCGACGCGGATGTATTCCTTCATTCACATCATTATCCCGAATCGAAGGAGGAGACGTGGACTTACTTGGAATTGATCCGCAATGCAGGAGAAGCGACGGGCGATGCCAAGATGGTAGAGGAAGCCGTGTCACGTTTTAAGGCGATGTATGAAGCGGCGCCGGATGAAGAAACTTTCGAATTGATGGGGTACTTTGTGAGCGGCAACAAGAAGAAGGAAGGCATCTGATGGATATCTTTCCGCTCACTGCTGCCTGCGCGGAAGCGATTGCCATCGGAAATGCCATTGCTCAGGGGAAGAACGAATTCCATACAATCGTAGCGGTCCGGCAGCCGCATCCGGATGAAGGAAAGATGGAGCCGAAAGTCGTCAGTCCATGCGGCATGTGCAGGGAACTTATCTCCGATTACTCACCTGAATGCTTCGTGATTTTGAAAATGGACGGAGAATTGAAGAAAACGAAGATTGAGGAATTGATCCCGCTGAAGTATATGAGATGAAAAGGGGTAATGGGGATGGAAATCAGAAAAGCGCGTGCGGGTGATGAAGCTGGCATTATCCAAGTCTGCAGTGAAGGATACTGGCATACATACAAGGAACTGCTGCCTGAAAACACGATCAGTCAAATCATCACCGATTTCTATACAGCACAACGAGTCGCTGAAGAAATCCGGAACACCTCACAGAGCTGGAATGGCTGGTTCGTAGTAGACGATGGCCGAGCGATTCTCGGAGCTGGCGAAGGGGGCTTTATTGGAGAACGGATTGCGGAACTGTTCGTTCTCTATTTGGAACCTTCAAGAAAACAGGAAGGCATTGGCAGCCGGCTGCTTGAAATGATTACGCAGGATCAAATCAGCCGGGGAGCTGTCGAACAATGGGTCTCTGTGAGCAAAGGGAATGAGATGGGCATTCCTTTTTACGAAGCCTGCGGATTTGAGCTGCAAAGGGAGGAGCCGATGCATGGAGTGCCTGGAGAACACGGCTTCCGGGCACTGCGCTACAGGAGGATACTCAGGTGATAAGCACTTTCGTGCAATGGGGAGAAGCGACCGTGAAATTGACCTGGGTGCCGGGAGCAGAAGTTCCGGACGCCGGACTGGTCACCAGCGTGCACGGGATGTGTATGCAAGGCGAGGAACTATTGCTTGTCAACTTGGATCACCGCGGATGGGACATTCCAGGAGGCCGGATTGAAGGAAGGGAAGACCCGGAAACTTGTTTTAAGCGGGAAGCCATGGAAGAGGGTTATGTTTCAGGGCAGTGCCGATTGTTGGGTATGTCGTTGTTGATCATACGGATAATCCCTCATGGACAGAGGAAAACGCATATCCCAAAATCGGGTATCAGGTTTATTACAAAATGAAGATCACTTGCTGGCACTTTTTTGAAGGCGGTTTTGAATCCGGCGGGAGAGTATTGCTGCCTGCAGAGCAGGCGGCGGCAATCCATCACGATTGGAATAATGTGTTGCAGGCAATACTGCAGTTTGCACAGGGAAACTAATAACGTTTTTATGTGAAAAGTATTCGCTTACAAGGAAAAGCATTTGATCTGTTTACAAAAGCAGCTTTGATACTTGTATTTGTCTTGACCGACAGCAAAAACGCAGTCAGTCAATGAACAGAAGGGAAGATGTTATCATGAAAGCAGTCATGGTGACCGAATTCGGAAGCGCGGATTCTATGCATTATACAGAAGTGGATATGCCTGATGTGAAAGCGCATGATGTGCTGATCCGGGTGGAGAAAACCAGCGTGAACTTTGCGGATATTAAATCCCGCTATGGGAAGAAAGGGGCACAAATTCCTTTTATTCCAGGACTTGATGCCGCAGGAGTTATTGAAAAAGTCGGAGCGGATGTACAAGCGTTGCGCGCTGGCCAGCGGGTCATCGCTTTTCCGAAACATGGATCTTATGCAGAATTCGTACTGGCATCAGAACAACTGGTTTTTCCGATTCCTGATGGCTTGGATATCAATACGGCAGCAGCTTGCCCGACGGTTTCTTTCTTATCTCACCGCTTATTGACCAATATCGCTGATTTGCAGCAGGGCGAATCGGTGTTGATTCATGCAGCTGCAGGAGGTGTAGGGACGACCGCTATCCAGTTGGCGAAGTTGCTTGGCGCCGGTCAAGTAATTGGGACAGTCGGAAGTTACGATAAGGTGGAGATCGTCCGTGCAAATGGAGCGGATCACATCATTAATTACCGTAAGGAGGATTTTGCGGCAGCAGTAAATGAACTTACGAATGGACAAGGCGTCGATGTTATTCTCGATTCAGTTGCCGGTGAAATCACAGAAACTAGCTTGGAATGCTTGGCTCCATATGGCCGGCTCGTGCAGTTTGGCAACTCAGGGGGTAGAGCAGGGACGATTAAAACTAATGATCTGCATGCAAGCTGTCGATCAGTGCTCGGGTTCAGCCTTGGAACAACAAGAAAAAAGCGGCCGTATTTATTGAAGGAGACAGCAACGCAGATATTCCCATTACTGGCGGATGGCCGGCTGAAGATGAACATCGGTCATGAATTCACCCTTCGCGAGGCGGCTGATGCACACCGGCTGATGGAAAACAGATTGAGCACAGGGAAGATCCTGCTGAATGTCCGAAATGGGGAATGAAAAGAAGGGAAGCGCCTGTCTCTGGTGAGTTTTTGAAAGGAAACAAATCAATTCCTCCGCATATCGGGTGATACGGACTCTTTCTTTGTTCCATGATATAGTAGAGATAAAGATAAACAGTTCAGGCTGACTGAGCTGATTGCCGGAAAGCGGGCGGGACAGCAAAATCAGAGGGGTTGAAAATCATGCCGAGGTGTGAGAACTGCGGCAGGAAATGGCCGTGGCGCGATGCTTTTATAAAATCCTGGTTTCTGATCAGTGGAAAGGCATGCCGGTATTGCGGCGTGAAGCAGTATGTTACACCATCCTCAAGACGCCGGATGGGATTTTTATCGATTATTCCGGTGGCTGTGCTGCTGCTGACAGAGTCGGTAATAGAAGTTAACCTATTAGACCATTTCTATATTGCAGCAGCAGTTGTCGTATTGATTGTTGCATTTCTGCCTTTTTCGATGGAATTGACAAGTGAAGAGCAGCCGTTATGGTGAGAAGTTATAACACACAAAAACGAGGAACAGGAGTCCTCGTTTTTGTGTGTTATTATTCAGTTATTCCACTTCCCGCAGAACTTTTTCAATCCCTGTTAAGCGCTCATTCAATTCACTGATCATTTGAGTCTGCTGCAGCTGAATGTCAGCATTCTCTTTATCAAGCTGGAGCCGTTCTTCGGCCCGCCGTTCTGTCCGGCGCACGAGCCGGACGACGTATACAATGACCGCCACCAGCAAAGCGAGCGGCAGAAGCGTGAACAGGAACATCGTGATGAGCGGGACTAACGGAACTAAACCTTCCATCGAAACACCCTTTCCGGATACTGTTTACTGGACATCTTTCAAAAACTTTTCAATCGTTGTCAATCGTCTGTTCAGACTCTGGAGCATCTCCAATTGTTGCGTCTGAGTTGCACTTTTTTCCTTATCGAGCTGAAGCCGTTCCTCTGATCTGCGTTCTGTCCGCTTTACCAGCCGGATAATATAAACAGCCGCCGCCACCGCGAGAATCAGCGGAATCAGCATAAAACCAATTGTCAGTAATGTGAAAATGAGATCTCCGGTGTTCATAACATTACTTTCCGTCATCCATTCAACTCCTTTGATCCGCAACTTTGGGCATGACGTCTTAATGATTTGCTATTCCCTTATGCAATTTACTCCTTTCGCTTAGCAGGGAGGCTGTCCCTGTGTTTTTCAATCACTTCTCCAGTCAACTGGAGATCGAACGGTTCAAGTTCATAGTACTTCATCGATTTCCCTGTATCGGAGACTTCATGGTACCCATTGATCAGTCCAGCTTCCTCCAATTTCTGCAGATGCAAGTAAAGGAGTGGACGGCTGATGCCAAGCTCACGGGAAAGCTGGCTGACATACTGCCGTTCGGCGTGAAGAATGGCGATGATCTTCAGCCGGTACGGATTTGATAAAGCCTCCAGCGTCTGCAGTAACTGACTTCCATTCATTATTTCTTTCATATGTAAGTATTTTATTACTGGTTAGAAGGAAATGCAAATGAATTTAGAAAATTATGTTATGTATCTGAAAAAGTTGCTTCTTAAGCTGTTTCCGGATAAAATAAAACGAATCATGAAACTACATACTGTATCACATCCTTATTAAGAGAGGCAGAGGGACTGGCCCAATGACGCCCGGCAACCGCTATTTTTTAAATAGCATGGTGCCAAATCCTGCGGAACATGAAAGTTCTGAGTGATAAGGAAGAGCTGACATCAGATGAAACTCTTCCTTTTTGACAGGGAAGAGTTTTCATTTTGTTGAAAAAGGGGGAGAAAAAATGAAATTGAATAAAGCTGAACGCATTAAACGCACCCGGGTTCCGGTGACCGATCCGGCACTCGGCGATCGGTTGCCGCCGGGCCAGGTATTAACAGAGCGGTTCCCGGTCCTCCATGAAGGTGACGTTCCGGAATATGATTTGAACACGTGGACGCTGAAAGTATGGGGACATGGCGGTGAGGAAATCATATTGTCGTATGAAGATATTCTCGGAATGCCACAGACGACAGTGACTCGGGATATTCACTGTGTAACGCGCTGGTCCCGTTTTGATAATACGTTTACGGGCGTGAAGTTTCAGGATTTGCTGAAGGAAATCGGCGTCACGCCGACCAGTGAATACCTCATGCTTCATGGCGATTACGATTATACAGCAAATGTGGCGCTGAGTGATTTGGACTGTGAGGATGTGCTGCTGGCACATTCACTCGACGGAGAACCATTGACGGCAAAGCATGGCTTCCCACTGCGGTTCGTCGTACCTCACCTCTATTTCTGGAAAAGTGTAAAGTGGATTCGCGGAATCGAATTTATTGGAGAAAATCAGCCTGGCTTTTGGGAACAGAACGGATTCCATATTAATGGAGATCCATTTAAAGAAGAACGGTTTTCAGGGGAAGATTTGGATATCCCGGAAGATGAATGGGAAAAGAAAGAATTTGACTGAATGAATAAGCCCAGCAGGTGACGATTTCTTGTTACCTGCCGGGCTTTTTTGCATTTTGCGGGAGCAACTTTTGCTGACAAAGAAGAATAGCGACGTGGAAAAGATTTATTAAGATAGGAAAAACGATTTTTTTAAACAAATCGTAAAAAGAAAGTTATTGTGTTCTTGCTTGGATTTTCCAATTTATCAATGAAAATAAGAAAGATTTCACATAGCAAACCTGCATAACAGCTTGGTTTCTTAATATAATGTAATATTATTCCATGTAAATTTTTCTCCTCTTTTATTTTCTATATTCTGAAAAATAATACAATAGACTAATTTAATTTGTCAGAAATAAGTGCTTTTAACCTATTTAAAAAACTCAGAATCTTTATATACTTGAAAACAGACAGTAAAAAACAACAGCAGCAACTCAGAGAGGAATGGACAATTTGATCAAAGTTTTATCGACAACAGCGTTAGTAACAGCATTAGCCGGAACTGCCGTATTCGCAGGAACAGCTGGGACAACTGATTCCGCAGCGGGGCAGCAGGAAGCAAAACCCAATTTAGAACTCGCTCATTATGTAGGAGCTTCTCCGGAACTTGCACAAAAAGCGAAAGAATTTGGTGTGGATGTATCCAAAGCAGATCCGGCTGAAAAAATCGCTAATCATGGTGCGAAGTTTGAACAGGCTGGCGATAACCACGTAGCTTATAAAGAAGCAACAGGCGATGTGCCGGTTCTTGTAATCTTGGCAAAATATAAAGATGGCGATGAACCAATAGGCGATCTGGAAGGACAAGTTCCAGCTCACTACTATGAGGATTTGATTTTTGGTACTGAATATAATCCGTATGAATATGGGCCATTCCAGAAATATGCAGAGCTAAATGGACAAGAAGCACCGACAGACAGCACGATGCAGAATATTTATAAAGAATCGAGTAATGATAGAATAAATCTTGTCCGCAAAGAAAATACGGAATTTGTGTGGGTAGAGCTTCCGCATGGTGCTTCTTACTATCTCGACCAGACAGGCGAGCATGCTGAAAACGGGACATACGTTAACGGCAACGCTAACGGAGATGCCCATACGGGTGAATTCATTCGTGATTTGCTTAAAGCGGCGGATGAGCAGATTGATTTTTCTAACTATGCAGTAGAAGGTGAAGTTCCATCCGTGTTTGTTGTACATGAAGGAACAGGGGCGGAATTCAGCCGCGATCCGGCGCAGTTCTGGTCGCATAAATGGGGACTTTTAAGTGCTCTGTACTATGGAAAGTACTATGAAACTGGATTCGTCGCTGCAGATAAAGACAGAGATGGAAAAGTTTCAGATGAAGAATGGGTAGCATGGCGAACTGCTGTTGATTCTGATCTAAAATATGATGGCGTCACAGTTAACACATATAACATCCAGCCGGGTATCGGCGGGAATGTCGCTGGGTACGATCTTGTAACAGACGGATACAAAGATGAACTGAAAGAAGGTCCGTTCCCAGCCCAGCCTGGCGTGTATGCACATGAATTCGGCCACGCACTCGGATTGCCTGACTACTATGATACAGAGTATGATTCTCAGGGAGTCGGTAACTACTCCATGATGGCCGGTGGCTCTTGGATGCGTTATCCGGATGCTGCACCATATTCCGGTAACTCGCCGACAGCTTTTGATCCATTCTCGAAAGTCTTCCTCGGTTGGGCTGAGCCAATTGAAGTGACGCCGGAAGAGGGTGTTCAGGAAATCACACTTCCGGCAATCAATGCAGCGACTGCTGAAAACGGCATCGTGAAGATGGAAGTTCCAGGTTCTAACGGAACTGAATACTTCCTGTTCGAAAACATTCAACAGGAAGGGTTCAACAAAGGCCTGATCCGTCAGGGAGCGGACTCTGAAGGACTTGTTGCATGGCATGTTGATGAAAACATTCTCAGCCTTTATCAAACTGAAGGAATGCGCATCAACAACGTAGAGAATTATATGAACAAGCGTTTCCAAAGCAACAAAACAGTAATTGCTCCAAATGGATATGAAGTGGATCACTATGGTCTGGCAGTCGTCCAGGCTGACGGTAATTACGATCTTGAGAAGTACGTAAACCGTGGCGACGCTGGTGACTTCTTCAACGAAGGTGAAGACCTTACACCTGTTTCCGGCAAAGCACACACTGGGTCGTACTACTTCTGGAAAGGCAACGGTTCAACACCGGCTGATTCCGGAATCCATGTAACAGATATCACAGAGAACGAAGACGGATCCATCTCTGCTAAGTTCTTCTATGATACAAACTCAAGTTCGAATGGCAAGAAGCAGTAATTAAAGAAAATCCCGTGACCGGATAACTTTCCAGTCACGGGATTTTTCTGTTTATTTGAAGATAAAGTAAAGAACAATGACAGCAATCACCACTGCACCGCCAATTGTCGGTGTGCCGAGGAATGTTCTGCTGTATGAATCATCTTCATTATTAATTTTGCTTTTCTCTCTGGAGTTCCGGTCGTTTCTCAAGAAGCTGCCACCTCCCAAAAATTGCATATGTCTATTGTAACTTTTATCCCTGTTTCCAGTCTAATGGCAAAAGAGAGATGGAAAGAATTTAAAAATTTATAACGCGGTGTCACTGATTTCAATGTTGAGTGGGTGCACAGCGCTGAACTGCGATATGAGAAAATGGAAAGCGGACTAATCGGCTTCTGTTTGTTGAAAAACATTCGGCCAGATGGAGGGATGAAATATGTGGAAACTGATCGGTTTCGTGGGACTGCTCATCTTAGGGATTTGGGGATTCAATGCATATGCTGAATCACAGGCTCATCCTATTCCGGAAGTGACAGCGAACGGAGAAGCGCTGGAAGTGAGGGAAGGTTCTTACTGCTGGGACGGATTCATGAATGCAATGTGTGCCGATATGGTCTATACCTCCGCTTTTGAGATGGGCGATCGGGAAAAGGCTCCGGCACTTTCGACGGATGATGTCATTCAATTCCGGTTTGACCGTAAACCGCTGCCCGGAACGCTTACTGCTGAACTTTGGAGCGGTACGGAGCAGTCGATGCCAATTGATTTTCAAAATGGAACAATACCGGTGCCTGACCAGGAAGGATATTATGTTATCAATCTGTCGGCGCGGTGGGAGCAAGGGAGCGGAAACTATGGATTTGGCTTTTACGTCAACAATTCCTACGAAGAGACCGGGGTAGTGGTTCCGTTCATCCATCCTCCCGCATTGACCGTCCGAGCTGGAGATGAAGTAAAAGTTATTGAGGCCGGTACTAGTGAGTGGACATATACAGACCCATCCAGTGAGACGGTCAGCACCAGCGGTATTGCACCGCCTCGGCAGGAACTGATGGCTTCATTGGATCCACTGTTGGTCAGATCCAATGAGGGAATCGCATTTGAATTCGGGCTGGAGCCGCTCAAGACGGATCTTGAAGTGTGGAAAGCAGACGGCAGTTCACTGCCCATATCGGAAAAACCGGATTTATCAGGTTTTGAAGGAGTTACCGTTTTCGAGTTGACCGCAACTTGGGAGCAGGGAAACGGTCAATATGTCTTCGCATTGGACATCCAGAACTGACCGGAATATGTTACTATTTGGAAAAGAGGAAAGAAGTGACACAATGAGACAAGGAATTGCCCTGTTAATCCTGGCTACAATGCTATGGGGCGGCAATTACATCTGCGGCCGCTTTCTGGCCGATGCATTGCCGCCCACTTTACTGAACACAGTCCGCTGGACCATTTCATCTGTTCTGCTTTGGGGGCTGCTTGTATTCAATAAGAAGAAATTCCCGATTCTATCAATGTGGAAAGAATTTCTGATTCTCGGGTTCTTCGGTATTTTTGCGTTCTCCACGCTGGTTTACGCTGGATTGCAATCCATCAGTGCCTCTTCTGCCGGTATGATCACGGCAGGAATTCCCATCGGGATTCTCTTTTTCACCCCCCTGATCCTGAAAGAGAAAATCAGCAAAAAAGCGTGGATTGGGAGCATTATTTCAATCTTTGGCGTAATCCTGCTGTTTCAGGGAATGCGGGAGGGTAATGCGAATGATTCGTGGACTGGCCAGGTCGCCATCTTGTTAGCGTGTATTGCCTGGGCGCTGTATACCGTGCTCGGAAAGCGTTACGGCAGGAAAACCGACCCGTTGACCTTAACAGCGGGAGCCGCAGTGTATGGAACCGTGTTGAGCGCCATTAGCTGCATCGGAACGGTCGATCCAAGTGCGATTCAACTGGACGGTGCAGCGTACCTTGCCATTTTGTATGTCAGCACATTTGCTTCTGTCATTGCGTATCTAGCCTGGAATGCGGGCGTGAAGAAAGTCGGCCCCGGAACTGCTGCCCCGTTCATTAACCTGCTGCCCGTCTGGACGGTCGTTTTCGGGCTCGTCCTGCTCGATGAACAACTGGCCATGCTGACACTGATTGGCGGCATTATCACGATTTTCGGTGCGCTGCTTGCAAGCATCCGAAAACCTGTGCGTAAAGAAGTCAGGAGAACAGCATGATTAAGAAAAAGGAGAACAAAATGAATATCAGTCAATTTAGAGATGCCATGACAAAATTATTTCCGGAAGAATTGCTTGCGGAATTCGAAGGTGATTTCGGATTTCTCAATACCTCGAACAATAATATTGCAACCATCGGCTATGCGACCAATATTTCACTGGAAGTGATCGATCAGGCGGCCGCTCTCAGCGTCGACCTCATCGTTACCCACCACGACGCCTGGGATTTCATTTACGGCTTGCGGGAAGCTTGTGTAAGCAGATTGAAGGAACACAATATCAGCCATTTTTTTATCCACGGGCCGCTTGATTTCATCTCATTCGGAACCTATGCAGCGTTGATGGATGTGATGGGTATTAACCGCATTGAACAGCATTCTGTTTACGAAGAGGAGGAGTTTCCGGGGATTGGTGAATTCAATGAACCGGTTTTATTCAAAGACCTTGTACAGAAGATGAGAACAGAACTGGATGAACCGGTGAGAGCCTGGAGAAATAATGATCGGAATGTAAAGCGGGTCGGCGTGCTGACAGGGGCAGGCCATGCAACGAATCATATTCAATGGGCGCTTGATCATGACTGCGATACATACATAACGGGTGAAGCAACGCTCTATTCCATTCAATATGCCCAATATGCCGGCATCAATCTCATTGCGGGCAGCCATACGTTCACTGAAATTTTTGGGGTGAAGAATCTGGCAGAAAAAACGAAAGATACCCACCCTGAACTCGAACTGATTCAGTTAAAGGAATCTCATTTTGAATTAAATCACTGACGCGGAGGACTTTATGAAACTTGTACTTCTATTCGGCCCGCAGGCGGTCGGTAAAATGATGGTCGGCCAGGAATTGGAAAAGCTGACTGGTCTGAAATTATTCCATAATCATATGACCATCGATCTGCTGCATCCGTTCTTTGGCTTCAGCAAAGAAATGTGGCGGCTATCCGGAATGTTCCGGGAAGAAATTTTCAAATCAGTTGCATCCAGCGAGCTTGAAGGACTGATTTTCACCTATGTGTGGGCGTTTGATCTGGAAGAGGATTGGGCATTCATCCAGAAACTGACCGGCATTTTTGAAGAGGCAGGAGCTGATGTCTGTTTTGTGGAATTGGAAGCGGATGTGGCTGAACGATTAATACATAACAATACACCGAACCGGCTGACGCATAAACCGACGAAACGGAATCTTGCAGAATCGGAAGGTAATCTGAAAGAGACGATGGAGAAACACCGGCTGAACTCACGGGAAGGCGAAATTCAGCGGGCCAGCTATCTCCGGATTAATAACACCAACCTGTCTGCATCAGAGACCGCTGAATTGATTCAGAGCCGGTTCGCATTATGAGAAATAGAGGAGCAGCCGTTATTATTCAAAACGGGCAAGTCGTTTTGATTAAACGGGTCAGGGAAGGCATTACGTATTATGTCTTTCCCGGCGGAGGAATCGAAGAAGGGGAAACGCCGGAACAGGCAGCAGGGCGGGAAGCGTTCGAAGAATTGGGTGTCACCGTTGAAGTGACGGAGCTGCTGACCACGATGGATCATGATGGAAAGCAATTCTTTTTTACGGCTGGCCTCCTGACAGGGGCAATCGGCAAGGGAACTGGCGAGGAATTCACAGACCTTGAAAGAGGAAGAGGGACGTATGAACCGATGTGGGTCCCGATTGATCAACTGTCTTCTTTGGATCTTCGACCGAAAAGAATTGGAACTCTGCTGCTGGAAAAGGAGAGAAATGATGACCGGCCAAGCTAGAAAGATCCATATCATAGGTTCTGTCGGCAGCGGAAAAACGACATTGGCGCGGAAATTATCAGAGCAGCTCGGCATCCTGCACATTGAACTCGATAATGTTGTATGGAAACGTGGGCCCAATGGTGATATCCGCCGGACAATAGTGGAACGGGATTCCGTGCTGCACAAGATCTTGGAAACGGAGGACTGGATAATCGAAGGAGCGCATTTCGGCTGGGTGGCTGCCAGTTTTGAACAAGCTGATCTGATTATTCTGCTCGATACAAACTGGCGGGTGCGTACATACCGAATCATACGACGCTTTTGTCTGCAGCGATTCGGCAGCGAACAGGCGAATTACAAACCGACGTTTCACATGTTACGAAAGATGTTCCGGTGGAGTGCAGATTTTGACCGACAGCATCGAACCGAAATCCTGAACTCCCTTCATCAGTATGGAGATAAGGTAATCGTCGCAGCGACCGATAGGGATATCCGGAGCATCAGCGGGTAAAAGGGGGGATTGGATGCTGGAAAAGAAGTTTGGTGACCGCAATGGCTGGGAGCGCATCAAGCGTAAAGAAACAGCGAAGACCTATATCGAAACTGAAGAATTCGTCGGGTATGTCACATTGTTCCGGGCACTGCAGGTGACAGAACCGCTGGAATTCGAATACCGGGGGCAAGTCGTCCGGGTCCTTGGCGACGGATATACGTGGCTGCAGCATTTCCCGGAACACGAGCGGTATTCATTGACGACGATGTTCGATGAGAACGGGAAAGTCGTGCAATGGTATATCGATGTGTGCAGAAGGAATGGTGTGGAAAATGACCGGCCGTTTATGGAGGATTTATTCCTTGATATTATTGTGCTGCCGGATGGGGAAGTGCTTCAAGTGGATACGGCTGATCTCGAGCAGGCGCTAGAAGATGGCGTTATAGGCGAGGATCTTTATGAAACCTCCTGGAACGAAATGAACAGAATTTATAACTTGGTCGAAAACAACGAATTCAAGTTGCTGAAAGAAGCGAAAGCCCACCGGGAACATTTGCTCCGGCAGTTAAGCTGATACCGAACCGGTTCCGGAAAAGGGACCGGTTTTAGTTTTCAGATCATTCGCTTTTTAATGGGAAATTCATGGTAAAATGGAAGAGAGGAGGAAATTCTTTTGCCTTATAATCTATTCGATTACATACCGTGGACCCGCCTGCTTGTATTGATAGCAGGGATATTCCTTTTGCAGGCAGTGTTCAATGCGGGGATGAGGAAGATACTGAATATTAAAAAACGGAAGACTTTCGGCTATCAATATGTCAATGAAACGCATAAGGAGCGGGCTGCGACAGTCAGAATTATTCTTATCATCATTTTTTTCCTTTTGCTTCTCTGGCAAGTGTTGACCGGTTTTCACTTTGCGCTGTTTCCCTTGTTGCCGATCGTCATTCCCGTTACATTAGCAATTCTGCAGGCATACGTGGAATGGAAGCACGGAAACAGTAAGAAGGAAGCGATTCAAACCTTGTCAGAAATGGGGGTTGTGCTTCTGGCTGCAGCGGCTTTGACATTCCTCCTGTTTCCGGAGATTTTTGTATAACTTAAAAATAAAACAAGAGAATTGGTGCTGTCAGTTGGAAAAACAGGGAGAAAAGAGTAACATTTCATATAGAAGGCGAATTTGGGGAAGTGGGGTGTTAATGTGATCGATATTTCATCAGATGGAAACATCTCAAACGAAGAAAGAGAAGATATGTACAGGCAGATTGTTGAGTATTCTTTCGAGACGACAGTCATCCACGCAGACCAGCAGGTGCTCTACATCAATCAGGCGGGTGCTGATTTCATAGGTGCTTCAAAAGAAGAATTAATCGGCTCGAACGTCATCGAAATATTTCCTGTAGAGGAACGAGAGCACATCATCAAGCGGGCAGAACGGGTCGCTGAAAGCAACCAGGCCGGTGAATTGATTGAAACAGTTATCTTTAAAGCTGACGGATCGCTTGCTGAAGTGGAGTTGTATTGCCATCCGGCTATGTTTGGTGATAAGCCGGCCATTCAGTCAATCATGCGGGATGTTTCCGGCCGGAAAGAAGCTGAACGGAACCTTCGGAGAGCAAAAATGGAAGTGGCAACGCCAATTGTTCCTGTGTCTGAAGGAATCTCTGTTGTCCCACTCGTCGGCACAATCGATGCTGACAGAGCCGGACAGCTGCTGGAACTGATCCCTAAAAAAGTGCAGGGGCAGCAATTACGGTATCTTATATTAGACTTTTCAGGCATTCACAGCATTGATGCGACCGTCATCGATTTCATGTACAATATCAATTCAACGCTGAAGTTGCTCGGGATTTCACCGGTATGTACGGGGTTGAGACCGGAACTGGCACGCAAAGCGATTGAGACATGCCGTTCAATCACCGGACTTTGGACAATGGCTACTGTCAAGCAGGCGTTGAACCGATTGGCCGATTGATTTTGAATAATTAAGCAAAAGGAACGGAGAGGTTATATGGCGAAAGCGAAAGGAAAAGGCGGGACTGGCCGGGGAACAGGCAAGAAAGGCTGGACCCGCTGGCAGACCGGCGCTAACAAGGCGAAAACGAAGCCCTATGTAAGTAAGCGAACGAAAAAGGCGGCCGAATCGAAAGCCGACAGCCGCAAAAACGATTCGTCGGATTAAGAGTCAAGCTGATTCTTCCTGTCTAAGTTGTCCGTAGCGGCAGCTTTTTTTATTTTTGCACAGATGAATGATGAGCAGCATCAACAATGAATAAGGAGTGACTGTATGGATATTCGAATCATTCTTGCCTACGGGCTGGCAATCATCTTATGGGGATCGGCATTTCCGGGAATCCGGGTAGCCCTGGAATCCTATAATCCGTATCACTTGGCGCTTCTTCGCATGGTAACAGCGGCATTGATCCTGCTGATTTTCGCTGTTGCCGTCAAAATGAAACTGCCGGATAAAAAGGATATCCCAATCATTTTGCTGCTCGGCTTCCTCGGGTTCTCAATCTATCATACGTTCTTAAGCATCGGGGAAAAGACTGTCAATGCCGGGGCGGCAAGCTTGCTGATCATGACAGTGCCGCTGATGTCCGCACTGCTCGCCACTATTTTCTTGCGGGAGAAGTTTGGTGTGTTTGGTTGGATCGGGTCGCTTGTCGCATTTGTGGGCGTTGCCTTGATATCCATCGAAACCGGCGGCCAATTCAGCATTGAATGGGGAGCAGTCATCATCCTCCTCGGCGCGCTCGGGGAGAGCTGTTATTTTGTGTTTCAATCATCTTACTTACGGAAGTACGGCTTTTTGCCGTTTACAGTTTATACGATTTTTGCTGGCACGCTGTTCATGCTGCCGTTCAGCGGCGGCCTTTGGTCAGCAGTCACGCAGGCATCGATGGAAAGTACATTGACTGTTATTTACTTGGGTATTTTCCCGACGGTGATTCCATATTTCGCCGTTGCGTATGCGACCGCGAGACAAGGAGCTTCGGAAGCAACAAGCTTTTTATATTTGGTGCCGGCTGCCGCTATTTTCATTTCATGGATTTGGCTGGATGAAGTTCCGGCGCTGCTGTCAATTGCTGGTGGTGCGCTGGCACTGGTCGGTGTTTCCCTCACGAAACTGCGCACAGCTCCCGGGCGGGAAAATTCCCTGTCCAATTGATAAAGGCAATGAAACCGGCAGGAACGAAGAGGGTAAACAGCGAATGGAATAAGAGAGAAGGCAAATCGGGGAGGCGGAGAAATGGCAATCCAAGCGGAGCAGACATTCATCAATATGTCAGTGAAAAACCTGGATAAGTCCAGAACTTTTTTTGAACAGATCGGCTTCGAGTTCAATGAAAATTTTTCGGATAATAATGCAGCCTGCATGATCATTAATAGCCAGACATTTGTTATGCTGCTGGGTGAGGAGTTTTTTCAAACGTTCACCAAAAAGAGCGTAGCAGACAGCACGAAGATGACAGAAGTGATCATCGCCTTGTCGGCAGATAGCCGGGAAGCGGTGGATGAGTTGGTCAATAAGGCATTTGCGGCCGGTGCGTCGCCTTCAGGAGACCAGATGGATCATGGGTTCATGTACGGCTGGAGTTTTCAGGACCTCGATGGACACTTGTGGGAAGTAGCCTATATGGAAGAACCGGAATTGCCGCTTGAATAGCAGATAGAATGAGACACAGCCCTGGAAAGGTCTGTGTCTTTTTTATAAAGGGAGGCCAAGCAATGGTAGAGCTTCGCAATGTAGACAAAAACAACTGGCTGTCCGTGATTCGCCTGAGCTGCGCGGAAGATCAGCAGAACCGCATTTTTGAAAAAACGATTGCCTCCAATTGCCTGTCACTTGTCCAGGCGAGCATGGAAGAAGGCTGGACTACACAGGCACTTTATGATGAAGAAATAGTAGTTGGCTTTGTCATGTTCGGCTATTCTGCAGAACTGCAAGGGCTGGAAATTTGCAGATTGATGATTGACCACCGCTTCCAAGGGCGGGGATATGGCCGTGAAGCGCTGCATCAGACTGTGGAAGTATTGCGGGAACAGTATCCTGAAGAACCCATTTTCATTTGCTTTCAAGAAGAAAACACAGCGGCCAAGAAATTATATGAGCGTTACGGGTTCATTAATTCGGGCAGTACGATTGAAGGGAATGTGGAAGAATTGATCTATGTGTTGCTGCCGGAACCAGCGACCGATCACATGGAAGGTGCCGGCAGTGGAAGTCCGAAAATACATTCCTGAAGACTTGGAGAACATCGTCCGGTTATTTCGTAATACAGTTCAGTCGGTGAACAGGCAGCATTATTCCGCAGAACAGATAGCGGTCTGGTCAGATAGCGCAATACTTGTGGAATGGGAAAAACGTTTCCGTACAGGAACAACGGTTGTAGCTCTTTGGGATGACAGGATCATTGCGTTTGGCAGACTGAGCGAGACAGGCTGGCTGGACCTGCTTTACACCGACCGGGAATTTCAGAACAAAGGAGCGGGTTCGGCGATCCTGCAGCGATTGGAAGCAGAAGCGAAGACGCAGGGACGGGCGGAACTATGGACGGAAGCCAGTATCAACGCGAAACCTTTTTTCCTTTCCCGAGGATATAAAGTCGTGCGGGAGCAAGAGAAAGTGCTTTCAGGAATCGGATTCACCAATTATCTCATGTATAAACGGTTTTAAAGTGAGAGAGGGAATCTCTCCTGAATTCCGTTATTTTAGTAATTTTTCGCTCTCTTATCCGTCTGATCGGATAAGGAGGGTGATGTCAGATGAAACAGAAACTGGCGGTGATCGGTCTGGTCTCTCTTGTGATCACCGGATGATGTCGTAAATGAGCACGGCGACATTAACAATATGGATGAGCTGGAAGCATTCATGGCGAACATGGAAGAGGGAGAAGAAGACCCTGTCCGTGTGGTGACTTATACCACGGAAGGTGATCCGATTTTGCTGGAGTTAACTTGCGACGGTGAGCGAAGTGAAGCAACATTCGATTCTACAAGGGACGCCTATGGCACGGGAAGCGTGGAGACCACAACGTGTGACAGTATTGTTGTAAATGAAACAACGGAATTCACGGAATATGTGCTTGAAGGTTGTGAAACCGCAAACTTCGATACAACCGTTTTCGTACAATAAACTAAAAAGGCTGGAGGGACGGTAATGAGTAAATTATTCACCAATGTGTACGACCCCATTATGAAACCGCTGGAAACCGGCGGATTCGGAGCCATCCGGGAAAATTTGTTGCGGGAAGCAACTGGCCGTGTCTTGGAGATCGGTGCGGGTACCGGAGTGAATTTTCCTTACTATGATGCAGCTGTGGAAGCAGTGGATGCCATCGAACCGGATGATGATATGAGAAATCAGTCGCATGAACGGGTAAGGGAAGCGACTGTGCCAATCCGGCTGCATGCCGTACGTGCAGAAAACCTGCCGTTTCCGGATCAGTCGTTCGACACGGTTGTTGCGACACTAGTGTTCTGCACAATTCCGCATCCGACGCTTGCGCTCCGGGAAATCGAACGCGTCAGCAAGCCAGGCGCCCGCGTGCTGTTCTTTGAACATGTGCGGCTTGACCAGCCGGCCTTAGGAAAGATTCAGGATGCCCTCACGCCGCTGTGGAAAAAAGCGGCGGATGGCTGTCACTTGAATCGCGATACGCTCGGTATGATTCAGCAATCTAAGCTTGATGTCACGAACGTGGACTCCCATTACAAGGGTGTATTCCTTACAATTCACGGCAACTATCCCGAGTAATCAAAAGTGGCTACAAAAAAGGAACCTGGATAACTCCAGGTTCCTGTAGACAAAAAATTTTATACAAAAAACTGCAAGTGACCTGTCGATTCATGAAAAGGCGCTTATATTCTGGAAAAGGACGCTCCCGCCCTTTCCGTGCCAGGCTAGTTGAAGGAGACAATCATACAGGATGCATAAAGGCGGGAAGAAGACTCCAGTCCTCTTCCCGCCGTTTTTAATTTATTGTTTGCTAATCCTGTTCGCTGAAAGCGTCCGGTTTCCCCATACCGGGCCAGGAGGTATCGTAAACGAGGCTTTGAGCTTGTCTGGCAGCCCCTACTCTTTTACTCTCAGAAGGCGTAAGCCATTTAATGTCACCAGCAGTGTTGCGCCCATATCGGCAAAGATCGCCATCCATAATGTCAACCAGCCGGGCAGGACAAGCAGGAGTGCAAGCAGCTTGATACCGAGCGAGAATGTAACATTTTGCTTAATAATCTGCAGCGCTTTTTTACTGAGCTTGATAGTGAACGGCAGTTTCTTCAAGTCATCCGCCATCAAGGCGATATCAGCGGTTTCAAGTGCAGTATCCGTACCGGCACCGCCCATTGCGATCCCCACAGTCGAGGCTGCAAGCGCCGGCGCATCATTCACCCCATCGCCGACCATGGCAACATTTAATTTCCGGTTCCGCAATTCTTTAATATAAGCCAGTTTATCTTGCGGCATCAATTCCGCCTGTACGTCATGAACTCCCACACTGCGCCCGATTGCCTGAGCGGTCGCATGATTATCACCGGTCAGCATCACGGTCTGGCGAATACCGAGCGCATGCAGCGACTGGATGGCTTCTTTTGAAGTTTCCCGCACTTCATCCGCAACGGCAATCAGCGCCAAAATCTGCTGCTCCGTACCAAGCGCCATCACGGTTTTTCCTTCATTCTGCAAACTGTCAATCTGCTGGTGGACTTCGGGATTAATATCTGCTCCAAGCTTGTCCGTCAATAATGCAGGACTTCCAATCCAATGCACTTGTCCATTGAGCCGGCCCTGAATCCCTCGACCGGTGATGGAAGAAAACTCTTCCATCTCAAAAGAGTCGGCCCGGTGCTTTGCTGCTTTGTCTGTAATGGCTGCAGCAAGCGGATGCCCTGACGCTTTTTCCAAAGTAGCTGCAAGACCAAGCACATAACGCTCATCAAGACCAGCAACAGGGAGGATATCAGTGACTGCCGGGATCCCTTTTGTCAGCGTCCCGGTTTTGTCGAATGCAATGGCATTAAGCTTAGCTGCTTCTTCCAGATAGACGCCGCCTTTGATCAGAACACCATGTTTTGCTGCATTGCCGATGGCCGTTACAATGGCGACTGGTGTCGAAACCACGAGGGCACAAGGGCAGCCGACAACAAGAACCGTCAGCCCGCGGTAGATCCATTCGCTCCAGTCTGCGCTGAACAAAAGCGGAGGGAGGACGGCAAGCCCGAGAGCAAACAGGATAATCGCTGGGGTATAGTAACGGGCGAATTTATCCACAAATGCCTGAGAAGGGGCCCGTTCTGCCTGCGCTTCTTCCACCAAGTGAATGATTTTCGCGATGGTCGTGTCTTCTGCCCGCTTTGTGACTTGAACTTCGAGCAGCCCTTCTTCATTCAGCGTGCCGGCAAACACTTCATCTTGCGGCAATTTGGCAACAGGCACTGATTCCCCTGTGATGGCAGCCTGGTTAATTGTTGATTGGCCTTTTACAACTACACCATCCATGGCAAGTTTCTGTCCCGGTTTGACGATCATAATATCATCAATCCGGATATCGTCTACCGGAATTACCATTTCCTCCTGTCCCCGCCGGATAAGCGCTTCTTTCGGCGCGATGTCCATGAGAGACCGGATCGATTGGCGGGCTTTATCCATCGAATAGTTTTCAAGTGCTTCACTGACGGCAAATAGGATTACAACAACTGCCCCTTCGACCCATTCGCCGATAAGGGCAGCTCCGATAACTGCGACAGTCATCAGCACATTCATTTCAAACTGAAGATGAACCAGACCTCTAAATCCTTTGATAAAGAGTTTATAGCCGCCCAGCACGATCGTTGTAACATACAGGAGAATGGCCGGCAGACTATCATCGCCGTATTGCTGTCCTGTTGCCCAAGCCGCGATTAACAGGATAGCGGACGTCAGGACCCGCAAATGATCCGGCTGTTTCCAAAATGGGATTTTCACTTCTTCTACTCGCTCGTTCTCCGGGCGGATTTTTAAGTTTTCAAATGCGCCGGCTTTTTCGATTTCATCAATGGAAGCCTCACCGCTGACAGCGACTTTAGCGGCACCGAAATTCACTTTTGCTTCCCTTACCCCGGGAAGGTTTTGCACATTCCGCTCAAACTGAGCGGCACAACTGGCTCAGGATAAACCTTGAACGCGATAAACTGTGCGATTCTGTTCATTGATGGTTGCCGTATTAGCTGCCATGGATTCCCGCCTCCTTTCGGTGATCAAGGGCGATGAGGAGCAATTGCCGGATATGATCATCATCCAGGGAATAAAAGGCGAGCTTGCCGTCTTTCCGGTGTTTGGCAAGTCCCATTGTCTTCATCGCCCGGAGATGATGGGAAGCGGTAGCGACGGATGAACCGATGATGTTTGCAATATCACATACACATAATTCATCTTCTTCACATAGAGCGAATGCAATCTTTGCACGGTTTTCATCACCAAGGACCTTGAAGATTTTTGCCATTCCAGTGATGTCTTCCTGTTTAATCCGGTCTTGGGTCCGGGCAACCACTTCTTCATTAAAGCAATACACTTCACAGCTGTCTTTTTGCACCTCAAGCACCTCCTTCATTCAAATGAATATTTGATTATGACTTCATCTTACCGCAAAACATGCTATCATTCAAATGTAGATTAGAATATCCGTTTTATTTAATCAGAAGGAGGACATATGCTGAAAAAACTGTTCACTATCAACCTTTGGCAATCCATATTGATTGTCACTTTTTTCAGTCTGCCGCTGTTCCTGTTCATTGGTACAATGGATGGCGGGTTCAGACAGGCATTGTTTGCAGGCAGGGCAGCGGCAGTCTATTTCCTGCTGTCTTTTGTATTATATCTCCTTCTCTATGCCATCAGTCATATGCCGAGAAGCCGGGCGCACAGAAAGCTGGTCATCTTCACCCGCATCTACATACGTTTTCATATTTCCTTTGCCGTAATTGGAACTGTGCTGATTACCGGGCATATTCTGTATATGACCATGCTGCCTTTGACAATTGTTTCCCTTGCCGGATTTGCGGCGCTTGTTGCTTTGCTGCCTCTTTTGTATACCGGCTATTTGCGGAAACGGAAGTCTTCCGGCAGGCGGCGACGCTTCCACAGGTATACTGCCTTTGTGTTTGCTGTATTGGTGTTCGTCCATTTGGTCATTTAGCACAAGAAGGGAATGGAGGACAACATGAGGCAGGCATGCTTACCGGTTAAAGGAGTTGACAATGTAATAAATGAGGAGTAAGATACGGGTATAGGGTATATAAAACATTAAAGAGGTGGCTCCGTGGAAAAAACAACCATTCAGCCGAACAAGCAGCAGCTGCTCAACCGCCTGAAACGCATTGAAGGGCAAGTGCGCGGTGTCCACCAGATGGTGGATAATGACCGGTATTGTGTGGACATTCTGCACCAGATCAGTGCGATTCAATCCGCCATGAATAAAGTATCGCTGGCACTCCTTGAAGATCATGCGCATCATTGTGTGATGAATGCTGTTCAGAATGGGAACGGGGACGAAGCAATCAGCGAACTGATGGATGTCATGAAAACGATGACTAAGTAAAAAAACGGGAGGAATTTATCATGAACGAAACATTGAAAGTACAAGGAATGTCTTGCGGTCATTGCGTCAATGCTGTAGAAACAAGCGTGGGAGAACTTCAAGGCGTCTCCAATGTGAAAGTGGACCTCGATAAAGGGGAAGTTGCAGTTGCTTACGACAACAGCACCACGTCACTTGCGGAAATTAAAGAAACAATCGAAGATCAGGGATACGACGTCGTCTGATCGGGCATAGATCATTGAGAGAGATCGTACCAGGGGGTATGGTCTTTCTTTGAATTGAAAATATACCCCTGTTATGTATGGATAGGAGGGACGGACATGGCAACTCAGGAAAAAACATTCCAAATCAGCGGCATGACATGCGCAGCCTGCGCCAATCGAATTGAAAAAGGCTTATCGAGAATGGAAGGCGTTGAAAAGGCGAACGTCAATTTGGCATTGGAGCGATCAACGATTGTATATGATCCTGAAAAACGAAATGTGCAGGATTTTAAGGAAAAAGTGGAGAAGCTCGGATACGGCGTAGTGGAAGAAAAAGCGGAATTCGATGTAACGGGTATGACATGTGCAGCCTGCGCCGCCAGAATTGAGAAGCGGCTTAATAAGATGGAAGGCGTCTCACATGCCAATGTCAATCTGGCGCTTGAGACAGCCGTCGTGGAGTATGATGCAGCTCAAGTAAAAGCGGCTGACATGATGGAAGTCGTCAAAAAACTGGGGTATGGACTCGTCGCCAAACAGGACAACCAGGAGAAACTGGATTATAAAGAGCAGGAGATCCGAAAGCAGACAAGACGCTTTGTGCTGTCACTTATCCTGACGCTGCCGCTGATCTGGACGATGGTTGCACATTTCGAGTTCCTGTCATTCCTGTACGTGCCGATGTTCCTCTTGAATCCATGGGTACAGTTTGCTTTTGCGGCACCGGTGCAGTTCATCGTTGGGGCCCGTTTTTATGAAGGCGCTTATAAAGCGCTTCGCAGCGGAAGTGCCAATATGGACGTGCTCGTCGCATTGGGGACAAGTGCCGCCTTCTTCTATAGCTTCTATTTGACGATTGAATGGACGCTGGCTGGAAGCGTCGGCATGGCGGAACTTTATTATGAAGCTTCGGCTGTGATCATTACACTTATTGTGCTCGGCAAACTCTTTGAAGCGCGGGCAAAGGGCAAAACAAGCCAGGCCATTCAGAAACTGCTTGGTCTGCAGGCGAAGACTGCCCGTGTGATTCGCGATGGAGAACAAGTGGAAGTGCCGGTTGAGCAAGTGGCGGCTGGAGATATTCTCCTTGTTAAACCGGGCGAAAAAATCCCGGTTGATGCTGAAGTGCTTGAAGGACGATCGGCTGTGGATGAATCGATGCTGACAGGCGAAAGTGTGCCGGTCGATAAAGCGGCAGGGGATGCCGTCATTGGTGCCACCATCAATAAAAACGGTTCGCTGACGTTAAAAGCGGTAAAAGTCGGCAAAGATACAGCACTTGCACAGATTGTGAAAGTAGTGGAAGATGCACAGGGCTCAAAGGCGGATATCCAGCGGCTTGCCGACCGGATATCCGGCGTGTTTGTTCCTGTAGTGGTCGGGTTTGCAGCAGTTACGTTCCTGGTCTGGTTCTTTATTGTAGCGCCAGGAAATTTCAGTGCAGCATTGATTCCGACCATTTCCATTCTCGTTATTGCCTGTCCATGTGCACTCGGTCTTGCAACACCGACGTCCATCATGGCCGGCTCCGGCAGGGCTGCAGAGATGGGTCTGCTGTTTAAAGGCGGCGAGTATTTGGAAAATACCCAGTCAATCGATACGATTGTTTTAGACAAAACCGGTACGGTGACCAAAGGCGAACCGGCGTTGACTGATGTTTCCGTCACAGCCGATTTTACGGAAGAAGAAGTGCTGCGGCTGATCGGTTCCGCCGAAAACGCTTCTGAGCATCCGCTTGCTCAGGCAATTGTGAACGGTGTAAAGGATCGGGGAATCACACTTGCACAGCCGACAGACTTTGAAGCATTGCCAGGCTATGGAATCCGGGCAGTCGTGGAAGGCAAAGAATTATTTGCCGGCACAAGAAAGTTGCTGACAGAGCAGGCGATCGAAATTGCGGAAGCCGAAAATCTCATGGAAGAATTGGAACGTGAAGGGAAAACGGCGATGCTGCTTGCCGTTGATGGAAAAGTGGCAGGTGTCATTGCCGTGGCTGATACGATCAAAGAAACTTCGAAAGAAGCGATCAGCCGGCTTCAAAAACTGGGACTGCAAGTCATCATGCTGACGGGTGACAATAGCCGGACTGCTCAAGCGATTGCGAAGCAAGTCGGCATTACAGAAGTGATTGCGGAAGTGCTGCCGGAACAGAAAAGCGAACAGATTAAGAAACTCCAGGCCACTGGTAAGAAAGTTGCGATGGTTGGGGACGGTATTAACGATGCACCGGCTCTTGCCACAGCGGATATCGGCATGGCTGTTGGCACCGGTACGGACATCGCGATTGAAGCGGCGGACGTGACATTGATGCGCGGAGATCTGAACAGCGCAGCAGATGCAGTCATCATGAGCCGGAAGACGATGCGCAATATCAAGCAAAACCTGTTCTTTGCGTTCATCTATAACACAATCGGGATTCCGATTGCAGCAATCGGCCTGCTTGCTCCATGGGTGGCCGGCGCTGCAATGGCGTTCAGTTCTGTATCTGTTGTGCTGAATGCCTTACGTCTCCAACGAACAGATCTTGCAAGACACTGAAACCTCCTGAAAAAATCCCTGCAGGCAGAGAATCTTGCCTGCAGGGATTTTTGGTGGTTCCGTTTTGGTGGTTCCGGTAATTATGCGATTGTTCTGCAGGCTTCTGCACAGCGGCGGCAAGCTTCCGCACAGCGCATGCAATGATCGTGGTGTCCGTGTTTTTCACATTCATCCGCACAGGTATCACAGACTTCCGCACAATAGCCGGCAAGCCGGACATGGAATTGCGAGTTTCTGGCGACGGCTTGTTCAGTGAATGCACATGTGTCTGCGCAGTCCCGTGCCAGCCGGATTGCATTTGAAAGCATATCCAAATGCTCCGTATCATTCAGGCATTCATCAAAGCAAATATTGCAATGCAGTGAGCAGTCATGCAAGGCCTGGATCAATTCCTGATGATGTTCATGTGCCATCAATATCCCTCCACTTATAGTTTTTAATAGAATTATCATGCGGCGTTTCTGCAGACTTCCGCTTACTCTTTACAAGGCTCATATTCAGTGAATGCACAGGCAACAGCACATTCAAGGTTCAGTCCGATACATTCGGCCATCATTCAAGCTGCGATGCAATCACGCAGAACTTAAATCAATTCATCCTGTTTAGTTTTCTGTCTTCCCTTTCTCGGGGAATTTAAACTGAAAGTTCAGAATGTAAAGAATTCTAATTTGCAGGAAGTATTCATCACCGCTTCATACTTTCTTCAAATTTATCATGTAAGATAGCAACAGTGGAACAGCTGTTAGATGCAGAGGAGGCAATCAACGTGAGAAAAATATCAAAGGCACTGTTGATCGGAGTAACGACGATGAGTTTGGCAGCATGCACAGAGACTGAAGAAGCCGTACAGACAGAAGAAGTTGCTGCAGAAGAAGAAAATGAAAACGAAGTTACAGAAGAAGTCGAAGAAGCTGAAGCCGAAACAGAAGAAGTTCAGGAATCAGCTGAGGTGGCGGCGGAACAAGTAACACCGGAAGAAAGCGAGATTGAGCTGACGCATATTCATGGGCTTGGAATCACCGAAGAGGAAGGGGCTCTGTATGTACCTTCCCATCATGGTTTGATGGTGTTTAAAGAAGGCGTCTGGAGTGCGGCAGAAGGGGAAACGCACGATTATATGGGATTCGCCATGGTTGATAATGGCTTCTACACGAGCGGGCACCCGGGAGAAGGTTCAGAGCTGGCCAATCCGTTCGGTGTCAGCCGGTCAACGGATATGGGCCAAACACTTGAAATGCTTGATCTGTATAAAGAAATTGATTTCCATGTGATGGATGTCGGCTATGACTCCCATGCCATTTATGTCGTGAACCCGCAGCCGAATTCCCGGATGGATCAGGCAGGTATCCATTATTCGATAGATGATGCGGAGACGTGGACTTACAGTGCAGCAGAAGGGCTTGAGGGTCAGCTGATGTCGATCGGCGTACATCCGGCTGACGAAGCGGTAGTGGCAGCCGGAACGGATCAAGGGGTATTTGTATCAGAAGACTACGGCCAATCCTTTGAAGCGATCTCCGATGTGCCGACGACGGCCGTTACATTTTCTCCTGAAGGAACATTATTCACCGGTGGAGTGACGAATGCTTTTACATTGACAGCGTTCGATATTACTACAGGGGAACAGACCGATTTTGCAATTCCTGAACTATCCGGTCAGAATGCGATTGGCTACATTGCAATCAATCCGCAGAATGAGCAAGAGATTTACTTCTCGACGTTTGAAAAGGACATCTATTTGTCAGAGGACGGCGGAGAAACATGGACGCAAATTGCAGATAAAGGCATTGGAATCGACTTCCGCTAAAGAAACTGCAGTCTCATAAAAATAAGGACAGCCGGAAATTCCGGCTGTCCTTATTACTGTCCTCATTACTCGTCTTCCTCTTCTTCAAGATCATCGATCAATTTTTTCATTTTTGCAATCTCTTCGCGCTGGGCTTTAATGATATCCTGAGCCAGTTGTTCAACGCGCGGATCCGAAATTTCTGCCCGTTCACTGGTCAGAATCGCAATGGAATGATGGGGAATCATCGCTTGCATGTAGTCCACGTCATCGATTGTCGCTTGATTGCGTGCGAGCCAAAAAGACCCGATAATCAGAAGGGCGCTTACGGCGTAAATGGCTATGTTCATTTTCTTGTTTGTATACATATGCCGCATAAATGCCAGCATGACAATGGCCATGACGCCGCCCATATAAACTGCCATGTAAGTTCTCATTTCACTGAAAAATATATGATCCCATCGGTAAACGGTTGAATACATCAATCCGTACATTATGACGGTTGCTGTCAACACCATCGCAAAAAATACTAAGTATTTTTTCTTCATTATCAGTTACACTCCTTTCTTTAAAATAGATTTTACTAGAATAATAATTTAATTATTCATTTCCCTTAGAGAGATCAATTAAACAAAAGTTGTGCCGCGGTTTTCTGCAGGATTAATATTCAGCTGGTTTAACCTAAGGGTCCGGTCTGTGCCGAAAGGCGGTTCCCGTCACAGAATTTCCCCAGTTTTTCTGTCATTCAGCACAGAAATCGGTTAAGATAAGGGATGGTCAAAAGTCTGATGAATTTATGTGTAAGAGTGGAAGTGAAAGAGGGGTCAAGAAACCATGAAGAGAAAGCTGATCGTGTTGCTAACGCTGGCAGCAGCATTGATCTCCGGCTGTTCCAATTTAGAAGCGGCAGACGAAGAAACAGCATCTGAAATCACGTTTGTTAAAGAAGAGAGAACCGATGCAGCGGTCGCTGCTGACAGCAACAGTAGTCAGCGTCAAACAGAAGCGGAACCGGTAACTGTAGAGAGCGGAATAGCCATGCAGCACGTTCATGGCTTAGGTGTATCCGGGGATGGGACTGAAGTATATGTCCCGGCACATGCCGGACTGAAAATATACAAAAGCGGAAGATGGACAGAGACCAGTGGGGCGTTGCATGATTACATGGGCTTTTCCATGGTGGATGACGGATTCTACAGCAGCGGTCATCCGGGGGAAGAGTCGGATTTAGCTGATCCTTTCGGTATTGTCCGTTCTGTTGATATGGGAGAATCGCTGGTTCTGCTTGATCTGTATGAAGAAGTGGATTTTCACCTAATGTCTGCAGGTTATTATTCCCATGTAATATATGCTGTAAATCCGAAGCCGAATTCCCGAATGGAAGAAGCGGGAATTTACTACTCAACTAACGATGCGCAAACATGGAAAAAAAGCGGTGGAGAAGGCCTGAAAGGTCAGTTAGTCACGATTGATGTTCATCCGGATGATGAAGCCATCGTTGCCATTGGAACAGACCGGGGCGTTTTTGTTTCGGTAAACCATGGTCAGGACTTCAAGGCGGTGACGGACGCACCGGTCTCAGCGATCGCATTTTCCCCACAAGGGAATTTGCTGGCAGCCAGTGAATCTGATTCTCCTGGACTGCAAGTGATCGATCTAAAGACAAAAAAAGGGAGTGTTCTGCCCTTGCCGGATTTAGCAGAAGGAAATGACATCAACCACCTGGCGGTCAATCCGGAGAATGACGGAAATGTCGTTTTTTCAACCATAGAAAGTGATATCTATATTTCTGAGGATAGCGGCACAAGCTGGACCAAGATTGCACACAAAGGAAATGCATTGGATTTGAAGCAATAGATGTTTTCAAGAAGATAGAGATACAATAACCTCAAAATACAAGTACTGCAAACCGCCCCTAATAATAGAGGTGGTTTTTTTGTTAAAACATACGTTCGCTTTTCATTCGAGCTTTTTTCGGGCATATGATACACTAAAGGCATTGAAACAGAACGGGGGAACACCGATGAAACAGGAATTTAAACTGCAGGCACCGTACGAGCCGGGAGGCGATCAGCCGCAAGCTATCGAGCAGCTGGTCGAGGGCGTGACGAATGGAAAACGCCATCAGACCCTTCTGGGTGCCACAGGAACAGGTAAGACGTATACAATTTCAAACGTGATCCAGGAAGTGAAAAAACCGACACTGGTTATCGCCCATAATAAAACGCTTGCCGGCCAGCTTTACAGTGAATTCAAGGAATTCTTTCCAGATAATGCCGTCGAGTATTTTGTGAGTTATTATGATTATTATCAGCCGGAAGCTTACGTGCCACAATCGGATACATTTATAGAAAAAGATGCAAGCATCAATGACGAGATTGATAAATTACGTCACTCAGCGACAAGCTCACTGTTTGAACGGGACGATGTCATCGTCATTGCTTCGGTTTCCTGCATTTACGGTCTCGGTTCCCCGAAGGAGTACCGGGAACTTGTCGTTTCGCTCCGGACGGGCATGGAGATCGAGCGGAACCAGCTGCTGCGTAAATTGGTGGATGTGCAATATGAACGCAACGACATCAATTTCATCCGCGGAACGTTCCGCGTGCGTGGTGATGTAGTGGAGATCTTCCCGGCTTCACGCGATGAACGCTGCATTCGCATCGAGTTCTTCGGCGATGAAATCGACCGGATCCGGGAAGTGGATGCGCTGACCGGTGAAATTCTGGGCGACCGGGAACATGTTGCCATTTTCCCTGCGTCTCACTTCGTCACCCGCGAGGAAAAAATGGTGAAAGCCATTGAAAATATCGAGCAGGAACTGGAAGAGCGCCTGGCTGAACTGCGGGCGGAAGACAAGCTGCTGGAAGCTCAGCGGCTGGAGCAGCGGACCCGCTATGACCTTGAAATGATGCGGGAAATGGGCTTCTGTTCAGGAATCGAAAACTATTCCCGTCATTTGACTCTCCGGCCGGCAGGTGCGCAGCCGTATACGCTGATTGATTACTTTCCGGAAGATTTTCTGCTCGTGGTGGACGAGAGTCACGTGACCTTGCCGCAAGTGCGCGGCATGTTCAATGGCGACCAAGCGCGGAAGAAAGTGCTGGTGGACCACGGATTCCGTCTGCCGTCGGCGATGGATAACCGGCCGCTGACGTTCGATGAATTCGAAAAGCATATCAGCCAGTCTATTTTCGTATCCGCGACTCCCGGGCCATATGAACTCGAACATACACCTGACATGATCGAGCAGATCATCCGGCCAACCGGGCTGCTGGATCCGGAAGTGACTGTGCGGCCATCAAAAGGCCAAATTGATGATTTGCTGGATGAGATTCAGATTCGGACAGCCCGCAACGAACGAGTGCTTGTCACTACGCTGACAAAAAAGATGTCCGAAGATCTGACCGATTACTTGAAAGAAGCAGGCATTAAAGTGAATTATCTTCATTCAGAGATCAAAACCCTTGAACGCATCGAGATTATCCGGGAACTCCGGATGGGCACATACGATGTGCTGGTCGGTATTAACCTGCTACGGGAAGGGCTTGATATTCCGGAAGTATCGCTTGTTGTTATACTGGATGCAGACAAAGAGGGGTTCCTCCGCTCGGAGCGGTCACTGATTCAGACGATTGGACGGGCAGCGAGGAACTCCAACGGTCAAGTCATTCTTTATGCCGATAAAATAACTGACTCCATGCAAAAAGCGCTGGATGAAACGGCACGCCGTCGTTCGATTCAGCAGGAGCATAATGAAAAGTATGGTATCACACCGACAACGATCAATAAGAAAATCCGTGATGTGATCCGGGCTACAGTGGCGGCAGAGGAAGAGGAAACATATCTTTCCAAAGTCTCCAAAGCTGCTGCCGGCAAGAAATTGAATAAAACGGAACGCAGACAGCTGGTGGATCTGCTGGAACAGGAAATGAAAGAAGCGGCACGGGCGCTGGACTTTGAGCGGGCTGCCGAACTTCGCGATACCGTGCTTGAACTGAAAGCGGAAGGGTGAAGCCGATGAAGAACCAAGTAATTCGTATACAGGGCGCCCGCGCCCATAATTTAAAAGATATCGATGTGGAAATTCCGCGTGATCAACTTGTCGTAATGACCGGACTTTCGGGGTCAGGAAAATCTTCACTTGCGTTTGATACGATTTATGCTGAAGGGCAGCGCCGGTATGTGGAGTCACTGTCCGCCTATGCCCGGCAGTTCCTTGGTCAAATGGATAAGCCGGACGTCGATTTGATCGAAGGGCTGTCGCCGGCCATTTCCATCGATCAGAAGACCACGAGCCGTAATCCGCGTTCGACAGTGGGTACAGTGACCGAAGTTTATGACTATCTGCGGCTTCTGTTCGCCCGTGTCGGAAAGCCGGTCTGTCCGATTCATGGTATTGAGATTTCATCGCAGACAATTGAGCAAATGGTGGATCGACTGCTGGAATATCAGGAACGGACACGCATGCAGATTCTCGCGCCGATTGTGTCCGGCCGGAAAGGGACGCATGTCAAACTCCTTGAAGACATTAAAAAACAAGGATATGTCCGTGTGCGGGCAGATGGGGAACTGCGGGATCTCGATGACAATATCGAGCTGGATAAAAACAAAAAGCACACAATCGAGGTGGTCATTGACCGGGTGGTTATAAAAGAAGGGGTGGCTGCACGGCTCAGTGACTCGTTGGAATCCGCCCTTCGCCTGGCTGATGGCCGGGTGCTGGTGGATGTAATGGACCATGAAGAGCTGTTGTTCAGTGAGCATCATGCCTGTCCGATCTGCGGTTTTTCAATCGGTGAATTGGAACCCCGGATGTTTTCATTCAACTCCCCTTTCGGTGCCTGTCCGGAATGCGACGGTCTTGGCATGAAGATGGAAGTGGATCCTGACCTTGTCATGCCGGATAAATCGCGGACACTGCGGGAGCATGCGGCCGCTCCGTGGGAACCGACAAGTTCCCGGTACTACCCTGAACTTTTGCAGGCAGCCGCAAAGCATTTCGGCATCAATATGGATGTCCCGGTAAATGAGTTGCCGGAAGAAGAACTGCAGATTATCCTGCACGGTTCCGGAAAAGAAAAAATCCGTTTCCGCTATGAAAATGATTTTGGGCAAATCCGCGATAACCATATTTATTTTGAAGGAGTCATTCCGAACGTGGACCGTCGTTTTCGGGAAACCGCTTCAGACTGGATTCGGGACCAGATGGAGAAATACATGGCTGAACAGCCTTGTCCGGCGTGCCATGGCTATCGCCTGAAACCGGAATCCCTGGCTGTCAAAGTCGGTAGCCTCCATATTGGACAAGTAACGGAATTCTCGATTACAGAAACAGCTGCATTTTTCGATGGACTTGAGCTGTCAGAGAAAGATATGCAGATCGCCCGGCTGATTTTACGGGAGATTCAAGAACGGGTTGGCTTTCTCATCAATGTCGGGCTTGATTATCTGACGCTCAGCCGAGCTGCCGGCACACTGTCCGGCGGGGAAGCGCAGCGCATCCGCCTCGCAACGCAGATCGGTTCGCGTTTAACCGGCGTTCTTTATATTCTGGATGAGCCATCGATCGGTCTCCATCAGCGCGACAATGACCGGCTGATCGCTACATTGAAATCGATGCGGGATATTGGCAATACGCTGATCGTTGTTGAGCATGATGAAGATACGATGATGGCAGCCGATCACTTGATTGACATAGGGCCAGGTGCAGGTGTGCATGGAGGCGAAATTATCGCTGCCGGTACGCCGCAGGAAGTGATGGCCAATGAAGCCTCTATCACCGGGCAGTATTTGAGCGGCAAAAAGTTCATCCCGCTGCCACAGAACCGCCGCAAGTCAGATGGCCGTTCAATTTCGATCAAAGGTGCCAGCGAGAATAATTTGAAAAATGTTAACGTGGATATTCCGCTTGGTGTCTTCACTGCTGTTACTGGCGTATCCGGATCCGGGAAAAGCACATTGATCAACGAGATTCTCTATAAGTCTCTTGCTCAGCAGCTAAACCGGGCAAAAGTGAAACCCGGTGCTCATAAATCCGTCAAAGGCATAGAAGCACTAGAAAAAGTGATTGATATCGACCAGTCACCGATCGGCCGGACACCCCGTTCGAACCCGGCCACATATACAGGTGTATTTGACGATATCCGCGACGTATTTGCTTCAACAAATGAGGCGAAAGTGCGCGGGTACAAAAAAGGCCGGTTCAGCTTTAATGTCAAAGGCGGGCGCTGCGAAGCCTGCCGTGGAGACGGCATCATCAAGATTGAAATGCATTTTCTGCCGGACGTTTATGTTCCATGTGAAGTGTGCCATGGCAAACGCTACAACCGGGAAACACTGGAAGTCGCCTATAAGGGCAAGAACATTGCCGACGTGCTGGATATGACAGTGGAGGATGCACTTGATTTCTTCACTAACATTCCGAAAATCAGCCGCAAACTGCAGACGATTGTGGATGTTGGTCTTGGTTATATTAAATTGGGCCAGCCGGCGACAACGCTATCCGGGGGTGAAGCACAGCGGGTGAAATTGGCATCTGAACTGCATAAGCGATCAAACGGAAAATCTTTCTATATCCTTGATGAACCGACGACAGGGCTGCATGTGGATGATATTGCCCGGTTGCTCAACGTATTGCAGCGGCTGGTGGAAAACGGCGATACTGTGCTGACAATCGAGCACAATCTCGATGTCATTAAGACTGCGGATCACATTATCGACCTTGGTCCGGAAGGCGGTGATCGGGGAGGTTCCATCCTCGCGACAGGCACACCTGAAAAAATTGCCGGCACTGAAAATTCATATACCGGTCATTATTTAAAGCCCGTGCTTGAGCGTGACAGACAACGGATGCGGGATCAGCTGAAAAAGGCGGAACATGAGAAAGAACCGGTCAAGTGAAACCTTTACTGCTGCAAAGCGTAGTAAGTAATTGAATAGAGCATGAGGAGGAAGAAATAATGGGAGACGAGAGACAGCGCATTTTAGATATGGTCGAAAATGGAACAATCACTGCACAGGAAGCCGTGGATTTACTGAAGGCAATGGAAAGCAGCAAAGAACCCGTCAGCGATCCATTTGGCGGCCAAAATGACTATCGCGAAAAACAGGGAAAATCAAAATTCAGCCCGGATGAATTGATCCGCAAGCTGGCAAAAGATTTTTCGCGCGACTTCTCCCGTGATTTCTCCAAGGACTTCAAACGGGATTATTCCAGCGACTTCAACCAATTCGGTGACAAGATGATGCGGTTTATGCAGGACTCACTCGGCAAGCTGAAAACAATGGATTTGGAGTCCCCGTTTGGAGAAGCGTATAGCTTTACGCAGAGTTTCACTGAAACGAATGCCAATATCGAAGAGATTATCGCTGACATTTCGAATGGCCAACTGGAAATTTTCCCTGTATCAGGTGATGAAGTGAGAGCCGAATGTACAGTGAAAGCTTACCGGGCTGAATCGGAAGAACAGGCGAGGCAGGATTTCTTTGATAAGTTCGTCTTTGTGGCTGACGGAACGAAAGTCCGGATTATCAGCGATTTGAAAACGACGCAAGTGAATGTAGTTCTCTATGTTCCTGAAAAAGCGTATGAGCAAGTGACAGCCCGGCTCTTTAACGGCGGTTTTGTCATGAAGCGACTTGATGCTGAAAAGGTCCAGGTTAAAACGGCGAATGGAAAGATCGAATTGAAGAGCGGCCGGATAGAGGATATGGAATTGGAGACAGCAAATGGAGCGATTCAGGTCCAGGAAGTAGCCGGACGGAATCTGGATGCAGAAACATTGAATGGCCGGATTTATATCGACGGGGATCTTGAGGCCATTGAAGCGAAATCGCTGAACGGTAATGTAGTGATCACAACCAGAAGCGATAAGGCCCGCAAACTTGAAGGGAAAACCGTTGCCGGGAACATTGAATTGTATGTTCCGCAGCATTTACCGTTAAAAGGCGAAGTCACCTCCAATTTGGGGCGGATGGACGTTTTCCTGGACGATGCAGAACGGGTGCGCGAGCAGGAACAATTCCTCCAGAAATCAGTGAAGTTCACGAAGAACACAGAAGGCAGTGAGGAAATCCCGTTGCTTATCTATGGAGAGACAAAGACCGGATCTGTGCTTGTCCGCTATTTCACAACGATATAATATAAAGAAAAAAGCCCCTGGCAACCGGGGCTTTTTTGCATTTTGAGTTTACGAAGATCAACAGCAGTGCGGGGGTTCCTCTCCGGCAGCATAAGCAATAAGTGCCGCTGAAACAGCAGTGGCGCATGAAGTCCGGTATTTTGATGATTTCAGCAATGCCAATTCTTCCAGGTTGGTCATAAAACCGCATTCAACAAGCACTGCCGGCATGACAGTTTCCCGTAACAGCATAAAATTGGCCCGTTTCACACCGCGGTCCCGCCGTTTTACTGCTGCGATCAATCGGGTGTGAATTCCTGATGCCAACCGGGCAGAAGCAGCCAGCGGTTTCGTATAAGTGTACGTTTCAATACCGGCGACTGGATTGAAGCCCGATCCAAAGGCATTGGCGTGGATGGAGACCAGCACTTCACCTTTCAGGCGATTTGCCAGCTGTACCCGTTCAGCCAATGGCACGTCACGTTCCGGCTGGTGTGTAAAAAGAACAACATGACCAGCAGCGGCTAATTGCCGTTTAACTTGAACAGCCACCTCTGCATTGAACTGGAATTCGCGCAGGCTGCCATCGGGCGAACGCTTTCCAGGTGTTGCAGGGCCATGTCCTGCATCAATGATAATTTTCATTTCATCTCCTCCTTTCCTTCATAGATAGTCGGAAGAGGGGAAGAAAGAGACAAGGGACTGGTCTGTCCGGCTGGAAAACAACGATTTGGAGGACGATTTTTTTCGAAAGTATGTTAAAATAAGGCGTAGATTTGCAGAAAGCAATACAGCGAACAGCTGGGGAAAGAGGGCAAATATGGACCAGGTATCAGTAAATCAAGTTATGGATATGTTCAACCTCACACTGGTCAGTGGGCAGGAAGGGATCGGCAGGCACATCACGGTGAGTGACCTTTCACGGCCAGGGCTGGAAATGGCTGGTTATTTCACGCATTATCCGGCGAATCGTGTTCAGCTTCTCGGAAAAACAGAGCTTTCATTTTTTTCGATGCTCGAGCAGGATGAGCGGCGTTCCCGCATGATGAAGCTCTGCACGGTTGAAACACCGGCTGTCGTTGTGGCGCACGGTGAGGAAGTGCCGTCTGAATTGATCACGGCGTCAAATAAAAAACATGTACCTGTTCTCACTACATCCATGACCACCACCCGCTTCTCGGGCCGACTTACGAATTTTCTGGAAAGTCAATTGGCACCGACAACAGCTGTGCATGGCGTGCTGGTGGATGTGTATGGAATCGGCATTCTGATTACGGGGAAAAGCGGTGTCGGAAAAAGTGAGGCTGCTTTGGAATTGGTGAAAAAAGGGCATCGACTTGTTGCGGATGACTGCGTGGAAATCCGGCAGGAGACAGAGAATCTGCTGGTTGGAGGAGCGCCGAAACTGATTGAACATTTGCTCGAAATTCGGGGAATCGGGATCATTGATGTTATGACATTATTTGGAGCAAGTGCAATTCGTACACAAAAACGGATTTCACTTGTGATCGATTTAGAAATATGGGATGGCGGCAAGACCTATGATCGTCTTGGATTGGAAGAGGAAAAAACAAAGATTATCGATACGGAATTGACAAAACTGACAATTCCGGTAAGACCGGGCCGAAACTTGGCTGTCATTATTGAAGTGGCTGCCATGAATTACCGGTTGAAGCGCATGGGCGTCAATGCAGCTGAAGATTTTTCCAAGCGGCTTGATAATGTGATTTCAAATAACCCCATGTAAGTAATAGAGAGGAGCACCACATGAATTTCATACTTGCTGCAATTGACCCGATCGCAGTTTCACTCGGGCCGATTGATGTCCGCTGGTACGGGGTCATTATCGTTACCGGCATTATTCTTGCTTATCTTCTTGGGCAGCGGGAGATGGTCAGACGGGGGTTCGACCAGGACTTCCTGACGGATATGCTGCTGTGGGCAGTCCCGCTCTCCATATTGGGAGCTCGCCTTTATTATGTGATTTTCAAATGGGAATATTACAGTCAGAATCCCGGTCAGATTTTCCAAGTGTGGGAAGGCGGATTGGCAATTCACGGTGCAATCATTACTGCAGTAATCGTCGCCTATTTGTTTACCAAAAAACGGAATGCGCCATTCTTTAAAGTGGCAGACATTCTTGCGCCAAGCCTGTTGCTTGGACAGGCAATCGGACGCTGGGGCAACTTCATCAATCAGGAAGCGCATGGCGGGCCGGTAACACGGAACTTTTTGGAGAATCTTTTGATTCCGGACTGGATTATCAATCAGATGTACATAGACGGGTCGTATTACCATCCGACGTTTCTGTACGAATCACTTTGGAATTTCCTGGGGGTCCTTATCATGGTGTTGCTGCTGCGGCGATTGAACTTGGTAAGGGGAGAAATCTTCTTTTTTTATTTGGCCTGGTATTCGATCGGCCGATTCTTCATTGAAGCGATGCGGACAGACAGTCTGATTCTTGAACTGTTTGGCGGATTGCGCGCTGCGCAGGTGATTTCAGTTGTCATTATTCTGATTGCTGCCGGTTTTGTTATTGCACGGCGGGTTACCCTCAAAAAACCCGCTCATTACCTCGATTGATCGGAAGGTGGATTCGCATTATATGTCAACGTTAAAAAACGGCATCGCCGCAGGTCTCCGGACAACCTGGTCGCTTGGTAAAGTTATTTTTCCAGTGACTCTCATCGTCGTGATGCTGCAGTATACACCGGTTTTGCCATTCATCATAGAGTTTGTTGCTCCCTTTATGAACATATTCGGATTAAGCGGAGATGCGGCAATTCCGCTGGTTCTCGGGAATGCGCTGAATCTGTATGCCGGCATCGCCGGGATTCTGTCGCTGGATTTGACGGTGAAGGAAGTCTTCATATTGGCTGTGATGCTGTCGTTTTCTCACAACCTGTTTATAGAGACTGGTGTCGCACTGAAAGTAGGCGTGAAACTTTGGGTGGTGCTGCTCGTTCGGTTCGGATTGGCAGCTGTTTCCGCGATTGTAATCAATCTTGTGTGGCAGGGCGGGTCTGAAACGGCACAGTATGGACTGGCGCCGACTCAGGAAGCCATCCCTGCCAACTGGTTTGAAATTTTCCTTCTGGGGCTGGAAAAAGCGACATTCGGCGTTTTGCAATTGGCGATGATCGTTATTCCGCTGATGATTGCATTGCAATTCCTGAAAGAACGGGGCTACCTTGGCCGGTTTGCTTCACTGCTTGAACCATTTACCCGGATGCTCGGTATTCAGAAGAATGCTTCCACAACCATTGTGGCCGGACTGCTGATCGGTCTTGCAATGGGGGCAGGTGTGATGATCCAAGCTGTACAGGAAGATGGAGTCAGCCGCAAAGATGCCACACTTGCCTTCATCTTTCTGGTTGCCTGCCATGCAGTGATAGAAGACACATTGATTTTCATCCCACTGGGCATACCTGTATGGCCGCTCTTGTTGTTGCGGGTCAGCACAGCACTTATCCTGACGATAACGGTTGCCTGGTTTTGGCGCAGGGCAGATGCAAACAAGAAAGAGGTGGCGACCGCATGACTAATGCTTTTCAAGCATTGCTGTTTGATTTCGATGGCACGCTGCTTGATACGAATGAATTGATCGAACAGACCTTCCTTGGCGTGCTGGATGAATTTTTTCCCGGCCGTTACACATCCGAAGATGTAATTTCTTTCAATGGCCCTCCATTGCACGAAACATTCAAAGCCGTTGCCCCGGAACAGACAGAACAGCTCATCAAGGCGTACCGTGAACTGAACCAGGAATTACATGACGATCTTGTGAAGGAATATGATGGTGTCCGGGAAACGGTCAGGCTCTTGAAAGCACGAGGGCACAAGCTGGCGATTGTTTCGACAAAACGCCGTTCAGTGATTGAACGGGGACTAGCTCTCATGGACTTGGGTGATGTATTTGACCTGATTATCAGTCTTGATGATGTTACGCATGCAAAACCGCACCCGGAACCGGTTCAGCTGGCTCTTGAGAAGCTTGGTGTACAGGCGGAACATGCGCTGATGATTGGGGATAACTCACATGATATTGAAGGGGGCCAAAACGCGGGAGTCCGGACCGCTGGCGTCGCCTGGTCTGCAAAAGGCGAAGTATTCCTTGCTCGGTTCAATCCGGACTTCATGCTGACACACATCTCAGATCTGCTGGACATCAGCAAGGAGCGGGTGCGATGAGAAGGACAGAACGCTATCCGGTGAGCGGCAGTAATTCACTTTGGCAAATTTATCGGACCGTATCTTTTTGGAAAGTTGCTCGAAACTTTGCCGTAATCCAAGTAGGCCGGTATACGCCATGGTTGTCAGTGAAGAATTGGCTGTACCGTACGTTTCTCGGTATGGAAGTCGGCAAGCAAACAGCCTTCGCCTTGATGGTCGTGCCGGATGTTATGTTTCCGGAACGTATTTCTGTGGGAGATAATTCGGTCATCGGCTTCAATACGACTCTGTTGGCACATGAATACTTGATCGAGGAATACCGGCTCGGAGACGTGGTGATTGGCAATAATGTAATGATTGGAGCCAATACGACTGTGCTTCCCGGTGTATCAATCGGTGATGGGGCCATTGTATCGGCGGCCACGCTCGTAAATCAGGATGTACCACCGGGAGCCTTTGCCGGCGGAAATCCGATGAAGATCATTTATACAGCGGAAGAAATGGCTGAACGCCGTACCGCATCCCTGAAAGCATAACGCTTCAGGGATTTTTTTGTTGACTCTGAAGTATGTTATAATGAACCGATAGACAGACAGGGGAATTGAATTTACAAACGGACGGGAGGTTCAAAATTGGAAAACAAAAAGAAAACGCCAAAAGAGAATGTTGTATCATTTATCCCGACCGGTGATTATTATTTCAAAAAAGCACTCACGGCATTAAACCGGAGTCAATTTGATAAAGCGCAGAAGTATTTGCGGCGAGCTGCAGAATTGAGCCCCGAAGACCCTATGATTCTGATGCAGTATGGCGTCATTTTACTGGAGATTGAGGATTTTGACGGCGCGCTCGATGCATTGCTGACCGCTCACGCTTTCGATCCGGCTGAGACTGATATTTATTATTTTCTGGCCGAGACGTATGCACATCTCGGGCGATTCATAGAAGCACGGAATTATGCAACTCAATACGTGGAACAAGACGAACAGGGAGACTATATCGAAGAGTCGCTTGAAATCATTGAATTTGCAGAGCAGGAGGATTGGCAGCTATTCGATGGTAACGAAGCGGCTGATTCGGAATTGTACCACCGGCAGGAACAAGCACGGCGGCGCATGGAGCAAGGACATTTCGAAGAAGCGGTTGAAATGCTGGAAAAACTTATTGATGAAGAGCCGGATTTCTATGCAGCTTACAATAATCTGTCACTTGCTTATTTCTATATGGGTGAAGCAGAGGAAGCCGAAGCGCTCCTGCATGAGGTATTGCGGCGCAACCCGGGGAATTTGCATGCGTTATGCAATTTGGCGGTTGTGTATTACTACGAAAAAAATGAAGATCTTGCTGCGGTCCTGAAACTCCTTAAAAAAATAAAGCCTTATGTGTTTGAACACCGCTACAAACTTGGCGCTACTTTCGCATTAGTCGGTGAACATCAAGAAGCGTTTCATTGGTTGAGAAGCCTGCAGCGACGGGGGTTTGAAGGGGATCCAGGCTTTTACTTCTGGCTCGCAAACGCCGCTTACCATACCGGACAGCCTCAAACGGCAAGACAGGCATGGAAACAGTTGGTCCAGATGGATTCGTCGAAAGAAGGATATGAACCTTGGGCCGAACAAAGCGAAACACTGAATATGAATGCACTAGAGCATGTCCGCAGCTTCCTCGTGGAAAAACTGGATCATCAACTCAGAAGTGAACGGTTGTTTGGACTGTTCCTGTTGGGCAAATCTTCTCATAAACAGGAAATTATCGCTCACCCCAAATGGCTCCAGACAGATGAGCTTTCGGTTACGGAAACTTATGTGTTGGGGTATACACTGGGGCATCAATTCAATCCGTCGAATCCCTCTGAAAAAGCGTTTCTTTCATTCATGGAAGTCACTGAACTTCTGTATGGGCTGGAAGATATGGTGAGTGAAGACAATCGGGATCTGTTCCAATTGTGGTTCATGCTGGGAGATAAAGCCCTGTCCCAAGGATATGCATTCAGAAATCCGCGGGCCATAGCTGCTGCAGCTTATTATTTGAGTGAGTCTGCCCGAAGCAGCACAGGGACGAAAAAAGAAGCAGCATCAGTATTTGGTGTGTCAGTGGCTACTTTGACGAAATATGCAGATCAGTTAATACAGTTCCTTCCATATTATGGGGAGTAAGCAGAAAAGTTGATAGAAGGCCAATTATTGATTACGATTTAGTCAGCGATCAGACAGGAGGGACAACAATGGCGGAAGAGAAAGTATTTGATGTCATTATTATTGGTGCGGGGCCAGCTGGACTGACAGCGGCAGTTTATACATCACGCGCAAACTTATCCACGCTTATGCTGGAGCGCGGAGTGCCGGGCGGCCAGATGGTCAACACCGAAGAAATTGAAAACTATCCGGGGTTCGATCACATTCTCGGACCGGATCTTTCTACTAAAATGTATGAACATGCACAAAAATTTGGTGCCGAATATGCATATGGTGACGTCTCAGAAATTACAGACGAAGGCGATTATAAACGGGTAAAAGCAGGATCGAAAGAATACAAAGCACGCGCAATCATCATATCTTCCGGCGCTGAATACAAAAAGCTCGGCGTGCCGGGCGAACAGGAATTCAGCGGACGCGGTGTCAGCTACTGTGCTGTCTGTGACGGAGCTTTCTTTAAAGAAAAAGAATTGGTGGTCGTCGGAGGCGGAGATTCCGCTGTGGAAGAAGGGATTTATCTCACCCGGTTTGCCAGCAAAGTAACCATAGTTCACCGGCGTGACGAGCTCAGGGCGCAAAAAATTATTCAGGACCGGGCCTTTAAGAACGATAAGATCGATTTCATCTGGAATACAACAGTGGATGAAATCAGAGGACAGGAAGGCAAAGTAAGTGGAGTCCTGCTGAAATCAACAGAAGATGAATCCGACCGGACGTTTAAAGCGGAGGGTGTATTCATCTATATCGGCATGCTTCCACTGACTAAACCGTTCCAATCGCTTGGAATTCTGAATGATGAAGGCTACGTCAAAACAAATGACCAGATGGAAACAAGCGTTCCAGGTATCTATGCGGCAGGAGATGTCCGTGAAAAGACACTTCGCCAAGTTGTGACAGCGACAGGCGATGGCAGTATTGCTGCACAGGCTGCACAGCATTATATTGAAGAATTGAAAGAAAAAGCAGGAGTCGAAGCCTGATTTAACTTGTTCTTAACAATACTGTAATCGTTATGACATGTAAACGAGGTATAGTAAGAGTAGTAATTGACCCCCTTTTTAATAGTAAGACTTTGAAAGGCCGTTTGCCGGCATGCCCGGCAGACGGCCTCTTTTTGCTTTCCTTTTTACGGCACGCCCGGAACACTGTATAATAGGGATTAGTTTACGAGAGATGCGGAGTGTCGAATGTGCAGCGAATTGCAAATCTATTAGTGATACAAGACGGACAGGTATTGCTATTAAAGAAACCAAGACGCGGTTGGTATGTCGCACCGGGCGGTAAAATGGAGCCGGGAGAGTCGATTTATGAAGCAGCGGTCCGTGAATTTACAGAAGAAACAGAAGCAGTGCCAGTCGGGACTCATTTAAAAGGCGTTTATACAATGGTTATTAAAGAAGATGGAAAAGTGATTGACGAATGGATGCTTTTTACTTTTGCAGCCAGCGGATTGCTCGGAAGACCGGCTGAGGAAAATAGAGAAGGCGTGCTTGAATGGCATCCGGTTTCCAGCTTACAAACCTTGCCGATGGCTGAAGGCGACCGGACAAATTTACTGTTTGCTGCTCATCAGGCGGGGACGCAATATGGAACATTTACTTACACACCGGATTTTTCACTCATCCGGGAAACGATTCAGTATTCGGATGGAGGAGTGAAAGCCAATGGGACCGACTGATCAACAAACAGAGCTGATTATCATAACGGGTATGTCAGGAGCAGGCAAGACCGTGGCTATCCAGAGTTTTGAAGACTTAGGCTTTTTCACAATTGATAATCTGCCGCCCGAACTGCTGCCGACTTTCCTGCAGCTGATGAGGGATTCAGGCAAGTCAATGAAACGGGTTGCAGCGGTGATGGATCTCCGTGGCGGCAATTTTTTTGACAGCCTGCTTGATGCAACTGAAAAACTTGAAAATGATCCGCATGTCTCCCTTCAGATTGTGTTTTTAGATGCTGATAACCAAACACTTGTAAGCCGCTATAAGGAAACAAGGCGCTCGCACCCGCTATCCAGCGGGGGACTTGTACTGGAAGGTATCAAAAAAGAACGGGACATGCTGATGGAACTGCAGGGGAAAGCCCGGTATATCTATAATACGACAGGTATGAACCCGCGGGAGCTGAAAGAGCGGATCACTGCTGATTTTGGTGCGTCGGAAGAAAATGTTTTCACGATTAATGTCATGTCATTCGGGTTTAAACACGGCATTCCAATAGATGCCGACCTGGTTTTTGATGTGCGTTTTCTGCCCAATCCCTATTATATTGAAGAGCTGAAACCACAGTCAGGTCTGGATAATCCGGTTTCGGAATATGTGCTCGAGCAGCAGGAGACTCAGGAATTGATCGGTAAGTTGACTGATCTTTTTGAGTTTATGATTCCGCAGTATAAACGGGAAGGGAAAGCGCAGCTGACCATTGCATTCGGCTGTACCGGCGGTCAACATCGGTCGGTGACATTAGCGGAATACTATGGAAAAATACTCGGAAGTACGGATCGGACAATTGTAACTCACCGGGATGTTAAGACAAGGAAGGCGTGATAGCATGGAACGACTCACTCCCCAAAAGAAAGTTGTAATTATTGGAGGGGGCACAGGCCTGTCCACGCTGTTACGGGGACTGAAAGAATTGGATCTGGATTTAACTGCAGTGGTAACCGTTGCGGATGACGGCGGAAGCTCCGGCCGATTAAGGAGCGCATTGGATATACCGGCTCCGGGGGATATACGGAAAGTAATGGCGGCTTTGTCTGATGTGGAACCGCTTGTGGAAGAGATGTTCCAGTTTCGCTTCCGGCAATCCGTCGATCTCAGTGGTCATTCACTCGGCAATCTGATGCTCGCAGCATTGACTGAAATCACCGGCGATTTCGCCCATGCCGTGAGGGAGATGAGCCGTGTGCTGAACATCAAAGGGACAGTGCTGCCTGCTGCCAATCAGATTGTCACCTTACATGCAGAATTGATGGATGGCACGATTGTAAGCGGTGAATCCAAGATTCCGAGCTATATGCAGCCGATCAGACGGGTCTACATTGATCCGCCGAATGCCCGGGCACTTCAGGACTCTGTGAAAGCCATAATGGCGGCAGATGTAATCATGATTGGACCCGGATCCCTGTATACAAGTATTCTGCCAAATCTGCTTGTGACGGATATTCAAAAAGCGGTACTTGATTCAAAAGCAAAGAAGCTGTACATTTGTAATTTGATGACGCAAGCAGGGGAAACACTCGATTATACATCCGCCGATCATGTTCGGGTCCTTTATGAGCATGTCGGTTCCTCTTTTCTGGATGGCATTTTGCTGAACATGGCGCAAGTGCCGCCGAAAACGGCAGAACGCTACAGATTGGAAAAAGCGGCTCCAGTTATGTTTGATGTGGATCGGCTCACCAGTCTTGGTCTGGAAGTATACCGGGAAGACATCGCATCGATTCAGGAAGGGTCTGTCCGGCATGAACCAAAGAAAGTAGCAGAATGGCTGTACAATTATGCGCTCCGTCACTGACTCAGAGAATGAGTCAGTAAATGAATGAGAGAGAGGGGGAGTGGTATGTCGTTCGCTTCTGAGACAAAGAAAGAACTGACACAAGTGGAAGCAGATGATTGCTGTGGAAGAGCTGAGTTATCAGCGCTCATTCAAATGAACGGCGTGCTGTCTTTTTCAGATCGTAAGATGAGTCTGGATATTCAAACTGAAAATGCTGCGATTGCCCGTCGTATTTATACATTCCTGAAACGGTTTTATCCCTATACGGTAGAGTTGCTGGTTCGTAAGAAAATGCGGCTGAAAAAGAATAACGTCTATATTTGCCGACTGCGTGAGGGGGCGAAGCACGTACTTCAGGATTTAGGGATTCTTTCAGATGAATTCGGATTCCGGCGTCATATAGACCCTGAACTGATCCGCAAGAAATGCTGTAAGCGGGCTTATTTAAGGGGGGCTTTCCTTGCGGGCGGATCGGTCAATAATCCTGAAACGTCTTCTTATCATCTTGAGATTTACTCGCTGTATAAGGAACACGCAGAAGCATTGGCGAAGCTGATGAACGTGTTTCATCTGAATTCCAAAACCATTGAACGAAAGAAAGGCTTTGTGACTTACCTGAAAGAAGCAGAGAAAATAGCGGATTTTCTAAGCGTTGCAGGCGCTCACATGGCTCTTCTGAAATTTGAAGATGTACGCATTATCCGGGACATGCGGAACAGCGTGAACCGGCTTGTGAACTGTGAGACCGCAAATTTAAATAAGACAATCGGAGCAGCAATCCGTCAAGTGGAAAACATCCGTTACATCGACGATACAATCGGAATTGACCAGTTGCCGGAACGGCTCCGTGAAATTGCCCGGCTCCGTGTCGAGTATCAGGATGTCACCTTGAAGGAATTGGGGGAGATGGTATCGGCCGGAACCGTCAGTAAGTCCGGTGTTAATCACCGGCTTCGGAAAATTGATGAAATTGCAGAAGCGCTGAGACGGGGAGAAGCGGTTCAGCGCTGACCGGACTTTTCTTCTGAGAGAAAGTCCGATATGATAAGTTAAGATGCCAAGGAGGCTTTGGAATGACAGAAAAACAAGTGACAGTCCAATTGAAGGCTGGTCTGCAGGCCAGACAGGCAGCGCTTTTTGTGCAGGAAGCAAACCGCTATAATGCGGATGTCTATCTGGAAAAAGAAGAGAAGAAAGTAAATGCAAAGAGCATTATGGGGATTATGAGTCTGGCCATCAGCCGAGGGACAGAAGTTATCATTTCGGCAGACGGTTCTGACGAAGAATCAGCGGTTGAGGGACTTGCAGCACTCGTAGAAAACAACGGCTGAACCAAAAAAAACGGAAGCGATTAAAATCGCTTCCGTTTTTTTGACTTTTACTTATTGTCTTCAAGTTTATTGCGTGTAATAATCTGATCGACAAGTCCGTACTCAAGTGCACGCTCAGCTGTCATGAAGTTATCGCGGTCTGTATCGCGGGAAATCACTTCAAGGGGCTGACCTGTACGGTCTGATAGGATCTGGTTCAGTTTTTCGCGCAGGAATAAAATTCGTTTTGCTGCGATTTCAATTTCCGTTGCCTGGCCTTGAGCGCCGCCGAGTGGCTGATGGATCATGACTTCCGCATTCGGCAGTGCATAGCGCTTGCCTTTTGTGCCGGCTGCCAGCAGGAACGCGCCCATTGAAGCAGCCATACCAATGCAGATTGTCTGGACGTCCGGACGGATGAACTGCATGGTATCATAAATAGCCATTCCGGCTGTGATGCTGCCGCCAGGGCTGTTAATATAAATCGAAATTTCTTTCTCCGGATCTTCTGCTTCAAGGAACAGCAACTGTGCCACAATTGAATTTGCCACATTGTCATCAATACCGCTGCCAAGCATGATGACGCGGTCTTTCAGAAGACGTGAATAAATGTCATATGCACGCTCGCCGCGGCTTGTCTGTTCAATTACTGTAGGAATAAGATTCATGGATGTGTAGCCTCCCCATCGATTTGTTTTGCTAAATTCACTTCTTCGCTGAGTGTTTCAGCTGTATTCTTATGATACACATTAACGTCAATAAAGGTCAAATTTAAAGATTTTCGAAATTACACCTTGCAAAGAATCGATATTCTTTGTATACTAGAAAAGTCGTTAAGAGACATGCCCTCGTGGTGTAATGGATAACACGTAAGATTCCGGTTCTTGAGATGGGGGTTCGATTCCCTCCGAGGGTATACAAAAAGCGCTTTTCTGCCAGCCGGAAAAGCGCTTTTTTCATGTGGAAGGAAAGCAGGTGAAGCTATGCTGGTGTTTTATACAAAAAAGAATTGCGGCTTGTGCGAAGAAGCGGAACGGATGCTGGAGCTGATCAAAGAAGATTTTCCAATTGAATACCGGAAAGTGGATATCGAACAGGATGAACAGCTGCACGAGAAATACATGCTGATGATTCCGGTTATTGAACAAGAAGACAAGGTGCTGCTGTACGGAAATATCGGCTATGTTGATTTGCTGGAGGCGCTAAAACTGTAAGAGGAGAATTCATCGATTAATTTAACTATATAAGTTGCGGTAAACATTCACCATCCCGTCCGGCAACGGAAGGAGTAAGAGGAGGCTTGGCCGTTCGTCCGCGGCAAACGGTTTTGACTGCGACGAGCTTGCGCAGGAGCAAGCGAGCTTTTACGGTCTGAATGCCGGTCTTGAAAAAATGTGAATTCTTTAGATCAACTTATATACCGGCATTCATTTGTCTGCCTCTGAAGTGCTGCGTCTGCAGCGCTTCTTTTTTGTTGCATTTTTTCAGTCTATTCGATAGACTGAAAGTGACGGGACAGAAATAACCATAGCGGGACAAAAAACGTCCAGGAGAACGGGGTGGTTTTTATGAATCCTGTGTCTGATGCGCAACAGAAGTTGCTTCCCGAAATGACGGAGCTGCTGAAAAAAAGATATTCCATTTTAAGTGCCGTACAGCTGGAAGGCCCGATCGGCCGCCGGGCACTCAGTGAAATGGTCCGGCTGACTGAGCGTGATGTCCGGAAGGAAACTGATATTCTGCGGAATCAGAATCTCCTTATCATTCAAAATGGCGGCATGGCAATTTCACAAGAAGGCATCAGTGTTCTGGAGCGGCTGAAGGAAACGATGCGGCAATGGAGCGGGTTGTCTGACATGGAATCTGCGTTGGAAACTGTTCTTGGGATTTCACGGGTCGTAATCGTGCCACAGGACAGTGATGAAATCGCAGCGGTACAGACTCAGATCGGCCGTGAAGCCGCGCGGTATCTTGAAAGCCGGTTTACAGAGTTTAAACGCATTGCAGTCACTGGAGGAAGCACAATGGCTGCGGTAGCAGATGAACTGAAAACGGAAAAGCCGGACAGCCAGCTGGAATTCATCGCCGCCCGGGGTGGCCTCGGTGAAGATGTCCTGCACCAGGCCAATACGATTGCATCCGCTTTTGCCAAAAAAACAGGTGCTTCCTGCCGAACATTGTATTTGCCGGATCATCTCAGTGCCGAAGCCTATGAAATGATGATGCGTGAACCGTTTATCCGGGAAATGAATACCCTTTATGATAAAGCTGAAATCATTGTCCATGGAATCGGTGATGCACAGGAAATGGCCGCGCGGCGCCGATCAACTCCGGAAGAGCTGAAAGTGATTTTGGATGGCGGTGCAGTCGGGGAATCGTTCGGTTATTATTTCAACGAGTCCGGTGAAGTAGTTTACCGGATCCGTACAGTGGGTATTCAATTGGAGCAGCTCAAAAAAGTTCCGGTCATCCTGGCGGTGGCCGGCGGGAAAACGAAAGCGAAGGCTATTCTGTCTTATATGAAACACGCGCCAAAGCAAACCATTCTCTTTACAGATGAAGGTGCTGCTGAAGCAATGCTTAAAAAATATAATTTAACTGGAGGAAACAGACATGACTTTAAAATTAGCGATTAACGGTTTCGGCCGTATTGGACGTCTTGTATTCCGCAATGCACTCAAACATGATGAAATCGAAGTGGTCGCAGTCAATGACCTGACTGACGCAAAAATGCTTGCACACCTGCTGAAGTACGATTCTTCACACGGAACATATGACGCGGAAGTATCTGCTGATAATGGAAATCTTATCGTTAACGGCAAACAAATCCGCGTATATTCTGAAAAAAATCCTTCACAGATTCCATGGAAAGATCATGATGTGGATGTAGTGGTTGAATCAACAGGTTTCTTTACAACTGAAGCGGACGCATCGAAGCATCTGGAAGCTGGCGCGAAGAAAGTCATCATTTCTGCTCCTTCCAAAGATGCAAAAATGATTGTCATGGGCGTCAACGATAAAGACTACAATCCGGAAGAGACGGATGTCATTTCAAACGCTTCATGTACTACAAATGGACTTGCGGGGATTGCGAAAGTCTTAAACGACAGCTTTGGACTGAACCGTGCAATCATGACAACAATCCATTCATACACAAACGACCAGATCCTGCTTGATTCACCGCACAAGGACTATCGCCGTGCACGTTCTGCTGCCCTGTCGATGATCCCGACTACTACCGGTGCAGCATCAGCAGTAGGTAAAGTTCTACCTGAGCTTCAAGGTAAACTGGACGGGATGGCAATCCGCGTTCCGACACCGAACGTTTCTCTTGTAGACTTGACGGCTGAACTTGATAAGGATGTAACTGCAGAAGACGTGAACAACGCACTGAAAGCGGCGTCTGAAAATGAATTGAAAGGTTACCTGGATTACAGTGAACTTCCGCTTGTGTCCACTGACTATAATGGTAATCCTGCCTCTTCAACAGTTGACGCACAATCCACGATGGTCCTCGAAGACCGCATGGTAAAAGTGCTGGGCTGGTATGACAACGAATCCGGTTATTCCGCACGCTGCATCGACCTTGCGCTTCTGATGTATAACAAAGGACTGTAAACCGGTAAATCATGGCGTTAGCCAAGAGGAACCTCTATAATGAAAGAGGGTAAGAGGAGCAGGGGACATTACCCTGCTCTTTCTTTATGAATAAATCGAATGGAGGGTTTGGAGAATGCAGAAAAAAACCATGCAGGATGTAGATGTGAAAGGAAAACGGGTGTTTTGCCGCGTTGACTTCAATGTACCGATGGAAAATGGTGAAATCACGGATGATACACGGATCCGTGCCGCTGTTCCGACAATCGAGTATCTCGCAGAGCAGGGGGCAATCGTAATTCTCGCAAGCCATCTCGGACGTCCAAAAGGCAAAGTCAATGAAGAGATGCGGCTGACAGCTGCTGCCAGAAGATTGAGTGAATTGCTTGGCAGGGAAGTCGCAAAACTTGATGAATCGACCGGAGACAGTGTCCGTGAATCCACCAGCCGCATGAATGGAGGAGACATCATCCTTCTGGAGAATGTCCGATTCCATGCCGGCGAAGAGAAAAATGATCCGGAACTCGCAAAAGAATTCGCATCACTGGCTGATGTGTATGTAAACGATGCATTCGGTGCCGCTCACCGTGCCCATGCATCAACTGCGGGAATCGCGGAACACATCCCGGCAGTAGCGGGATTCCTGCTTGAGAAGGAGCTGGACGTGCTTGGCAAAGCGCTGTCTGATCCAGAACGGCCGTTCACAGCCATTATTGGCGGATCTAAAGTAAAAGACAAAATCGGCGTCATTGATAATCTGCTGGAAAATGTCGATAACCTGCTTCTCGGCGGCGGACTGACGTACACATTCATCAAAGCGCAGGGAAAAGAAGTAGGCAAGTCGCTGCTGGAAGAAGATAAGCTGGACCAGGCCCGGTCATTTATAAAGAAAGCGGAAGAAAAAGGCGTAAAGCTTTACATGCCGGTCGATGTAACGGTAGCTGATGATTTCTCCAAAGATGCCAATACGAAAGTGGTTAGCATTGACGAGATTCCGGCGGACTGGGAAGGTCTTGATATCGGACCGGAAACAATCAAGCAGTATGCAGACATCATCAAGGATTCGAAGCTCGTCATCTGGAATGGGCCGATGGGTGTGTTTGAATTGAAACCATTTGAAGCGGGCACTCGAGGAGTTGCTGAAGCGATGGCGGAAACAGAAGGCTATACGGTGATTGGCGGCGGTGATTCAGCAGCCGCAGTTGAAAAATTCGGTCTTGCGGAAAAAATGGATCATATCTCGACCGGTGGCGGCGCTTCCCTTGAATTCATGGAAGGAAAAGAACTGCCGGGCGTTAGCGCTTTGAATGATAAGTGAAAGGGGAGAGACAGATGAGAAAACCGATTATTGCCGGAAACTGGAAAATGTATAAAACCCACGAGGAAGCAAAGCGATTTGCCGCAGAAGTCAGAGGGCTTGTACCGGATGCTGGACAAGTGGACGCTGTTATTTGCGCACCTGCTTTATTCCTTGAGCAATTGGTGACTGAAACAAAAGGGCAAAACCTGCACATTGGCGCGCAGACAATGCACGAAGAAGATTCCGGTGCATTCACCGGAGAAATCAGCCCGGTGCAGCTAAAGGATATCGGCGTGGAATATATTATTATCGGGCATTCAGAACGCCGCCAGTACTTCAATGAAACAGATGAATCCGTCAACCGGAAAGTGAAAGCTGCACTCGCACATGGACTCGTGCCGATTATGTGCGTGGGTGAAACGCTGGAGCAGCGTGAGAATGGCGATACCAACCGGGTTGTACAGGAACAGGTTAAGGCAGGTCTTGCAGACATTTCTGCAGCTGACGTACAAAAAACCGTAATCGCCTATGAGCCGATCTGGGCCATTGGAACTGGAAAAACAGCAACAGCGGAGGACGCAAACACCGTATGCCAGGTGATCCGCGAAAAAGTGGCCGAACTGTCCGGACAGGAATCAGCAGATGCAGTGCGGATCCAGTACGGCGGCAGTGTAAAGCCAGCGAACATACAAGAATTGATGGGCATGGAACATATTGATGGGGCACTTGTCGGCGGTGCGAGCTTGGAATCTGAATCGTTCCTGAAGCTGCTGGAGGCGGGCGCCAATGCCTGAAGCACAGACACCTGTAGCATTGATCATTCTGGATGGATACGGCTGCCGTGAAGAACAGTCCGGTAATGCGGTCGCCCAAGCAAACACACCGGTGTTTGATAGGCTCTGGAATACGTATCCGCATGCGCATCTGAAAGCATCCGGTGAAGCTGTCGGCCTGCCGGAAGGTCAGATGGGGAACTCGGAAGTCGGTCATTTGAACATCGGTGCCGGAAGAATCGTCTATCAGAATTTAACGCGGATCAATAAGTCGATCCGGGACCGGGAGTTCTTTGACATTGAAGCTTTCCTGTCTGCAGTTCGGCATGTAAAGGAGAACGGATCAGCCCTTCATTTGATGGGGCTGCTGTCGGATGGCGGTGTGCACAGCCATTACAGCCATCTGTTTGCACTGCTTGAACTTGCAGCTGCCCATGGACTTGAAGAAGTATACGTGCATGGCTTTTTGGACGGACGGGATGTCGGGCCGAAAACAGCGTTGCAATATATCGAAGAGACTGAAGAAGTCATGGAAAAAACCGGTGTTGGCCGGTTCGCTTCTATCAGTGGCCGCTATTATGCAATGGACCGGGATTTGCGCTGGGAACGTGTCGAGAAAGCATACAATGCAATGACTGGCGGACCGAGTGAGCAGGCTCCTTCTGCAGCGGCGGGAGTCCGGTATTCATATGATCTTGGCGTGACGGATGAATTTGTGATCCCATTTCAGGTTGTGGAAGAGGGAGGACGGCCTGGTGCCATCAAAAACGGCGACGCAGCCATTTTCTTTAACTTCCGTCCGGATAGAGCCATTCAATTGTCCGGCGCACTGACCCAGCCGGGTTTCACTGGCTTTGAACGCGAACTGTTGAAGAATTTTTCATTCACCGGATTTACCCACTATAGTTCAGAGTTGGAGATGGGGGTAGCATTCGGGAAAGAGAACCTGGAAAACACGCTCGGGGAAACACTTGCTGTAAATAATCTGCGTCAGCTGCGGATTGCAGAGACCGAAAAGTATCCACATGTCACTTTCTTTATGAGCGGCGGTCAGGAAGAGAAGTATCCCGGCGAAGGGCGTATTCTGATCAATTCGCCGAAAGTCGCTACGTATGATCTGCAGCCGGAGATGAGCGCATTTGAAGTGACAGATGCGCTTGTGCAGGAAATCGAATCCGATAATTATGATGCAGTGATCTTGAATTTTGCTAATCCGGATATGGTAGGGCACAGCGGTCTGCTGGAACCGACGATCAAGGCGGTAGAGACGGTCGATGAATGCCTCGGAAGGATTATTGAGGCATTGCAGGCAAAAGGCGGTTCTGCAATCGTGACAGCGGATCATGGGAACGCAGATGAAGTTGTAACGATGGAAGGGCAGCCGATGACAGCCCATACAACGAATCTCGTGCCTGTTATCGTTACAAAGGACGGGGTAACGCTCCGCAAAGACGGCATTCTCGCTGATCTCGCACCAACGATGCTTAAATTGGCAGGCGTAAAACAGCCGGCCGAAATGACAGGGAAATCATTATTTTAACTTAAATCTAAGGAGATGTTTTTATGCCAACAATCAGTCAAGTCTATGCACGCGAAGTACTGGATTCACGAGGAAACCCGACAGTGGAAGTGGAAGTATTTACAGAAAGCGGTGCGTTCGGCCGGGCAATCGTGCCCTCCGGTGCATCAACTGGTGAATACGAAGCTGTGGAATTGCGTGATGGCGATAAATCCCGTTATCTCGGAAAAGGCGTACTGGAAGCTGTGGAGCATGTGAACAATGAAATCGCAGAAGCGCTTGTCGGCAATTACGTTGTGCTTGATCAAGTGTCAATCGATGAAGCGTTGATTGAACTTGACGGCACAGAAAACAAAGGCCGCCTTGGCGCCAATGCAATTCTTGGCGTATCGATGGCTGCAGCGCATGCGGCTGCGGATTATTTGGATGTACCGCTTTACCAGTACCTCGGCGGCTTCAATTCAAAACAGCTGCCAGTGCCGATGATGAATATCCTCAACGGAGGCGAACATGCCGATAACAACGTGGATATTCAGGAATTCATGGTTATGCCGGTCGGTGCGGAATCGTTCCGCCAGGCACTCCGGATGGGTGCGGAAATTTTCCATAACCTGAAGAGCGTCCTGAAGTCAAAAGGCTACAACACCGGCGTTGGTGACGAAGGCGGCTTCGCACCGAACTTGGGATCAAACGAAGAAGCTCTGGAAACCATCATGGAAGCCATTGAGCGCGCAGGCTACAAAGCGGGCGAAGAGATCATGCTGGCGATGGATGTCGCGGCGTCAGAAATCTATGATAAAGAAAAAGGCACTTACAACCTGGCAGGCGACAATGTTGAGAAATCGTCTGAAGAAATGGTGGACTGGTACGAAGAACTCAGCAATAAATACCCAATCATTTCAATTGAAGACGGACTGGATGAAAACGACTGGGCTGGTCATAAATTGCTGACAGAGCGCATCGGAAACCGCGTTCAGCTTGTTGGGGATGACCTGTTTGTAACGAACACGAAGAAATTGGGGCGCGGCATTGAAGAAGGTGTCGGCAATTCCATCCTAATCAAAGTGAACCAGATCGGTACGTTGACTGAAACGTTTGATGCGATTGAAATGGCAAAACGTGCAGGCTATACAGCAGTCATTAGCCACCGATCAGGTGAATCGGAAGATGTGACGATTGCGGATATCGCAGTTGCGACGAATGCGGGCCAGATTAAAACAGGCGCCCCATCACGGACAGATCGTGTTGCGAAGTACAACCAACTGCTCCGAATTGAAGATCAGCTGAACGGCACGGCTCAGTACTTGGGCAAAGAAACATTCTACAATATCAAGTGATTGGAATACGTTTGGTAAAGGGGCAGGATTTTCCTGCCCCTATTGTCATTTCATCATCATTTTGCTAAAATAGGATTATTGTGATTATCTTTGTCAGGAGGTGGAATTTATGCACGAACTGCTAATGATCTTGCTTATAATCGTGTCAATTTCGTTAATCGTGGTAGTTTTATTGCAATCAGGAAAAAGTGCAGGCCTTTCGGGCGCCATCTCCGGCGGAGCGGAACAGCTTTTTGGCAAACAGAAAGCACGCGGCGTCGATCTCGTGCTGCACCGGGTAACGATCGTGCTTGCAGCGCTGTTTTTCATATTGGCTATTGCTGTAACAAAAGTGTAAAACTGACAATAAAACGCCTGACCATTCGCTGGTTGGGCGTTTTCTTTTCATTTCTGGAACAGGAGGAGAATTATGCGGATTACACCACCCAAACCCTTTTTCTTTAAAGCTGGACCACGGGCAGTACTGCTGCTTCACGGATTTACCGGCAACTCAGCTGATGTGCGGATGCTGGGACGCTTTCTTGAAAAAAAAGGCTATACGACACTCGCCCCGCATTATGAAGGTCATGGCGTTGCTCCGGAGGAACTGATCCATACCGGTCCGGCAGACTGGTGGCAAAATGTCATTGATGCATACGAACAGCTGAAAAGTGAAGGATATGAAGAAATTGCCTTGGCCGGATTATCACTTGGCGGTGTATTTTCATTAAAATTAGGGTATACAGTGCCCGTAAAGGGTATTGTGACAATGTGTTCACCTATGACGATGAAGACGACCGATCTGATGTATGAAGGGGTAAAAGAGTATGCCCGGGATTTTAAAAAATATGAAGGCAAAGATCAGGATACCATAGAACGGGAAATGGCGGAGTTTGAGAAGACGCCGATGGAATCACTGCCTGAACTCCGCGAATTGATCAAAGATGTGCGCACTCATGTTGACCATGTGTATGCACCGCTGTTCGTTGTTCAAGGCAGCAAAGATTCGGTCATTGATCCTGATTCAGCAAATGTAATTTATGAAGGAACGGAGTCATTGGATAAACACATAAAATGGTACGAGAAGTCCGGACATGTAATTACGCTTGGACCTGAAAAAGAGCAATTGCATGAAGATATTTTCGAATTTCTTGAATCGCTTGAATGGACGGTATAATTCCATTGGAAAAGCGATCATTCAAGCCAGCTGCGTTAAATCGCAGCAATTACATAGTCCGTACTGCGCGGAAAAAGGAGGAACTTGCATGAGTCGACAAGAAGGATCACTGGAACAGCGATTATTAGATTTTATGCGAAAAGATGCATACAGTCCGCTGACCGTTCAGGAAATCGAAGAGCAATTCGGTTTTGAGGATGCGGACGAATTCAAGGAATTGGTAAAAACATTGGTCAGACTGGAAGGACAAGGGCTGTTAGTCCGCTCGCGGGCGAACCGCTATGGTGTACCGGAACGCATGAACCTGATGCGCGGGAAATTTATCGGCCATCAGCGCGGCTTTGGTTTTGTGGCGCCTGAAGAATCCGGCATGGATGATGTCTTCGTGCCGCCGACCGAAGTGAATGGCGCTATTAACGGCGATAAAGTGTTGGTTCGGGTATCTGAATCTTCGTCTGGTGACCGCCGGGAAGGGACCATTGTCCGGATTCTGGAGCGGGGAACTACAAAAGTCGTCGGGACATTTCAGGCAAACCGCGGCTTTGGTTTTGTGGTGCCTGATGATAAAAAACTGAATATGGATGTCTTCATTGCAAAAGATGATACGCTCGGTGCTGTAGACGGCCATAAAGTAGTTGTCGAAATTACTGGCTGGCCGGAAGGGCGGATGTCTGCTACAGGCATCGTCACACAGATTCTCGGCCATAAAAACGATCCGGGCGTCGATATTCTGTCCATTATCCATAAACATGGAATTGAAACTGAATTTCCACCGGATGTGCTGGCGGAAGCTGAAGCGATTCCTGATGAGATTGACCCGGCTGACTTATCAGACCGGCGGGATCTCCGAGATGAAATGATTGTCACCATCGATGGAGCCGATGCGAAAGACCTGGATGATGCTGTCCAAGTGAAAAAGCTCGACAACGGAAATTATAAATTGGGCGTCCATATTGCAGACGTCAGCCATTATGTGAAGGAAGGCTCTGCCATCGACCGGGAAGCATTCGACCGGGCGACCAGTGTGTATTTGACTGACCGGGTCATTCCGATGATTCCGCACCGGCTGTCAAACGGTATTTGTTCATTGAATCCGCGTGTTGATCGTCTGACGCTGTCTTGTGAAATGGTGATGAACAGCAGCGGTGAAGTTGTGTCGCATGAAATTTTCCAAAGTGTCATCAAGACTGATGCCCGAATGACTTATAAAGAAGTATATGAAATCCTGGAAGAAGACAACCAGGAATTGAAAGAGCAGTATGCCGATCTCGTACCGATGTTTGAACAAATGCGGGATCTGGCGGCTATTCTCCGTAATAAGCGGATGGACCGCGGAGCAATCGACTTCGACTTCAAGGAATCTAAAATTATCGTTGATGAAGATGGCTATCCGGTGGATGTGGTCGTGCGGGAGCGGACCGTCTCCGAGCGCTTGATCGAGGAATTCATGCTGGCGGCCAATGAGACGATCGCTGAACATTTTCACTGGATGGATGTACCGTTTCTGTACCGGATCCACGAAGAACCGAAAGCGGAAAAACTGCAGCGTTTCTTCGAGTTTGTTACTAATTTCGGTATTGTCGTGAAAGGTACCAGCAATCAGGTTCATCCGCGCGCCTTACAGGAGATTGTGGATTCTATAGAAGGCACACCGGAAGAGCCGGTCATTTCAACGATGCTTCTGCGTTCCATGCAACAGGCGAAGTACAGCGAAGACAGCGTTGGCCATTTTGGCTTGTCGACAGAATTCTATACACATTTCACATCACCGATCCGCCGCTATCCCGATTTGATCGTGCACCGGTTGATTCGCACGTATCATATAAATAAGGATTTATCTGCGGGTACACGAGCTCACTGGGATGCAAACATGCCGGAAATCGCGCAGCATACATCCGATCGGGAGCGTAGGGCTGTAGATGCCGAACGGGACACGGACGCATTGAAGAAAGCCCAGTATATGGCGGATAAAATCGGAGAAGAATTCGAAGGTATTGTCTCTTCTGTTACTAACTTTGGAATCTTCGTCGAGCTGCCGAACACCATCGAAGGACTGGTTCATGTCAGCAATTTGACGGATGATTTCTACCGGTTCGACGACCGCCAGATGATGATGATCGGTGAACGCACCAAGAAGCAGTTCCGGATCGGTGATGAAGTCACTGTGCGTGTCTTGGATGTTAAACCGGAAGAAGCATCGGTCGACTTTGAAGTGGCCGGCATGAAACCGCGTGAACGTCGTGAACGGAAGGATGCACCTAAAGTCATCCGGACTTCCAGCCAGGGAGGCGACGGAAAAGGCGATAAGGGCGGCAAAGGCCGGAAAAAGGATGGGGAAGACGGACGTCCGAAAAAAGGCAAGAGCCAGAAAAAGAAATTCTATGAAGATGCTGCAAAGAAACCAAAGCGCAAAAAGAAAAAGTAAACAGGGGGCGGCAGAATGCCGCCTCCCTTCTTAATGGAGAGGTGAGAATAAATGCCAAAAGGTGAAGGGAAACTTCTCGCCCAGAACAAGCGGGCGAATTTCGACTATGCGATAGAAGAAACCATTGAAGCCGGAATTGTGCTGAATGGAACAGAAATTAAATCTGCCCGGAACGGCAAAGTGCAGATTCGGGATGCGTTTGTCCGCATCCGCGGAGGGGAAGCATGGATTTCCAATATGCATATCAATCCATATGAGCAGGGAAACCAGTTCAATCATGATCCGCTGCGTGCTCGGAAACTGCTGCTGCATAAAAAGCAGATTAATACGCTGATCGGGAAAGTACAGCGGGAAGGTGCTACCATTGTGCCGATCAAGATGTATTTGAAGAACGGGTATGCAAAAGTGCTGATCGGTGTCGGTACCGGAAAGAAAAAGTATGATAAACGGGAAGATTTGAAAAAGAAAGACGCCAACCGTGCGATTGCCCGTGCAATGAAAGACCGGCTCAGATAAGCAGACTGCTTGAAACCGCCGGGATTCTATTCTATAATAAGAATATACACGTTACATCTGCTGTTTCTGGCAGATGGCCGTGGCGCAACCTCTGATAATATATAGGGGACGTTACGGATTCGACAGGAATGGTCCAAGCTTGGACTGCGCGTCGGAGGGCTCGGCTCCGTATCAACGGCACAAATAGTAACTGGCAAAAACCAAAACCTCGCTTTCGCAGCGTAAGCTAGCGTAGCAGTCTGCCTGTCCATCACCCATGTGGATCTGCAGACTTCAACTTAAGTGGGATACGGTAGGCGGTGCGATCCGAGCCGCCTGCAAGAGATCAGTGGATTAGTGCCTGTGACGCCTGCTTACTGGCAGATCAGTGCACGAACCTTTAATAAGTAAGCTATGCGCGTAGACGTTCAAGTACAGGAGTTTCTGGACGCGGGTTCGACTCCCGCCGTCTCCATAGTGAGTCAAAGCCCCGCTGCTGAAAGCAGCGGGGCTTTTTTTAGTTCTGTTTGTTTAAGTAATTCAAGTATTTCTTCTATACCAGTAAAATAATTAACAGAGTTTTTCAATCTTTCGTGGCTCGAATCTATTTCTTGACAGTGGCTTCTGATATCTAGTAGCCTGAACAATTGGGTCTTCATTATTCGTGATTTATTATTAAAGGAGGAAATATGAAAAAAATAACGAATGTTTTCTGGGTTTCTGTCGCACTCGTATTATTGGCTGTCGGTTACGGAGCAATTGCGCCGACAAGTTTTGAAGAAGCAACGAGCAACCTGCAGGGTGCCATCACCACTTCGGTCGGCTGGTATTATCTGCTGATTGTCTCAATCATGGTTCTGTTCTGCCTGTTTTTCCTGATCAGTCCGATGGGTCAGATCCGGTTAGGGAAAGATAAGGAAAAACCCGAGTATTCGATGGTTACGTGGCTGTCCATGCTATTCTCAGCAGGGATGGGAATCGGCCTTGTGTTTTGGGGTGCGGCTGAGCCGCTGGCGCATTACGCGGTGAATCCGGCAACTGCTGAACCCGGCACTGCAGAAGCTTTTCGTGAGTCCATGCGCTTCACGTTTTTCCATTGGGGGATTCATGCGTGGGCCATTTATGCTGTAGTAGCAATGGCGCTTGCGTACTTCCAATTCCGCAAAGGAGAACCAGGATTGATTTCCTCAACGCTGAGACCGATTTTTGGAGACAAAATGAAGGGGCCTTGGGGTGTACTGGTTGATGTTATCGCCGTATTTGCTACCGTTGTTGGTGTTGCCACCACTCTTGGCTTCGGTGCGATTCAAATCAATGGCGGTTTAGCATTCTTGATAGATGGGATACCCGGGGATAGCTACCCTGTTCAAATTATTATTATTGCTGTCGTAACTGTTCTGTTCATGTTTTCTGCGTGGACAGGCTTGAGCAGAGGCATCAAGTACTTGTCGAATACCAATATGGTGCTGGCACTTACTTTGCTTGCACTGGTCATTATCTTGGGGCCGACTCTGCTGATTTTCAATACATTCACAGACTCAATCGGAAGTTATATTCAAAATCTGCCGCGGATGAGTTTCCGGGCTGCGCCGGTTGATCCGGACCAGCGGGCATGGATTGATGGCTGGACGATTTTTTATTGGGCATGGTGGATCTCCTGGTCACCATTTGTAGGTATTTTTATCGCCCGTGTATCAAGAGGGCGGACAGTCCGGCAATTCCTTGCTGGTGTCCTGCTCGTGCCGACTGTTATCAGTTTCCTATGGTTTTCTGCATTCGGTTCAACTGCCATCACTGTGCAAAACAGCGGTATTGATCTGACAGAATTGCTGACAGAAGAAACACTGTTTGCAGTTTTCGGTCAGCTGCCGTTCGGTATACTCTTATCGATTGTTGCCGTACTGCTGATTACAACGTTTTTCGTTACATCTGCTGACTCGGCGACATTTGTGCTGGGTATGCAGACAACGAATGGTTCACTGCAGCCGCCGAATGCCATCAAACTGACATGGGGATTGGCGCAGTCTTTAATTGCGGTTATCCTGCTGTCCGCTGATGGTCTGAATGCACTGCAGAGTGCGCTCATTATAGCGGCACTGCCATTCTCGATCATCATGCTGCTGATGATGGTATCTTTCTATAAAGCGATGAGCCTGGAATATCAGGCAACTAAACGGAAGTAAGATGAGGACCTTAGAAAAGCCGCCCAAATCGGGCGGCTTTTCATTTATAATTGGAATAAGCGACTTAATTATTGGAGGATCTTTAAGAATGAATAAACCACATATATTGTTAGTTGACGGTATGGCTGTCCTGTTCCGGAATTATTTTGCGACAGCAGCTGTAAATCAGTTTATGCGCACACCTGAAGGACTGGCGACGAATGGCGTACAGGGATTTGTCCGTCACGTACTGACAGCAAAGACACTGATGAAACCGACCCATATGGCCGTGTGCTGGGACATGGGCGCCATTACATTCCGCAATGATCTGTTTGATGGCTATAAAGCCAATCGGCCGGCGCCGCCTGAAGATATGGTGCATCAATTCGATTTAGCAAAAGAAATATCTGAACAGCTTGGCTGGCAGAACTACGGAAAAGTGGGAATTGAAGCGGATGATTTCATCGGTTCATTTACGGAACAGTGGAAGGGTGATGTGAAGATCACCATCATCAGCGGGGATAAGGACCTGCTGCAGCTGCTGTCGCCGGATGTCAGGGTTTCATTCATGAAAAAAGGCTTCCATGTCTATGATCATTACACGGAAGCCCGGTTTCGGGAAGAGTATGAAATTGAGCCGATCCAATTTGCGGATGTAAAAGCGTTCATGGGAGATGCCAGTGATGGCTACCCGGGTGTAAAAGGAATTGGACCGAAACAAGCATTGCAGTTCATCAAGGCGTACGGAAGCGTGGAAGGCGTGCTTGAAGCGATCGATGACTTGAAGCCGGGGCAGCGAAAGAAAATTGAAGATCAGCTTGATATGCTGCATTTATCAAAAGAACTGGCGGAAATCCGCCGGGATATTCCACTGGATGTACAGCTGGCTGATTTGCTGATGCCGACTTATTCAGCCGAATTGGTTTCCATACTTGAGCAGCGGGGGCTGGGCCTCGTCGCCCGGCATATAGAAAAAATATCCGGTGCTCCTGTCGAAGATCCGTTTGCTTAAGAAAGGGAGTCAACAGGAACGATTTTCACGAAAGACAACACATCCCGGTTTCGTTTCCACGAAGTCTTCCGAAGCCGGCTTTCTCTGCCGCGCCCCCCGTTATCATGAAAGAAAAGGGTGACATCATCTTCTTCATCATGGAAGCCGACCAGCGGAACCCAATGATAGCGGTATGCCGGTTTCTGGAACCAGCGGAATGAAAAATGTTTATCAAATTTCATGGCAACCGGCCGACCGGCCAGAAGTTCCTGTTTGACATCCTCCAGCGAAACAGCTTTTGCTATGTGATAGCGGGAACCGAGCGACCTGCGGAGCCGGCGAATCATCCGCCAAGTGAACAGCCCGATTCGCGTGCCGCCGATCTGTTTATAAAAATCGTCGACTACAATTTGGTTTTTTTCATGATGCTGCAGAATGACTGCCACAGTGACAGGGCCACAGGCTGATCCCTGCAGCCGGGGGTGAATGGCAGCGTCATATTGCGACTGGCCGCGGAAAGGAATAAGTGTTTCCATGTGGTTCACCGCCTGATTAAAAGTATTTCCTGCTTTTACAATAAGGAAAAACACCGTTTTATTCAATAAGGAAGACCTGCAGAAAAATTCAAAAAAGAGAAAAGGTTTTTTCCTATACTGCGGTCAGTTATGAATGCTAGAATAGTACCATATACGGATGTACTATTGTGCGGTCGTTGGCCGTCGTGGGAGGTAAGGACATGGTTGAAGAAACAATGAGAGATTTTTTTCTGTTTTTATCGAAAAACAAAGCGATGACAAAAGCGGCTAAGAAGTACGGTCATCAGTTCGGAGCAAAACGTTTCGTTGCAGGTGAATCAATTGAGGAAGCGGTACGTACGATCAAAAACCTCAATGCAGAGGGCCTTCCTGTCACAATCGATTACCTCGGTGAATTCGTTGACTCGGTTGAGGAAGCAAAACACATGGCGGATAACTGCATCGAGGCGATTCATGCGATCGGCCGTGAACACCTCGACTCTCAGATGTCTCTAAAACTCACGTCGATGGGGCTTGATATCTCGGATGAAGTTGTCTTGAACAATATGCGGCGTATTCTTGACGCTGCTACTGAAGAAAATGTGTTTGTGACAATCGATATGGAGGATTATGAACGCTGTGGCAAGACACTCGACGTTTTTAAGCAGCTGAAGTCCGAATACGAGAATATTGGTACTGTCATCCAAGCGTACCTGTACCGCACAGAAAAGGATGTCGAAGAGCTGGATGCATACAATCCAAACCTGCGCCTTGTAAAAGGGGCGTATAAAGAATCTGTGGAAGTGGCATTCCCGGTTAAAGCGGATGTTGATGAGAACTTCAAGAAAATCATCAGAATGCACTTGCTGAACGGCAATTATACAGCGATCGCGACGCACGATGATGCGATCATTGAATATACGAAAGCGCTTGTAAAAGAACACGATATTCCGCTGGACCGGTTTGAGTTCCAGATGCTTTATGGAATCCGGATTGACCGGCAGCGTGAACTTGCCGCAGAAGGATATAAGATGCGTATTTATGTGCCTTATGGAACAGACTGGTACGGCTATTTCATGCGCCGTCTCGCAGAACGACCGGCAAACGTTGCTTTTGTGGCGAAAGGCATAATTAAGAAATGACCAGAACCGGCCGGGTAAATTCCCTGGCCGGTTTTTTTGCCGATTAAATATTGCGAAAAAATGAAATATGAATTACACTTAATGGCATAACGATCCATTTATTTTTTTTGGTGTAAAAATGAATGAGTGTTCATTCAAAAATTTGGGAGGGCTTGACTGTGGCGTATCAAATCAAAAAAGCGGCTGTTCTGGGATCAGGAGTCATGGGGTCCGGAATCGCGGCACATCTTGCGAATATCGGAATTCCGACATTGCTGCTGGATATTGTACCGAAAGAACTCGCAGCCAATGAAGAGAAAAAAGGACTGACACTTGAAAGCGGGGAAGTCCGAAACCGGCTTGCACAAGGAGCGCTTAAAAAACTAGGGAAACAGAAACCGGCACCGCTTGCTGCAAAAAAGAATCTGCAATTGATCACGCCGGGCAACCTGGAAGATGACCTCGATCAATTGAATGAAGTGGACTGGATTATTGAAGTCGTTGTCGAGAATCTCGATATCAAAAAGGACTTATATGAAAAAATTGATCAAGTGCGAAAACCGGGAACGATTATCTCATCCAATACGTCCGGTATTTCAATTGAAGCAATGGCGGAAGGACGCTCAGAAGATTTCCGGAATCATTTTCTCGGTACCCATTTCTTCAACCCGCCGCGTTACCTGAAGCTATTGGAAATTATTCCGACGCAGGCGACAAAGCCGGAAGTCGTGGAATTCATGACGACGTTCGGGGAAGATGTCCTTGGGAAGGGCGTTGTGCTTGCAAAAGACACCCCGAATTTCATCGCTAACCGCATCGGTACTTACGGGTTGCTGATTACAGTCCGTGAAATGGTCAATAGAGGGTACTCTGTCGGTGAAGTAGATTCAGTGACCGGGCCGCTGATCGGACGCGCTAAATCGGCAACTTTCCGAACACTCGATGTCGTGGGATTGGACACATTCCTGCATGTTGCCAAGAACGTGCACGATTTGACGGAAGGCGAGGAGCAGCAAGTATTCAAAGCGCCGGACTTCTTGAAGAAAATGGTGGAGAATGGCTGGCTCGGCGCGAAATCCGGACAAGGGTTTTTTAAGAAGGAAGGCAAGGAGATCCTGGAGCTGGACCCGCAGACATTCGAATATTCACCCGCCAGAAAATTGAAAACGCCTTCACAGGAAGCTGCCAAACAGCAAAAGGGGCTTGCGGCAAGAGTCCGGACGCTCGTTTATGCGGATGACCGCACAGGTGAACTGCTCTGGAATATCATGTCGCCGACACTCCGTTACTCGGCGGAACTGCACGGCGAAATAGCGGATGATATCGTGGCCATCGATAATGCAATGAAATGGGGCTTCGGCTGGGAACAGGGGCCGTTTGAGGTCTGGGATGCCATCGGTGTTCAAAAATCGGTTGAGAAAATGAAAGAAGAAGGACATAGCGTTCCGGCGTTCGTTCAAGCACTGCTCGACAAAGGGTTCGATTCTTTTTATAAAGAGGAGAATGGCGACCTTTATTACTTTACGGGGACAGACTATGCCCCGGTGCCGTTCAATGAAAAGGCAATCAACCTGAAGCGTTATAAGAAAAAGCACGGGGTGATCAAATCGAATGCCGGGGCAAGCCTGATCGATCTTGGGGACGAAATTGCCCTGCTGGAGTTCCATTCCCAGTCGAATGCCATTGGACCGGATATTGTTCAGATGATCAATTTCGCTGTGGAAGAAGTCGAAAAGAATTATAAAGGGCTTGTCATTGGTAACCAAGGAAAGAACTTCTGCGTCGGCGCCAATCTCGGCATGATTCTGATGGAAGCGCAAGACGATAATATTTTTGAGCTGGACTATACGGTCCGCGCATTTCAGAATGCCATGCTCAAGATTAAATACAGCGAGAAGCCGGTTGTCGCAGCACCATTCGGCATGACCCTTGGAGGCGGTGCGGAAGTCTGTCTGCCGGCCGCACACATCCAGGCATCAATGGAGACATATATGGGACTTGTTGAAGCGGGCGTCGGACTGATCCCCGGCGGTGGCGGCAACAAAGAACTGTACGCTAAGCATTTAAAAGGATTGCCGAATAATGTTGCATTGGATTATACAAATATCGCAGCCAATGTGTTTGAAATGATTGCCACGGCAAAGGTTTCCACTTCAGCCGAAGAAGCGCGGGAAAATAATTTCCTGAATTTTACGGATGGAATCAGCGCCAACAGCGATCATTTGATCTATGATGCCAAACAGGCGGCACTTGGTCTGTTCGAAGGCGGTTACAAGCCGCCGGCCCGGGAAAAGATCCCGGTGGCCGGAGAACCGGGCTATGCAGCCATGCTGCTCGGTGCACAAGGCATGCTGGAATCGAAGTACATCAGTGAATATGATTTGAAAATCGCAAAAAAGCTTGCTTATGTTCTGGCAGGCGGCAAATTGCCATATGGCACTGAAGTGGATGAGCAGTACTTGTTGGATCTGGAACGGGAAGCATTTTTAAGTCTTGTTGCCGAACCGAAATCCCAGCAGCGCATGCAGCATATGCTGCTGAAGGGCAAACCGCTGCGCAATTGATCGAGAAACTGAAGGAGGAACTATCATGCGAGAAGCAGTAATTGTGGCCGGCGCACGGACGCCGGTCGGAAAAGCGAAAAAAGGTTCCCTGGCTACGGTACGTCCGGATGATTTTGGGGCATTGACAGTCCGGGAGACATTAAAGAGAGCAGGGGGCTATGACGGGCCAATCGATGATCTGATCATTGGTTGTGCCATGCCGGAAGCGGAACAAGGGATGAATATCGCACGCCCGATTGGTGCGTTGGCAGGTCTTCCGGACACCGTGCCGGCGGTGACAGTCAACCGCTTCTGTTCATCCGGTCTCCAGACGATTGCTTATGCGGCAGAACGCATTATGATCGGCTCTGCACAGGCGGTTCTTGCCGGCGGCGTTGAATCGATGAGTATGGTGCCGATGATGGGAAATGTTATCCGGCCGAATTCGAAGCTGGCAGAAGATGCCCCTCAATATTATATGAGCATGGGGCATACGGCTGAGCAAGTGGCTTCAAAATATGATGTCAGCCGGGCGGATATGGATGCCTTTGCTGCTCAGTCTCATGATCGGGCAGGTTCAGCGATCAAAGGCGGAAGGTTTGACCCTTCCATCGTGCCAGTTGAAGTGACGAAGCGGTACATTGATGAAAATAACCGATTGCAGGAGAAGACCTTCATATTTAAGACGGATGAAGGCGTGCGGCCGGGAACGACCGCTGAAACCCTTGGTGGATTGCGTGCGGCATTCTCTGCCCGCGGCAGTGTCACAGCTGGCAACTCCTCTCAAACGTCAGATGGAGCAGGCACGGTTCTTGTCATGGATCGGGAGAAAGCGGAAGCACTCGGACTGAAACCGATTGCGAAATTCCGTTCTTTTGCAACAGGCGGTGTACCGCCGGAAGTGATGGGGATCGGCCCGATTGTGGCTGTGCCGAAAGCACTCGAAATTGCGGGTCTTTCGATAGAGGACATCGATCTTTGGGAATTGAATGAGGCTTTTGCTTCCCAGTCATTGGCGGTTATCCGGAAACTCGGGCTTGATATGGATAAAGTGAATGTGAATGGCGGCGCCATTGCGCTCGGCCATCCGCTCGGCGCAACCGGAACGATTTTGACACTTCGTCTCATGGATGAACTTAAACGGCAGGGCAAGCAATTTGGCGTTGTAACGATGTGTATCGGCGGCGGTATGGGTGCTGCTGGCGTATTCGAAATGCTATAAGCAAAATATACGATATGGAGTGATCAATAATGGCAGAAACAGCAAACAAAGGTGTTATTAAAGGCGGAAGCTTTTTGATTGATGACGTGGATGTATCCCGCGTCTTCACACCGGAAGATTTTACGGAAGAGCATAAAATGATTGCTAAGACGACAGAGGATTTCGTGGCAAAACAAGTGATGCCGGTTCACGAAAAACTGGAGAACCATGAATTTGAATACTCGGTAAAACTGCTGAAGCAGGCAGGCGAGCTCGGTCTTCTTGGCGCTGATGTGCCGGAGCAGTACGACGGCCTTGGTCTGGATAAAGTGGCTTCCGCACTCATCGCTGAAAAAATGTCTGTCGCTGGCGGATTTTCCATCTCGCATGGCGCGCATGTGGGCATCGGCTCACTGCCGATCGTTCTCTTCGGGAACGACAGCCAAAAAGAAAAGTATTTGCCGAAGCTTGCGACAGGTGAACTCCTTGCTGCTTATGCATTGACAGAGCCAAGCTCAGGATCTGATGCATTGGGTGCCAAGACCACAGCAAAGCTGAATGAGGCGGGCACTCACTACGTGCTGAACGGTGAGAAACAGTGGATTACGAATGCGGGATTCGCAGATGTTTTTATTGTTTATGCAAAAATTGATGGTGACAAATTTTCAGCATTCATCGTTGAACGCAAATTCCCGGGTGTATCAGTCGGGCCGGAAGAAAAGAAAATGGGCATCAAATCATCTTCAACGCGCACTTTGATCCTGGAAGACGCGGAAGTGCCGGTTGAGAACTTGCTCGGCGAAGCTGGACGCGGCCACGTCATCGCGTTCAATATCCTGAACATCGGGCGCTACAAGCTCGGCGTGGGTACCATCGGTGGTTCGAAACGCGCCATGGAAGTGACGATTCCGTATACGAACCAGCGTCAGCAGTTCAAGACACCGATCTCGTCATTCAACCTGACACGTGAAAAGCTGGCGACGATGGCAGCCCGTCTGTACGCCGTTGAAAGCTCCGTCTATCGGACGGTCGGCTTATTTGAAGACCGGATGAGCCAGTTCAGTGATGAAGAGCAAGGAAACGGCAGTCTTGTCGCTGAATCGATTGCCGAATACGCAATCGAATGCTCCCTGAATAAGTTCTTCGGCACAGAAGTGCTGGATTATATCGTCGATGAAGGAGTCCAGCTTCATGGCGGTTACGGATTCATGCAGGAGTACGAAATTGAACGCGCCTACCGGGATTCCCGCATCAACCGGATTTTTGAAGGGACGAACGAAATCAACCGTCTGCTGGTGCCGGGCACATTGCTCCGCAAAGCCATGAAAGGCGAATTGCCGCTTCTGCAGGAAGCTGAAAAACTGCAGGGTGAACTGCTGACGATGATGCCGGAAGAAATCGGCGTTGAGGCGCTTGAACAGGAAAAGTACCTATTGAAAAATGCGAAGAAAATCGCCTTGCTGGCTGCCGGACTGGCTGCACAGCGCTACGGTACGAAACTGGAAAGCGAACAGGAAGTACTTGTGAACATTGCTGACATCGTCTCGAATGTCTATGCAATCGAATCGGTTGTGAAACGGACTGAAAAAGCGATTCAGAATACCGGCATTGAAAAAGCTCAGCAGAAATTGCTGTACACGCAAATTTTCACACAGGAAGCATTCGATGCCATTGAAAAAGATGCGAAAGAAACATTGATTGCAGCTGCTGATGGTGACAACCTGCGCATGATGCTGTCGGCTCTCCGCAAGCTGACACGCTCTACCCCGTATAATGTCATTGCAAAAAAGCGGGAAGCGGCTGTTAAATTGATCGAGGCAGAAAAATATATCGTTTAAGTTTCAAAGAAAACGCAGCCAGTGTGCTGCGTTTTTCTCCTTTCTGCTACACTATTAAAGAAAGGAGTGAGCAAGATGGTGACATTTTATTCGTATCCGAAATGCAGCACATGCCGCAAAGCAAAAAAATGGCTGGACAATCATGAAGTGGCCTATGAAGAGATACATATTGTGGATTCGCCGCCTTCTAAAGAAGAGATCCGGGCCTTCTATCAAAAGAGCGGTCTGGATTTGAAGAAGTTTTTTAACACCAGCGGCATGAAGTACCGGGAGCTTGGTCTGAAAGATCGGTTGAAAGACATGGGTGAGGAAGAGCAGCTGGAGTTGCTGGCATCGGACGGCAAGCTGATAAAACGGCCGTTAGTCGTTAGCGGAGATCAGGTGACTGCAGGATTTAAGGAAGAGACATTCAGCCAGGCTTGGAAATGAAAGTTGTATTTCCAGTAGGGATATGGCAAACTGAAGCTGTAAGAGTACATAGCTGGAGGTGTTTGGATGAGCGTACCAACAGAACTTCGTTATTCAAAAGAACATGAATGGGTGAAAGCTGAAAACGGGACTGCCCGGATTGGCATCACACAGTTTGCACAGGAAGAATTGGGAGATATCGTATTTGTTGAGCTTCCTCAAGTGGGCGATGAATTGACTAAAAACGAACCATTCGGCAGCGTCGAATCGGTAAAAACAGTTTCTGAGCTGTATGCACCTGTAAGCGGCAAAGTCGTTGAAGTGAACAGCGGGCTGGAAGACAGTCCTGAACAGGTCAACGAATCGCCATATGAGCAGGCGTGGATGGTTGTGGTGGAACTTTCAGATGAAACGGAACTGGAAGAGCTGATGGATTCAGATGCTTACAATGAAATGATTGCAGGATAATAAAAAAGCGCTGATTTCAGCGCTTTTTTCCGTTCCCAGAAAGAACTGGAGGCAAACAAGTTTCTTTACTTCGATATCAAGGTATTGTATAACATAAGATGCTGCCTGAGTAATGAGCCATTTGAATGTCGTTCATGTAGGAAGTGGAGAAAATGGATAAAGTGATCATTGTCGAAGGACGCTCGGACAAGACGAGAATCGAGCCGCTCATCGCTGAACCGGTGACGATTCTCTGCACGAACGGCACTGTAAGCGCAGTCCGGCTTGAGGAATTACTTGCTCCTTATGAGGGATTGGATCTGATTGTGCTCGTGGATGCGGACAAGTCTGGGGAATCACTTAGAAAACTGTTCAAAAAGGTGTTCCCGGAAGCGCGTCATGCCTATATCGACCGGTCTTACAAAGAAGTGGCGGCAACACCGGTCCGGATTCTTCTGGACGTGCTGATTGGTGCTAATGTCCGAGTGAATACGCTTTAAACTGAAGGTGAAGCAGATGGAAGAATGGACCCACCAGGAGTGGATGAAAACAAAAAATAAAAGCAGATATACTGCGTTTTATTTATATACACCAATGTGCGGAACTTGTCAGGTGGCTTCCCGGATGCTGCATATAGTCAAGGAAATGCTGCCGTCTCTGACACTCGGTAAAGCAAACCTGAACTACGTCCAGGAAGTAGCGGAGTTGTATCAAGTGGAAAGTGTTCCTTGTCTGCTGCTGACTAAAGACGGCAAATTGCAGGAAAAGGTCTATGCGTTTCAATCCGTACCTTTTCTTTATGAAAAACTAAAAACGTTTGACAGATAGTTCCCTGCCTGATATATTGGTGTTCTGACTGAGACAATTTACAATTTCATATCGTTTCTTATCAAGAGAGGTGGAGGGATGTGCCCGATGAAGCCCGGCAACCGTCATGCAAATGAAATGGTGCCAATTCACACAAAACGAAAGTTTTGGGAGATGAGAGAACGGGTACTTATATTAAATTAAAGTTGCCCTTCTGCTCATAACAACGAGCAGGAGGGCTTTTATTATGGTAAACAGGAGTGTCTTGCAAATGATTGAGTTGAAGAACCTGACGAAGCGGTTTCAGACGGATAAAGGCGTTCTCACCGCTGTGGATGATGTCAGTCTGTCCATTTCAAAAGGAGAGATATTCGGCATCATCGGATATAGCGGCGCCGGAAAAAGCACGTTGATCCGGCTGCTCAATGGGCTTGAAAAACCCACTGCCGGTTCGGTGGATATCCAGAATAGAAAGATTTCAGCAATCCGGGGAGTTGAATTGCGGAAAGCGCGCCAGAAAGTCAGCATGATTTTTCAGCACTTTAACTTGCTGTGGTCACGCACTGTTAAAGAGAATATTGAGTTCCCCCTTGAAATCGCAGGTGTATCCAAGACTGAGCGCAATGCCCGGGCATTGGAATTGATAGAACTGGTGGGCCTGACCGGCCGGGAGAATGCCTATCCGTCCCAGCTTTCTGGCGGTCAGAAGCAGCGTGTGGGCATTGCCCGCGCGCTCGCAAATGATCCGGAGGTATTGCTGTGTGATGAAGCGACTTCTGCCCTGGATCCACAGACAACCGACTCCATCCTCGATCTGCTTGTAAGCATTAATGAACGGTTGGGCCTGACCATTGTGCTGATCACCCATGAAATGCACGTAATCCGGAAGATCTGTCACCGGGTGGCGGTCATGGAAGCCGGTAAAGTGGTTGAACTTGGAGATGTGCTGAGTATTTTTCAAATGCCGCGTGAACAGATCACCAAGCGATTTGTCGCGCAAGTGACGGAAGCGGAAGATGCAAGTGAAACCATCCGCCATCTTCGGGAAATTTATCCGGCCGGCGAACTGGTCAAGCTCGGATTCATCGGCGATCAGACAGAACAGCCGGTTCTGACAGAACTGATCCGGAAGTTTCCTATTGAAGTCAACATCGTGCAGGGGAATATTTCCCGTACGCAACGCGGAGCTTACGGAACGCTTATGTTGCAGCTGAAGGGTTCTGAAGAGGAGATCCGGGCAGCGATTGCGTTTCTGGAAGACCGGAACGTCCGGACGGAGGTGATGACGGGTGTTTGAAACATTTTTACCAAACGTGGATTGGGCAGATATGTGGGAAGCAACGGTTGAAACACTCTACATGACGGCCATGGCCACATTTTTCACATTTGTGTTCGGTTTACTGCTGGGTATTCTGCTGTTCCTGACAAGCCCACACCAAGTATGGGCTAATAATATTGTGAACTGGTTGACAGGCGCGTTCGTCAATATCTTCCGGTCGATTCCATTCATTATCCTGATTATTCTGCTGATTCCGTTTACGCAGATTCTTATTGGAACGATTCGCGGACCTAATGCAGCTTTGCCTGCATTAATCATTGGTGCTGCGCCATTCTATGCCCGAATGGTACTGATTGCTCTCCGGGAAATCGACAGAGGAGTGATCGAGGCCTCCCGGTCGATGGGTGCGACAACGGGGACCATTATCCGGAAAGTGCTGCTTCCGGAATCGATGCCGGCTCTCGTATCCGGAATTACTGTAACGGCCATTGCGTTGGTCGGGTATACAGCAATGGCTGGCGTCATCGGTGCCGGCGGCCTTGGAACTTTGGCCTTTCTCGATGGATTCCAACGAAGCCGGGAAGATGTTACGTTGACAGCTACCGTGCTGATTCTGATTATTGTATTTATCATCCAGTATATCGGGGATTTTACTGCGTCCCGCTTAGACAAACGCTAGTTTCGGATTTGATCCGTTATTATAGACTATAAAAGAAAAAACAAAAGGAGAGTTACTAACTTATGAAGAAATTTGTAGCAGGAACTGTATTGAGCGGACTGGCATTGGCCGGCTGCGGAGCAACCGGAGCAGATGAAGAGACGGAAGTGCTGACAGTAGGCGCGTCAAACGTCCCACATGCGCTCATCCTTGAAGAAGCGGCACCGCTTCTGGAAGAACAGGGCATTGACTTGGAAATTGAAACGTATCAGGATTACATTTTGCCAAACCAGGATCTCGATTCCGGTGAAATAGATGCAAACTATTTTCAGCATGTTCCATATCTGGAATCACAGATAGAAGACTTCGGATATGAATTCGCCAACGCTGGCGGCATCCATATCGAGCCGATCGGCGTCTACTCACAGGAATATGATTCACTTGATGAGTTGCCTGATGGGGCGACAATCCTGATGAGCAATTCAGTTGCCGATCATGGCCGCATTTTAGCAATGCTGGAAGCGCAAGGCTTGATTACATTGGCGGAAGACGTTGAAAAAACGGAAGCTGAAGTAAGTGATATCGTGGAAAATCCGAAGAATCTGGTCTTTGATGCTGATTATGAAGCGGCACTTCTCGTGCAATTATATGAGGCCGGCGAAGGTGATGCTGTTCTCATCAACTCTAATTATGCGATCGATGCGGGATTGAACCCGATGGAAGATGCCATTGCACTTGAAGATTCCGATTCGCCTTATGCAAATATCATTGCCACACAAGCTGGAGACGAGAATAGCGAAAATATCCAGGCACTTGTGGACGTGCTGAAATCTGATGAGATTCAGGACTTCATTATCGAAGAATGGGGCGGCGCTGTCGTGCCGGTTGAATAATTGTAAAACAGAAACGGGGCTGCCCCGAAAGGTCATGAATTGAGACTTTTCGGGCGGCCTTTTTTGATTAAATTGTTAATTCTTTCAATTTTGTGAATGCTGTACTGTTGGATTTTCCTGTGATAATATGGATATGATGTAACAATATCGTACGAAGGGGGGATTTTGCATGAAAAAACTATTAGCAGTAGGCGTCGCAGCTTCATTAGTACTTGGTGCATGTGCTGAAGAAGAACCGACGGAAGAACTAACGGAAGAAGAAGTGGAAGAAACGACTGATCAGGTGGTCGAAGAAGAGACCGCTGAAGAAGAAGTCGTGGAAGAAGAAGCGACGGAAGAGGAAGTTGTAGAGGAAGAGGCAGCTGGAGAAGATGTAGCTCCTGAACTCGTCACTTTCTATCTAAATGTATCCCAGACAATCAATGCTGCTGATGCAGACTTGAATGCATTTGAAGCAGCCGCTGCCGATCCGGAAGTGCCGGCTGAAGAAGTGGAAGCTCTAAGAGAAGCGGCGATCGCTTCAGCTGACGCTGCAGCTGCAGCAGTGGAGGGTATTGAAATCCCTGAGACGCTTTCTGCAGAACAGGCAGAACTTGAGGAAGCTTTAACAGCTGTCCAAGAAGCATACGTTATGAAGTCCGAAGCTCTGACAGCAGGAGAAACAACATTTGAAGAAGCAAACGCTCGCTTTACTGAAGCGGATGAAATCTTCAATAGCGTTCTTGAAGAATACGGTCTTGCAGCATCCAGCCTTTTAAATGAAGTAAGCGGCTGATCACAGGAAGCCTGACTTTTGTCAGGCTTTTTTTAATTGTGCTTAGCAGCAATGCTGGCAGCAAGTTAGGTAAAAAGGTTTAAATTGCCGTAGACATGTGTAATCGGCAAAAAATAAGGGTATACTTATAAATGAAAGATTCACATTATTTAACCAGATTGAAAGGGATGATTCATTATTAGTTCTTCACAGTTTGAACGCACTGAGAAGATGGAACAGGCATTCAGAAGCAAGCACGGATTTGGGATGGATGAGTATCAGAAAAATCCTGAACTGATCATTGAAGTTGAAAAAAAGCGGGAGCAGGATTATGCCCAAGAACAGCGAATCGTCTCTAATTTAGAACGACAAGTTCACCGTGATGATATCGGATAAACATTTATAAGGAGTCAGTGCCTACAGGCACTGACTCCTTATTGGCATTCATTCTCAATTGGTTAAAATGAATGAAAAGTAAATCTTCTTTTTCAAAACAGGGAAAGTTAAATAAAACAGCGGGAAATCTTTACTTTTGCAAGAATTTCCGCTGTTTTTCTATTTGTCTCAAAGATTTGCTACTGACGGGTATTTCAGTTAAAATTAGAATGATACTAATTTAGAATGGTTTTTCCGTTCAACATACAATTAATGGAGGTATAAATATGTCAACTTTGGTTATCAAGGACCTGCACGTTGAGATTGAAGGCAAAGAGATTTTGAAAGGTGTAAACCTTACGATAAATACAGATGAAATTCATGCAATTATGGGTCCGAACGGGACAGGGAAATCCACACTCGCTTCAGCGGTCATGGGGCATCCGAAGTATGAAGTCACTTCGGGCTCTGTAACAATCGACGGTGAAGATGTACTTGAAATGGAAGTTGACGAGCGGGCGCAGGCTGGCCTTTTCCTTGCAATGCAATATCCGAGTGAAATCACAGGCGTAACCAATGCGGATTTCCTTCGCTCTGCCATCAACTCACGCAGAGAAGAAGGCGATGAAATTCCGCTTATGAAGTTCATCCGTGAACTGGATAATAAAATGGACATGCTTGAGATGGACCAGGAAATGGCACAGCGTTACCTCAACGAAGGATTCTCCGGCGGTGAAAAAAAACGCAACGAAATTCTTCAGCTCATGATGATTCAGCCGAAGTTTGCCATTCTTGATGAAATTGACTCCGGTCTCGATATCGATGCGCTGAAAGTCGTCTCCAAAGGCATAAATGAAATGCGCAGTGAGAATTTCGGCTGCCTGATCATTACGCATTACCAGCGTCTCCTGAATTACATCACACCGGATCACGTGCATGTCATGATGCAGGGACGCGTCGTGAAATCAGGCGGTCCCGAACTCGCGCATAAGCTCGAAAGTGAAGGGTACGACTGGATCAAAGAAGAACTTGGAATCGAAGACGAAACAGTAGGCCAAGCATAGTCGGAGGGGAGAGACGAATGGTGACGGTTGATACGAATGTAAATATGACCGAGCAGGAAGTACGTTCTTTCTCGGCTTCAAATAATGAACCGGAATGGTTCACGGAATTGCGTGCAGCGGCCTTCAGAAACTCGGAGCAGCTGCCGCTTCCAAAACCGGATAAAACAAAGATTGCCAATTGGAATTTTACAGACTTCCCGGTCCATAATACGGAAAGTGCGAAATTCAGCACATTGGAAGAACTGCCGGAAGAAGTTAAAGCGCTCGTTGGAACAGACCAGGAAAATGTCTATATCCAGCGGAATAACACACCTGCTTACACAGGGCTGTCCGAAGATCTGAAATCACAAGGAGTTGTGCTGACAGATATTTTCACGGCTGTCCGAGAGCATGGCGACTTGGTGCGCAAGTATTTTATGACAGAGGGCGTAAAACCCGATGAGCATAAATTGACTGCGTTACATGCAGCGTTGCTGAATGGCGGCGTGTTCCTGTACGTGCCAAAGAATGTTGTCGTCGAAGAACCGGTTCAAGTGATCTTTGTGCATGACGATGTGGATGCATCGCTGTTCAATCATGTGCTGATTGTTGCGGATACGAGCAGTCAGGTGACTTATGTGGAAAATTATATTTCCACTATTCCTCAGGCGAACGGTCTCGCGAACATCGTATCGGAAGTCATTGCAGAAGACAATGCGAAAATCACATACGGTGCTGTGGAGGTTCTGGCAGAAGGTTTCACATCTTACGTCAATCGCCGCGGGCTTGCGAAGCGTGATTCAAGCATCGAATGGGCGCTTGGGCTGATGAGTGACAGCAACACCATCTCTGAAAACACGACACTTCTAAAAGGTGATAATTCAGTTGGAGACACGAAGACAGTTGTTGTCGGGCGTGGTACACAAAAGCAGAATTTCACTACACAAGTCATCCACTGGGGCAAAAATTCCGATGGTCAGATTCTGAAACATGGTGTCATGAAGGATTCTTCATCTTCCATTTTCAACGGAATCGGTAAAATCGAGCATGGTGCGACAAAAGCAAATGCTGAACAGGAATCCCGTGTTTTGATGCTGAGCGAACGGGCACGAGGAGATGCGAATCCGATCCTTCTCATCGATGAAGATGATGTGACGGCCGGACACGCAGCTTCAGTCGGACGTGTGGATCCGCTCCAGCTTTACTATCTTATGAGCCGCGGGATCTCAAAGCAGGAAGCAGAACGCCTCGTCATCCATGGTTTCTTGGCGCCGGTCGTGAATGCAATGCCGATCGACAGCGTTAAAAGGCAGCTGACGGAGGTCATTGAAAGGAAAGTCCGCTAATGATTAACCCAGAAATCAAACGTTATTTTCCGATCCTGAACCAGGAGATCAATGGCCATCCGCTTGTGTACTTGGACAGTGCGGCTACATCTCAGAAACCGGTCCAAGTCATTGAAGCGCTGAAAAACTATTACGAATTGGACAACTCGAACGTACACCGGGGCGTTCATACGCTCGGCAACCGGGCAACTGAAAGCTACGAGGGTGCCCGCGAGAAAGTCCGCAAGTTCATCAACGCAGCATCGACACAGGAAATTGTATTTACACGCGGAACGACAACAACACTCAATACAATTGCTGCCAGCTACGGACGTGCTAACGTACAAGAAGGTGATGAAATCATCATTACGTATGTGGAGCACCATTCAAACATCATTCCATGGCAGCAATTGGCGAAAGAACGCGGTGCCGTATTAAAATATATTGACCTTGAAGAAGATGGCACGATCTCGCTTGAGCGAGTTCGGTCAGCTGTCACAGGTAATACGAAGATCGTTTCGATGATGTACGTTTCAAACGTGCTGGGCACAATGAATCCGATCAAAGAAGTAACAAAGATCGCCCATGAAAATGGTGCGGTGATGGTCGTCGACGGTGCCCAGGCGGCTCCGCACATGAAAGTGGACGTACAAGATCTGGATTGCGATTTCTTCGCTTTCTCGGGACATAAAATGTGCGGACCGACCGGTATCGGTGTCTTGTACGGCAAGAAAGATTTACTGAATGCCATGGAACCGATTGAATTTGGCGGAGAAATGATTGATTTTGTGGGGTTGTATGACTCCACATGGAAAGAACTGCCGTGGAAGTTTGAAGGTGGAACACCAATCATTGCCGGCGCTGTCGGCCTTGGCGCTGCCATCGACTTTTTGAACGAAATCGGTCTCGATGAAATCGAAAAGCATGAACATGAATTGGCAGCTTATGCAATGGAACGGCTCAGTGAAATTGACGGACTCTCGATATATGGTCCTGCTGATCCCGGCAAACGGGCCGGCATTGTGACATTCAACATTAATGATGTGCATCCGCACGATGTAGCTACTGTTCTGGATATGAATGGAATCGCAGTCCGGGCCGGCCACCATTGTGCTCAACCGCTCATGAAATGGCTCGAAGTTACTGCAACAGCACGCGCAAGTTTTTACATGTATAATGATAAGTCGGACATCGACCGGCTGACAGAAGGCTTGCGTACAGCAAAGGAGTATTTCAGCGATGTCTTTTAAGAATCTGGATCAGCTGTATCGCAGTGTTATCATGGATCATTATAAAACCCCGCGCAATAAAGGGGTCATCAATGATGGGGGCATCTCGATTGAGATGAATAATCCCACATGCGGTGACCGCATTCAGCTCTCCATGCAAGTGGAGGATGGTGTGGTGAAAGAAGCGAAGTTTGACGGAGAAGGCTGTTCGATCTCCATGGCTTCCGCTTCCATGATGACACAAGCAGTCAAAGGCAAAGAAGTAGACGAAGCCCTCAAATTATCCGAAATTTTTTCGGATATGATGCTAGGCAAAGAGTACGATGATTCAATCGATCTCGGTGACATCGAGGCGCTGTCCGGCGTATCGCAATTCCCAGCCCGTATCAAATGTGCAACGCTGGCTTGGAAAGCAATGGAACAAGGCGTCGAGAAGTCTTAATAATAGAATGGGGGAACGATCATGGCGAAGAAAATGCCGGAAATCGGTGATTACAAATACGGTTTCCATGATAAAGATGTTTCAATTTTCCGTTCAGCCCGTGGACTGACGAAAGAAATCGTTGAAGAAATTTCCCGGATGAAATCAGAACCGGAATGGATGCTCAATTCCCGCCTGAAAGCACTGGAATTGTTTTATTCCATGCCGATGCCGCAATGGGGCGGAGATCTTGGCGGTCTGAATTTTGATGAAATCACATATTACGTGAAACCATCGGAACAGACTGAGACTTCATGGGATGAAGTGCCGGAAGAAATCAAGCGGACATTTGATAAACTGGGCATTCCGGAAGCCGAACAGAAGTACTTGGCTGGTGTGTCTGCGCAATATGAATCAGAAGTGGTTTATCACAATATGAAAGCGGACCTTGAGGATATGGGTATTGTCTTCAAGGATACGGATACAGCACTTCGCGAGAATGAAGACTTGTTCAAGCAGTATTGGGGAACAGTTATCCCGGCTGCTGATAATAAATTTGCTGCACTCAATACAGCTGTCTGGTCGGGTGGATCGTTCATCTATGTACCGCCGGGTGTGAAAGTGGATACGCCGCTGCAGGCTTATTTCCGCATCAACTCGGAGAATATGGGGCAGTTCGAGCGTACGCTCATTATTGTTGACGAAGGCGCTAGTGTTCATTACGTCGAAGGTTGTACAGCACCTGTATATACAACAAACTCGCTTCATAGTGCGGTTGTTGAAATAATCATTAAGAAAGACGCCTACTGCCGTTACACAACAATTCAGAACTGGGCGAACAACGTCTATAACCTCGTGACAAAGCGTGCGACATGCGATGCCAACGCTACGATGGAATGGATTGACGGCAATATCGGATCCAAGCTGACGATGAAATATCCGGCTGTTTTCCTGAAAGGGGAAGGTGCACGCGGTATGACATTGTCCATCGCGATTGCCGGTAAAGGCCAGCACCAGGATGCTGGAGCTAAAATGGTCCACCTGGCACCGAACACGTCGTCAACGATCGTTTCGAAGTCCATTTCGAAACAGGGTGGTAAAGTTTCGTATCGGGGGATTGTGCATTTCGGCCGCAAAGCGGACGGAGCGCGTTCAAACATCGAATGTGATACATTGATCATGGACAATCAGTCGACTTCCGACACGATTCCATACAATGAAATCCTGAACGATAACGTATCGCTGGAGCATGAAGCGAAAGTTTCCAAAGTCTCTGAAGAACAGCTCTTCTATCTGATGAGCCGCGGTATTTCTGAGCAGGAAGCGACAGAAATGATCGTCATGGGCTTCATCGAGCCGTTCACAAAAGAACTGCCAATGGAATATGCAGTTGAAATGAACCGTCTCATCAAGTTCGAGATGGAAGGATCCATCGGTTAATTGAAGGACCGACCCGGCCGAGTGCCGGGTTTTTTTTGTGCCAAAAAGGGGGAAATACTACCAATGGGACACAGCGGAAGAGACGTTCACGGAATCTGCCGAAGTTCCAATACTTTATGATAAAATGAATCTGACACAGGAGGCGGAAAAATGCTCTATACAGGACTTACCGGATGGGGAGACCATCCGATCGTATATGATCCGGAATCCAAAAAGACGGACAAATTAAAGGATTACAGTACTCATTTTCCGATTGTGGAGCTGGACTCTTCGTTTTATGCCGTCCAGCCTGAACGGAATATCCGCAAGTGGATTTCAGAGACTCCGGATAATTTTCAATTTGTTGTAAAAGCGTACCAGGGAATGACGGGCCATCAGCGCGGGAAAATTCCTTTTGATTCGCGCGAGGAGATGTTCGAGGCATTCCGTTTATCCATGGGTCCCTTGAAAGAAGAAGGGAAACTTGGCATGATTCTGATGCAGTATCCGCCGTGGTTTGATTGCAAAAAGGAAAATGTGGCGGAAATCCGGGATGCGGCAGAAAAGCTCCAAGGCTTTGATGTGGCCGTCGAATTTCGCAACCAGACATGGTATTCGCCGGAATTCAGGGAAAAAACGATTGCTTTTCTGAAAGAGAACCGGCTGATCCATTCGGTATGTGATGAACCGCAGGCGGGAGAAGGATCGATTCCGTTTGTGCCAGTCAGTACACGAGAGGATAAGGTCCTTGTCCGGCTGCATGGCCGGAATACAGCCGGTTGGAAAAATACAGGTGGCGATGGTGATAAATGGCGCAAAATCCGGTATCTCTATGATTACTCGGAAGAAGAGCTCAAATGGCTGAGCCGCAAAGTGAAGCAGCTTGAAGAAGAAACAAAATCAGTTTACCTGATCTTTAACAATAATTCGGCCGGCAATGCAGCGCCGAATGCCAAACAATTTCAGCAGCTGCATGGCTTGGAGCCGAATGGATTGGCCCCTAAACAGCTGGGATTGTTCGAAGGGGACGATTGATGGAATATGCTCTGTTAGCCGGCATCGGCATGCTGTCGGGCATTATCGGGGCGCTGATTGGCCTGGGCGGCGGCGTTATTATAGTTCCCGCCCTTTTGGCGCTGTTTCCGGAACTTTCCCCGCAGAAGGTGGTCGGGCTATCTGTCATTACCATGATTTTTACCGGCTTATCTTCTGTTCTTTCCTATATTAAGGTTAAGACCGTCGACTACCGGAGCGGATTCATCTTTTTTGCAGGCAGTGCACCTGGAACAGTCGTTGGCGCATTCATCAATAAAAATATCGATCTGCCTTCATTCAACCTGTATTTTGGTCTGTTGCTTGTTTTATTGTCGGCCCTGTTGCTGCTTAGAGGCCGGTTAAAACCTGTCCGCTGGTTCATGGCGCATGGGACCGAGCGGACATTTACCGATAAGCAGGACCAGACTCATACATATGGCTATCCGATCTGGTTTGCGCTGCTGTTGACGTTTGCTATCGGCTGTGCGTCCGGTTTATTCGGAATCGGCGGGGGATCCATTCTTGTCCCGGCCATGATTTTGCTGTTTCTGTTTCCGCCGCATGTCGCTGTCGGTACTTCCATGCTGATGGTATTCTTATCAGCGGTCATAAATTCGGTCACCCACATCTCACTAGGCAATGTCACGTGGCTGTATGCAGCCGCTTTAGTGCCGGGCGCTTATATCGGTGCAAAAATCGGTGCTGCTTTGAATCAGCGGCTGAATTCCGATGCGCTTGTTAATGTCCTGCGATTTGTCTTGCTGATTTTCGGTGTCCGATCTATCTTCAAAGGAATTTGGTGATTGTCTTGAATGAAACGATACACATTTATCATACGAATGATCTCCACAGTCATTTTGAACATTGGCCGCGTATTCATGCTTTTCTTCAGGAACGTAAACGCTGGCACGAGAAAGAGGGGGAAGTATGTCTTCTGCTGGATATTGGAGACCATATTGACCGCTCTCATCCCTATACAGAAGCAACAGCCGGCCTGGGAAACGTTGAAATGCTGAACGACTCTCATTACGATGCTGTCACAATCGGGAATAACGAAGGCATTACACTGTCCAAAAAAGAACTGAATCTTCTTTACACACAAGCGGATTTTGACGTGATTGTCGGGAATCTGTTCCATCCTGATGGAGAGCGGCCAAACTGGGCAAAACAGCATCATATTCTGACGACAGCAGGCGGCACGAGGATCGGATTGATTGGCGCCACTGCAGAATTCACGCCATTCTACGAACGGCTCGGCTGGAAAGTGACACCTGGAAGAGAAGCACTCATTGAAGCGGCAGCAGCTATCAGAGCAGAGGCGGATATCATTATTTGCTTATCTCATCTTGGCATCAGGGAAGATGAAATTCTGGCAGCTGAAAGTAATGACATTGATATTATTCTTGGCGCACACACACATCATGTTTTTCATGAAGGAAAGCAGATCGATGCAGTCCTGCTCGGGGCAGCGGGAAAGTTTGGTGCATATATCGGCCATGTGACAATTGAAGGCGAACATAGCAGCCGGGCGCGGCTTGTTGAAACGGCATCCTTACCGGAAGCGGAGCCGGAGTTCAATCACCGATTGCTTTCCTACGGGAAAGACATGCTGAGTGATCCGGTTTTTTCCAATCGGCGTCTGTTAAAGGCGGAATGGTTCAAGGACTCGGAAATGGCGGATGAGTTCGCTGAAGCGCTTCTATTGTTTTCCGGTGCTGATTGTGCCATGTTCAATGCCGGAATCTTCATGAAAGACTTAAAAGAAGGGATTGTGACCCGATTTGATTTCCATCAATTACTGCCACATCCGATCAATCCATGTCTGATTGAATTGTCGGGTGCGGAGCTGCGGGAAATCTATCTCGAATCATTAAACAGCGAGTGGCCGGAGATTCAACTGAAAGGCCTCGGTTTCCGGGGAACGGTGATGGGCAAGATGATTCACCGGGAATTGCAGATGAACGGCCATACGCTTGAAGTGCAAGGGAATGCGGTTCAACCGGATCACACATACCGATTGATCACGCTTGATATGTTCACGTTCGGTCATTTCTTTCCATCGCTGAAGCGGGCGCAGAAGACGTATTTTATGCCGGAGTTTCTGCGGGACGTATTTGCACTGTATTTTCAAAAGCGATTCTAACGAAAAGACTTGATTAATCGGAGAGCACCTGATAACATATTGAAGAATTGAATAGTGATGGGTAGAGGCTGCAACATTCATCAGTACCGCATGCGAGGATGACAACAATGACCATGTGGGAAAGGGAGGTTTGCCGAAGCTGATCGTCCGGAGTCACCGGAGGTCGGGCTGGGGCCATTCTGAATAAGAATGGCACTGTCATTTGTGCGGGAAGATGCGCATGAATGGAGAGCTACAGACCGGTGCTGGACTATGCCCCGGTGACGGAAAAGCCGACTGCCTCTCTACAGGATGCAGCCGGCTTTTTGCGTTTCTGTTTATCTGTCACAACAACAGGAGGAATTATTACATGGAGAACACAATCTTTTCAATCCTGCCGCCAATATTGGCAATCGCAATGGTACTGCTTACACGGCGCGTGCTGTTGTCGCTTGGCGTCGGGATTCTCGCAGCTGCACTGATTCTTGGTTCGTTTGCACCCGGGGCTTCAGCAGAAGCTCTCTGGAGCTCGTTTGCTGTAACGTTCTGGGATGGCGGATTCAATGCCTATAATGTCTATATCATTTTATTTTTACTGCTGCTCGGGATTATCACTGCATTTGTCAGTCTGTCAGGCGGCAGCCGGACATTTGCAGACTGGGCAGCTGCACGGGTTAAATCACGCCGCGGCGCTAAACTGCTGACCGTGTTTCTAGGCATCTTAATTTTCATCGATGATTATTTCAATGCACTGGCAGTTGGCCAGGTTTCCCGGCCGATCACAGACCGCTACAAGATCTCCAGAGCAAAGCTTGCTTACTATATCGACTCAACAGCAGCACCGGTCTGTGTGGTCTCTCCGGTCTCCAGTTGGGGAGCGGTTATCATTGGAATGGTTGGCACGATTCTGGCCGGCCAGACATTGCTGGATTATACTGCGCTTGAAGCGTTCCTATGGATGGCGCCGATGAACTTTTATGTTATTGCAGCTCTGGCTATTGTATTCTTTACTGCGTTTTCCGATACTGATCTCGGCGAAATGAAGAAACATGAAGAACGGGCGCTGACTTCAGGGGAACTTTATGATCCTGCCAAACCTATTCCAGGTGAACTGAAGGAAGAATTTCCGGAGCATGGCCACGGGAAAGTGCGCGATCTCGTACTGCCGATTGTACTGCTGATTGCCGGTACTGTGGCTGCGATGCTGTGGACCGGTTATCAGAACGGCGGTCAGGTGCTGGATGTTTGGGTCATGTTTGAAAATACGGATGTACCGGCTTCACTCCTCGCCGGCGGACTTGCGGGAGCATTGACTGCAATCGGGCTCTATGCCCTGCAGATCGGCCGTAACAGCGAAGCTAAACCTGTCTGGATCGGAAAAGGCATCTGGGCAGGGATCAAGTCCATGTGGACAGCTGTGGCGATACTGATCCTGGCATGGTCGCTTGTGTATCTGATCAGTGGCCTGCAAACCGGTGAATACTTGGCGAATATCGTGACGGCATCCAACCTTCCGGTCGGTCTGCTTCCGGTAATTCTGTTCCTGCTCGCAGGTGGAATGGCCTTTGCCACTGGAACTTCCTGGGGGTCATTCGGCATTCTGCTTCCGGTTGCCGGTACAATCATGATTGAAGCGCAAGTGCCGGAACTGCTGCTACCTGCCTTATCTGCAGTGTTGGCAGGCGCTGTATTCGGCGATCATTGCTCACCGATCTCTGATACGACTATCCTGTCATCTACCGGTGCTGGCAGTAACCACATCGACCATGTGGTGACGCAATTGCCGTATGCATTGACTGCGGCGGGAATTGCGGCGGTTGGCTATTTGCTGATTGGTCTGACCGGTTCCCTGACACTGGCACTTGGCACAGTTGTAATCTTGCTTGCCGGATTGTTTTTCTTCTGGTCGAAGCGGGACAACCACGTAACGCTGAAAAGTCAGTTAAGCTAAAAAAGTACTCCCTATATCAAACGGTTAATACGTTTGGTGTAGGGATTTTTATTATTGCAGTCATAGCTTTAAAATCTGGGAAAATGACCTTTACTTTAAACAGAAGCATCGTTATACTGATTTTAGATTAGTTAAATAATCTGAATTTAAACAAACTTCCTATTTTTTCTCAATTGGAAATAGGAAAATTGAAGGAGGAAAATTTATGGAACGTTCACAATGGGGAACGAGAGCCGGTTTTATATTGGCTGCGGTCGGTTCTGCAGTCGGTCTCGGTAACATATGGCGTTTCCCTTACGTGGCCTATGAAAATGGTGGGGGCGCATTCTTTATTCCTTATTTGTTTGCCTTGCTGACTGCAGGGATTCCCATTCTCATCATGGAATTCACGATAGGCCATCGGTACCGCGGATCAGCTCCGCTGTCATTTTTCAGGATGAAAGGCAAGGCGGCAGAATGGCTTGGCTGGTGGCAGATATTTGTTTCATTTGTTATTTCTACATATTACGCTGTCATCATAGCCTGGGCGATGCGCTACACCTTCTTCTCATTTGACCAGGCATGGGGTACGGATACAGAAACATTCCTGTTTGCGGATTTCCTGCAGCTGGACGTAGCTCCGGGAGAGACAGGCGGCATCGTTTGGGGGATATTTGTCCCGCTTGCAATCGTCTGGATCATATCACTTGGCATCCTGCTTGCAGGTGTCAAAAAAGGGATTGAGCTCGCGAACCGGTTCTTCATTCCGACACTCGTAATCCTATTCATGATCATTGTTATTCGGGCTGTCACGTTACCAGGCTCTGAACTTGGTTTGACTGCATTCTTTCAACCGGATTTCGACCGCATCTGGGATCCGACGGTATGGGTCGCAGCATATGGGCATATCTTCTTTAGCTTATCCATCGCATTTGCGATCATGATCACATATTCAAGTTATCTCCCGAAGAAATCGGATATCACGAATAACGCGTTCATCACCGGGTTTGCAAACTCCGGGTTCGAACTTTTGGCCGGTATCGGTGTTTTCGCTGCACTCGGTTTCATGGCAGCACAGAGCAATGTTGCAGTAGAAGAAGTAGCGACAGCCGGCGTTGGTCTTGCGTTCGTCGTGTTCCCGCAAATCATTAATGAACTTCCGGGACTGAATGGTATCTTTGGCGCTGTCTTCTTCTTCTCGTTGACGCTTGCCGGATTATCATCATTGATTTCGATTACCGAGACATATGTTGCAGGTTTCTCTGAAAAATTTGGTCTGTCGCGCAAAGTCGCTGTCTTAGTCGGCGGTGGAGCTGCAGCCCTGATCTCTATTCTCTTTGCGACGCAGGGCGGTCTATTTTTCCTGGATGTCGCCGATTATTTCATAAATCAATTCGGTGTTGCATTAATTGGACTGGTGGAAGTAGTTTTGGTCATCTGGATTTTCCGCAAGGCAACCGACCTGCAGGCTCATGCGAATTTGACATCGGATATCCGTCTCGGCGGCTGGTGGAAAATCTGTCTCGGTGTCATCACACCGCTAGTCCTCGGATATATGATGTTCGGATTGCTGACACAGAACTTGTTTCAGGAGTTTGATACGGAGACGGGCAACTACGAAGGATACACGAACACGTTCATCCTTTTCGGAGGGGCGGCAGTTGCAGTCGGTGCCCTCGTACTGGGAATTCTGTTCTCGATCGGCAAATGGCATCGTGACCATGTAGAATATGAAGAACAGTAAAAGGAGGTTTCACATATGACTGGAAGCGCAATTGTCATGATGGTAATCGGGATCGTCCTTTTATGGGGCGGTCTTGCAGCCAGCATCTGGAACGCAGTATCAAAATCGAAGCAGCGATAATGTGCAGAGCGTCTCTCAAAACGAGAGGCGCTTTTTTATGGACAGGCAGGCAGTTGTCGAGCGGACAGCTTTGTGATAAATTGACATCAGGCTGTATTAGCGAACTGACAGTGCAGCAAATGGATGGTGAAGCGAAATGATCGTGCTGAATGACTGGGAATATGAAGTTATAGAAGATTACCGGGAAGGGTTTGAGGAAGAGGCCCTGAAAGCCCGGTACAGTGAAATCCTGGAGAAGTATGATTATATCCTGGGGGACTGGGGATACGGTCAATTGCGTTTGAAAGGATTTTTTGAGGATAACAGTCCAAAGTCGGCATATGATACGAAAATCAGCACACTTCAGGACTATTTATATGAATACTGTAATTTCGGCTGTTCATACTTCGTTCTCAAAAAGACGGAAAAAGTGAAAGAGGAACAAGTGCCGGAAAACCCTGTAGCGGAAGAGTAAAACTGTTATGGGGTTTTTGTCCGTGTCACTTTTACACCGTATAATAGGATAGTTGGGCTGATTTAGTCGCAGGATGAGGAAGGCTGGAGGAATAACCTATGTATTTTGTGGATCGCAGTAAAATTACAGCTACGCTGGCGTATATGGACCGGCTGCTGACAACATTTGAACAGAAAACTGAATGGCGGGGACTCTTGGATGAGTTAGCGCTTGAACGGCTTACGCTTAACGTTATTGAGAGTATAATCGATGTCGGAAATTCCATGATTGATGGATTTATCATGCGGGACCCGGGAAGTTATGAAGATATCCTGGATATTTTGCTGGACGAGAAAGTGATCAGTGACCCCATGCATCAGCCATTGCTGCAGGTTATTTCACTGCGGAAAATGCTTGTGCGGGAGTTTGCGGCTGCAAATCATGCTGAACTTATAGAAGTGCTGGTGGGGTCGATGAACTCACTGAAAGAATTCCGACCTCGCGTACAGGCCTATTTGACGGATGAGCTCGGGCCGGTTTCCGCCTTTTCGCCGGAGGAAGCAGAATGAAGCAGTATCGGGCCTATTGTCTGGATTTGGATGGAACAGTCTATCGCGGAAGGGAAGCTGTGGAAGGGGCAGTAGAGTTCATTTCCCGACTGCAGCAGGAAGGGTATGAGCCATTTTACGTGACCAATAATGCTTCGAAGACACAACAGCAGCTGGCAGAACGGCTCACAGGATTCGGCATCCGGGCTGAACCGGAACGAATTATGTCATCTGCGATTGTGGCAGCTAAGTATATCCGGCGTCATCTGCCCGGTAGACGTGTGTATATGATTGGCAGTGACGGGCTGAGTGATGCACTGAAGCAAGAAGGAATTGAACGGGTGGATCGGGATGCGGATGTGGTTCTAATGGGAATGGACCCGGAAGTGAACTTCGATAAACTCGCAGCTGCGTGCCTGGAAGTCAGAAAAGGGGCGGTGTTTATTTCGACCAATCAGGATCTGGCTTATCCTTCAGAGCAGGGAATGTTGCCGGGAAACGGAGCATTCACAACGTTGGTCGCAGCATCAACCGGTATCCAGCCACTGTACATCGGGAAACCGGAAAGCCATATGCTGGAGGCGATTTCAACAGAATGGAGCTTCCGGAAAGATGAAATCGTCATGATCGGTGATAATTACGAGACCGATATACTGGCCGGTATCCAATTTGGTGCTGACACGGTGCATGTCAACACAGGAGTGACACCGACGGCGGAAGTTCTTAAGAAGGAACGGCCACCGACGCACACAATCGAGAACCTCCATTCCTGGAAGTTTTAGAGATAGCTGTATCGGACAAAACAAAGGCACTCTCAGACAGAAACTGTCCGAAAGTGCCTTTTATAACGGTATGCCGATAATGTGATGCAACAGCTTAAAAAAGTGGGTTTTCTTCTATAAATTCATATACTTTTTTGATCAGTTCCTCAGGTGATTCCGCTTCCACGATTTCACCATTGACTAGAGCATACAGCGACATGGCGCATTGCGTACAGTAGCTTTGGCAGCCATATTCAAGCACGTCCAGGTCGGTATCCTTTTCAAGCTCTTCGAACGCCTGCTGGGATCCGTTTGCCAAGTTACTCATACAAAATTCAACAATTGGATTCATTGAATCACCTCATTCCATCGACATGCTACCTCTTATTAGAGCGACCGTCAACTATTTGATTCGGGAGAAATATTGTGAAACTCCTCACAATCCGATATACTCTATATGGAAAACAATAATCATTCCGGAACTAACAGCATGGATTAAGAGGAGAATTTTCATGAAAAAATTAGTATTGCTGGGTGGCGGCTATGGCAATATGCGCGTTCTGCTGCGTTTGCTCCCAAATAACCTCCCCTCGGATGTCGAAATTACGCTTGTGGATCGGACGCCGTTCCACAGCATGAAAACAGAATTCTACGCGCTGGCTGCAGGCACTGCTTCTGACAACGAAGTACGGGTTCCGTTTCCTGAACACGAGCGCCTGAAAATTGTGAACGGTGAAATTGATGCGATCAAACCGGCGGAAGGGGTAGTCGTCATGGCAGACGGCAATCAGATCACTTATGATGACTTGGTGATCGGATTAGGCTGTGAAGATAAATACCACGGCGTACCGGGTGCTTCCGAGTATACACACAGCATCCAGACGATCGGTAATTCCCGGCGCACATACCAGGCACTACTCAACCTCCCGGCAGGCGCGGTCGTCGGGGTCGTCGGCGCAGGCTTGAGCGGCATTGAGCTTGCGAGTGAACTCCGGGAGAGCCGACCGGATCTGGCTATCAAATTGTTTGATCGCAGCCCACGGATCCTGCGGGACTTCCCGGAACGGATGAGTAATTTTGTGCAGAAATGGTTTGAAAGCAACAAAGTTGAAGTGGTTGCCAACTCCAATATCACAAAAGTGGAACCTGAATTGCTCTATAATCATGAAGACACCATTCCGGTCGATGCCGTGGTTTGGACAGCGGGCATCCAGCCGGTCGGCCCCGTCCGGAATATGAAAGCTGAGTCGGATAACATCGGACGCCTTGTTGTGAACCAGTATCATCAGCTTCCGGATCACACATCCGTCTATGTTGTCGGTGACTGTGCGGCCCTGCCATTTGCGCCTTCTGCTCAGCTGGCGGAAGAACAGGCAGAACAGATCGTAAAAGTGCTCCGGCTGAAATGGGCCAATGAACCGCTTCCTGACACGATGCCTGAGATTAAACTGCAGGGATTCATCGGTTCCCTCGGGAAAAAACAGGGCTTCGCTTATCTGGCTGACCGGACCGTCACAGGACGTGTCGCCCGCCTGTTGAAATCAGGCGTCCTATGGATGTACAAATGGCATAATGGGTGAAAAGTGCTGGAAACGTTGGTGTATCAACGTTTCCGGCTCTTTTTTGTCTCAAAAGAGAGAACTTGTGCAGTTCTCGCACACAATACCTTCATTTTTTAAATACCGCATCAAACAGATGGTCATGTTTATGCTGAGCTGCTTCGGTATTTCCTGCTTCATCCGCTTCGTGATGTGCGTGTAGATATTGCGGGTGGTCTGTGAATCAGCATGACGCGGATATACTGTTCTAATCGTTTTGGGGCAAATTCAGATTCCATACTGGAAGTCTTCTTCAGCAGCTAGACGACCCCTCATTTGGTAATCCAGCTGCTGAAGAATAAAAGTCGGAATGCAGGCATGCAACGTAAAGTTATCTGCTTTCGCTTTCTGGTACACTTGCCTGGTCATTGGCCTGATAAGCTGATTGCCGGCATGCAAGAGCACAATGACAGAATTCGTGCGTAAATTCCTATCGTTGCTGAGTCTCCGTGCGCTGGCTGTCGAGTGCAATGACCTTGCCAATCAGCATGGCAGGATAGAACATGGTTGCGATAGCCAATCCAAGGCGGTCGGCATTAAAGTCAGGATTCAGGCTATGGGGATAATCAATGCCGATGGTCTGGTAAAGTGATCCAATGTATTCTTCTAGGTTGTTGTTTGTATAGGTTGTGCTGTCCATTCATTTAGAATAAACGTTCCGATAAATTATACAGAAAAACCCACTTTAAGAAAGTGGGTTAATAGTAGATTGTTAATGCTATTTCATAATGTCCAAAAGTTGATGGTATTGTTTGTCCAGGAATTGACGGATATAATGTCCTTAACGATCCTGAAGAAAGGAAAAGACGCCTCCCTTGGTGTCGGCTATTACCAGTAGCTCGACGGGAGACGTCTCTTGACATGATATGATAATCGTCTCTCATTATAACATAGAAGAATGCACCTCGAAAGGCGTTTTTTATTAGGTGTGCAGAAAAGGTTCCTTGTCCCTGTTGCAGTCATACAGCGTACAAGGTCATTGGCTCCAGAGAACGGAAAGTAAGAGAAGACAGCGGTGAATCCCGTACATTCATCATTAGACGGTTGCGCTGCAGGGGATGTGAAAAGATCCATCATGAATTACCGGATGTGATTGTGCCCTATAAACGATACGGTGCGGATGTCATCGAGGAGGCGACCCGCCCCACTGGCCACCTGACGGTGGCAGCTGATGAATCGACCCTTTATCGTTGGCGGTATTGGTTCTTTGATCTGATCGATTACTGGCTCTTTATCCTTCAATCTCTCTTCATCCAGTTCCGGGAAAATGAGACCTCAGCGATCGACCTGTCCAGTCGGAAGCTGCCTGCGCATGAGCGAATTGGACAATGGTTTGGTGCAGAAGGCGGATGGCTGGCAAAGATTGTCCGCCCGGTTGCCAACCATCATTTTTGGATACATACCCGTTCTGCCTTTTTGTCCAACAGTCCGTGAATTACACTTCAACTATCCGAACAAGAAGGAGTGTTGAAAGTGGCAAGGACAAAAGCGGAAGAACTCGCAACCCATCGGTTTCAGATGATTGCGCCTCTATTGAATGAAAAGTTGGATGCCCAGGAACTGCAAAAGCTCCGCCGGCAAATCTGTGAGCGGCACGGCCTCTCCGAACGCACCATCCGACGCTACGTCGCGCAGTTCAAGAAGGAAGGCTTTGAAGGGCTGAAGCAGAAACCATACCGTTCGGTTCCCCGGGAGCTTCAAGATCACGTGGTGGAGCAGGCAATCCTCCTGAGACGAGAGGTTCCGAGCCGGAGCATCGCCTCGATTATCCAGATTCTTGAGTGGGACGGTGTCGTCGCAAAAGGCGAATTGAAGCGCAGCACGTTACAGGAACGCCTGTCAAAACAAGGGTATAGCGCCCGTCAGATGAAAATGTATCATGAGACATCGGGCGCCGTGCGGCGATTTCAGAAACGCCGTCGGAATGCCCTCTGGCATTCGGATATCAAATACGGACCCTACCTGCCGATCGGGCCAAACGGGACGAAGAAACAGGTCTACATGGTGGCGTTCCTGGATGATGCGACCCGCTTCCCGCTCCATGTGGCATTCTATCCGATGTTGGATGCGCGCTGCGTGGAAGATGCATTTCGTGAATCCATCCGGAAGCATGGGGTACCGGAGAGCGTCTACTTCGACAACGGCAAGCAATATCGCACCAAATGGATGGCGCGAACCTGTTCCAAGCTCGGCACACGGCTTTTATATGCCCGCCCCTATTCACCAGAATCGACCGGCAAGGTCGAGCGGTTCAATCGAACCTTTGACGAGTTCCTGCAGGAAGTGCGACTCGAAGAACCGAAGACCGTCGATGAACTGAACGGCTGGTTGGATGTCTGGGTGAAAGAGCGCTACGCCCACAAACCACACAGCGCACTGGACGGCAAGACGCCATTTGAAGCGTTTCGCAACGAATCGACCCAGCTCCGTTCGGTCTCAGCCGAAGAGCTGGCCCATGCCTTCCTGCATGCGGAGACGCGGAAAGTCGATAAATCGGGCTGCATCAGTTTCCAGGACCGCAAATATGAAGTCGGTCTCAACTTTGTCGGCTGCAAGGTGGAAATTACGTTTGATCCGCAGGACACCCGCGAACTGACCGTCGACTATCCAGGTTATGATAGCTGGAAAGCGCGGGAAATGGTCATCACCGAGAAGACTGGGAAGCGACCAGCGCTACCGGAAAAGATGACGAAAGAACCTGCCGGTTCATCTCGCCTCCTGCAAGGGGCCAAAAAAGTGAACGCGGACCGCAAGGCAGCTGCCGTGACACCGAGTGTGCCGGCCGTGAGCTTCCGTCACATCGGAAAAGGGGGTGCGGAACATGTTTGAATCGTTCTTTGAGATGCGTGCCACGCCGTTCTCCCGGGACATCCCGACCGCCGAATTGTACGAATCGAATCAGCTGGAAGAAATCCTTGGCCGGCTGAACTATGCCGCAGAACGGCAGCTCTTCGCGGTCATGACCGGTGAATGCGGACTCGGAAAGACCACCGCCATCCGCCGGTTTACGGATCAACTGGATCCTTCGCGCTTTAAGCTGCTTTATCTGTCAGACTCAAAGTTGACGCCCCGGCATTTCTATAAGGGGCTGTTGGAACAATTGGGACTCGAGTCCAAGTTTTATCGGGGCGATGCCAAGCGGCAACTGCATCGCGAAATCGAACTGATGAAAGGCATCCATAAGCTGACGCCCGTCTGTGTGGTGGATGAAGCCCACTTACTCGACCGGGAGATGTTGGAAGAGGTGCGGTTCCTCCTGAACTTCCGCATGGATGCCCAGAGTCCGATGGCGCTGATCATGGTCGGGCAGAACGAACTGTGGGAGCGCCTTCAGCTCCAATCCTTCGCAGCTATCCGCCAGCGGATTGATATCCAATTCCGGCTGCATCATCTTGACCGGGCGGAGACCGAACAGTACATGAACAAACATCTTTCCTTCTCAGGTGTCGGACGGGATATCTTCAGCGAATCCGCGATTGATGAGGTGTTCAGCTATTCGAGTGGTGCGTCGCGCCTCATCAACAAGCTGGCAACGCATTGCCTGTTGTTTGCGGCGCAGAATGGAAATCGCATCATCGACGACCGGATGGTGAAGAAAGTGATCGAGGGAGAACTGGCCTAGTTCCCCCTCGTTTTTCTCTATTTTTCCGGACAAAGAAACCGTCAGGTTGGGGACAAAAAGAACCGTCAATTTCCAGACAAAATCAGACGTCAATAACAGTAGATATTTGAGCTAATTTCATAAATCGCCTGTTTAAAAAAGTGCAAACTGCTTTTCTGATCATTTTTCCTCTAAAAAAATAGATTTATGAATTCACCAAAAAGTTGGGCGGACGGGAACCCGCTCGCTTTCCGCGGACTGACCAGCAAGCCTCACCGCCCGTTCCGTGCGGCGGGATCTTGCCAGCCAGTTGTTCCGCAGGAGTCTCGCAAGTTCCCGTTACTTCTAGACAAAAAAGAAACAGCTTCTATCGTCGGATAAGAATCAGGCAGCGGCTTTACTCACTTCATTAACTGATTTCAGCCGATCGGCTGCCATCCGGCAGGCATTGTAGACGAGTATAACCAATTGAAAATGAATTTTTGCTTTTTTGCCGGTGCGATGCCGCACATTGTTCAAGTCGAAGGATTGTTTCAGATAGGCGTTGACCCGCTCGACGGCTCCCCGCGTCTTGTAAGCGATAGCCCATTTCACGGAACCTCTGGCCGGCATGGTATACTTCCGAAGGTCGATCGACCTTTTGATTTTATAGACTTTCTGGCAAAGGGAATCCTGCCGCAAGGGACAAGTGGCGCATTCATGTGGCCGGGTGTATTTCAGGGTCTCATATTTAGCATCGAAACTGTCATACCGATACGCATGTTCCCGGACACAAGTGGGCGCAAAGTGCTCATTGAATCCAAGCACTTCCCCCTCTTGACGTGGGTTATAGGCGATGACAGCGTGAAGTTCCATCCGGCGCAGCTGCTCATATTTCTATCTGTTTCAGAAGTGGAATCGCAGCTTTTCCGTCATTGAGGCTGCCGGAACTCATGAGCCCACTGATAATGTATTGGCTTTCGGTACTGACGGCGAGGTGCGCCTTCTGTCCAAACCAGAACGTGTTCTTGCCGTCGCTGTTTTTCTTAATGCCCCATTTGGGGGCAATCGGCATCTCGCGCACCAATGTGTCGGCCGATTCATCCAGCAGATGGATCATCTCTTTTTCGTAAAGAGTCTTGGCTTCTTCCTGTGCTTTCTGTTCGGCAAGCCAGGCATCTCGTTCACTCTTGGACTTGCGTCCAGGTTTCTTCGGGGCAGGCTTCTCTTTTTTGGTTGAAGCGATCGCTTTGTCACGCGCTTCAAAATGAGTCGCATCAATCGCCAGCGATTCTTCCGTAATGAAGCCTTCCTGGATGGCTTGTGCGACCAGGACATCCTGGATGGCCGCCAATGCATCCGTCTCGCTGATCGCTGCGATCATCCGGGAATAGGAAGATTCAGATGGCACGTCATCAGATAACAGAAATCCACAGTCGAACCGGAAGAACGGGTCTTGCCCCAGGCGTTTAACCAACAGTTTAATCGTCGGAATTCGCTCCACCACACGAGCGATCAACGAATAGATCATGGCGCCGTAATTCAGTTCCCGAGGAGCCCCTCGATGGGTCTTTTTATCAAAGATGCGAAGAAGCGGACCCAGTTCCAATGTCGAAAAAATGGTATTGAACCGGTGGGTAGGTGCCATTTCGAATAATTCCTGCATGTCAAACAGGTTATCTTGTCTTATAATAGGCATAGAGCGCTTTCCCTCCTGTTTTGGTGTGTTGTGGTGACGTCCATTATACAGGATTTGGGGAGGTGCTCCTTTTTTCACTTCTTACCGCCTTAGAGCCGCGAGGCTTCGTAATTATGAAATTGATTCATTTACTTTGATTTTTTCAAAGATAATACTCTGATATCGTTAAATAGATCTGTATACCAGTATTATTCACAAGCAACACCATCTCCGTCACGGTCCAGATGTTCGCCGAAACCTGGATCGCCGGCATAAATCGGATCAGCACCAGCCTCGCGAACTTCGGTACAGTTATCATAAGAGATACTTGGAGTCGGTTCGGGCTCTGGCTCGACTGGCTCTTCAACTACTTCGGGTTCTTCTTCAATCGGTTCTTCCACAACCTCTGGTTCCTCAACTGCCCCCGGTTCTTCGGTCACTTTATCTTCATCAACTTCTGGTTCCTCCACCGTCTGCGCAGCTTTGTTTTCCAAGAAACGATCATAGTCATCTTGGGTAACTTCACAAGGAAGTCCATCTTCATCAACGTCAAGATCATGTGGGTCATTGTCAGCTGCATAGTCATTTTCATTCCAGAACGCTATAAGGTCTTCAGAAGTCGCAAAATAACCACAGTCCCTATCAGAGTCAGTAGTAACGGTCGGATTCGGTTCTTCTTCGACTGGTTCTTCCATAACTTCCTCTTCTGGTTCAAACGCTTCTTCTATAGAATCCTCTTCCTCTATAGCAACCGTTTCAATTTCTTCTTCAGGTTCTTCTTCAGTTGTAAAAGCACCACAAGCGCTAAAAATCAAAAGAATAAGGAAGATAATACCGAGACAACCTATACAGCCAAAACAACCGTTTTTCTTATCACTGCCATTTTTATCTTTTTCGTTTCCCTTATCGTTTTTATTCAAATTCCTTCTCCTCCTGACTCTTCATCTAGCTTTCGCTGTCCATCCTCAAAATTCGACTTTACATTTCGAATCAGTTTAATCAATCCATAAATACTATCCGGCTGATCCTTAAACGATAAATCCTCATGCTGCATCGCCCACTCGATTACAAGCCGTTGGTCGGGAGTGAGTGTTTCCAGGTCAATCTGTTGCCCATTGATAGAGCGGGTGTTGGATAAAGCTTGTTAACGGCCTAAGAGTTCATCGATAGAACATTCCAAGGCTACAGAAAAGGCTTTTACATCATCAAAATCCGGAGTGGTGTAGGAGCGTTCCTAATTGGAGACAACTTGAGAAGAAACATTAACTTTATTTGCTAATTGTTTTTGTGTTAATCTGGCCTGTTTTCTATGTTTCTTAACCCTATCTCCTGTGTGCACTATTCACACTCCCTTCTACTAATAATATACCAATAATTTACGGAATTGGATACGAAAGTAACGGTAACTGATAATTCGTTAGAAAATAAGTAGGCACTAACAAATTAGGTTAATATAGTTGCTGTAATGAATAACGTTATTTTAGGATCGGAGAGAATGATACACAAGAATTTAAAGAAGATTCGTAAGGGGAAAGGTGAAACGCAGTTACAATTAGCAAAGAAACTGAAGATTAGCGGTAACTGTCAATTTAATTCTAGCGATTACATATGGCTTATAATGGTATGGAAAATGGCAAAGCAAAAAATGATAAAAAGCAATTGGGCGTTATTGCTATGGCTTTGGAAGTAAATGTGGAAGGTTATTGGAGACAAAATAACGGAATTCGTTATAAAAGAGATGGATAAAAATCAAAATTGGAGAGGAGATGAGTCGGGTAGAGAAAGCAACACATTTACTTTCAAAGATATGCATAGTTGAAATACAACGGACATTTAGGGTGCCGTCGTAGAGAGGCTCACGGTTAAATGAGGTGTAAATGAGGAATTAACAGCCTAAAAAAGGGGCTTGCTACAGTAGGCCCTTTTTTCATGACTGGAATGCAGGAATTCTCCCTCTTTTGCAGAAGAGTGTTTGCAGAAGAGTGGTAGTGGAAAGGGGAGAGAAAGCTTTGTTAGAAAAGATAGAAGACATTAAACAGGCTTTGGAAAACCGGAACTATTTATCTGCACTTGCGCTAGCCCTGACAATACCTGACATCTGTGGGAAAGTTGAATACCCAGAATTTAAATATAAATATTCAACGTGGTTTAATGAGCGAGTAAGCCAGTATTATGCAGATGATACAGGGTGGACAGGAGATGATCTTAAAGCAGTTAATCCCTTCTTCACAGGGGAAATGTGCTGGCACTTGCGATGCGCATTCCTCCATGCAGGAAATACTGATGTAGATCCATGGGGAGAAAAAGAAGACGATGACTTTGTCTATACCTATAAATTAGGACTATCATTAGGTGGTGTCGATTCCTTTGGTTCATCATGGACCGACGCATTATCAATGGATACTAAGGGGACAAAAACCAAATCTGTAAGAATAGACGTAGAAAAACTATGTCAATCTATTTGTGCAGCTGCGGAAAAAAGTGTTGAAGACAAAGGGGCATCAGCCTTTCAAGACCATACGATTAATATCTTAGATATTAACAATCCTCATAATTAAAGGTAAACCAGTAAAATCAAAGAGTGTGAAAGAAAGTTTAAATACTATCTCTTGCAAATGGCATAATGGATGAAAAAAACCAGCAATGAGCTCACTGCTGGTTTACTGGTATAAATCCGTGTTTCTCCAATTCCCGGGAGATGGGCTTCAGCTGGATATAGCCTTCGCCGGCGACTTCGCCTTCAATCAGGACAAGCGGATAAAAGAATTCGTCGTCCAGGATCTGCCGGATGATTTCCTGCTTCCGGTCATCCGCCTGCGGTTTCTCAATATCGATATAGTCAATTGAAAATTGCTGTTCAGGGTATTTTCGGGTGATGGCTGCCTGCAGCCACTCGAATGTATCGGCAGAAGAAGGCGCGTTCACGCAGCTGGCGCAGACGGTTTCTGCTCCGTACACTTCAATTAAAAGTTCTTTCGGCATTTTTTTGCATCTCCTTTGATTTACAGAATGGATTTTTCTGCTTAATCACATTATAATGATTATAAGGAAAGGAGTCGATAAGGATGACTGAAGCTGTAATGGAAGATCAAGTACAGGAAGTTCTAGATAAATTGCGTCCATTTCTTTTGCGGGATGGTGGGGATTGTGAACTCGTTGACGTGGAGGATGGAATTGTAAGACTCCGGCTCCTCGGTGCATGCGGCAGCTGCCCGAGCTCAACAATTACATTGAAAGCCGGCATTGAACGGGCTCTTCTTGAAGAAGTGCCGGGCGTTGTGGAAGTAGAACAAGTATTTTAATGACAGGAGCCTTCGTGGCTCTTTTTTTCAATTGGTTCTGTTAAAGAACAATGTTGATCTTTTTCGCTGTAAAAGAATATGGAGCTTTTTTGCGGAATATTAACAGATATATTCATCATAAGATGACGTTCTTGATAAAGGTGCAACAGAATTGGTATCATAACCCATAAGAGGAGTGATAATTGTGACACAAATTGTGGAAATCACTGAAGCAGCTTCTTACCGGGTAAAGGAAATGATGCGACATAATGAAGAAGAAGGCGCATTCCTCCGGGTTGCTGTAAAAGGCGGCGGCTGCAGCGGACTGACATATGGCATGGGATTTGAGAAAGCACAAGGCGAGACAGACGACCTGTACGAACAGCATGGTCTGCAAATTGTAATAGCTAAAGATGATGCCGGCATTCTGAACGGGACGGTCATCGATTACAAACAATCGCTGATGGGCGGCGGATTCACGATTGAAAACCCGAACGCCATCGCATCATGCGGCTGCGGAACAAGCTTCCGTACAGCCACCAAAAAAGGCTCACCTGAAAACTGCTGATTCCGAGACCGGCTGCGCGCCGGTCTTTTCGCTGTTTTCTGCTTGCATGATGGTTCAACATTTTATTGAAATCAGGCAGTAAAAAGGCTAATATAGAAGATGGGAAATTCGTCGAAAAACATGACGAAACAGATCGGAAAACGTATTTTCCATTGTTAAAAACAATTTAAAGGTGGTTGCGCTTGTGTTGAAAAGACCGTCAGTCTTAATACTGGGAGCGGGATACGGTGGATTGAAAACCGCTATCGAGCTTCAGAAAGAATTCGGAACAGATGAAGCGGATATTACGCTAATCAATAAAAATGACTATCATTACGAGACGACGTGGCTCCATGAAGCTGCAGCAGGCACGCTTCTGCCTGAAGAAGTCCGTTATGACATCAAAGATGTGATTGACAGCGTGAAAGTGAAGTTTGTTAAAGCCACAGTCGAAGGAATCGACGTAGATGGTAAACGGGTGACTACAGACGCGGGCGACTTCTCTTATGATTATCTGGTGGTTGCACTCGGTTTTGAAGGCGAGACGTTTGGCATTCCGGGTCTTGACAAATATGCGCTTTCCATCGCTAATGTACGGGCTGCCACATATATCCGTGAACATATTGATTATCAGTTCGCATTGTGGACAACAGAAGAAGTGAAGGATGATAGCCGTCTGACAATCGTTGTCGGCGGAGCTGGATTTACAGGTATCGAGTACTTGGGTGAACTGGCAAACCGGATTCCGGAACTGTGCAAGGAATTTGATATTCCGCGGGAAAAAGTCCGGATTCTTTGTGTGGAAGCTGCGCCGATGGTACTTCCTGGTTTCGACGAAGCCTTGGTGAAGTATGCGGTCGGTCAGCTTGAAGCAAGAGGTATTGAGTTCTCCATCGGTACGCCGGTAGTTGAAGCGACACCTGAAGGCGTCATGATTAAAAAAGGTGAAGATACTACGGAATTCATCAAAGCCGGTACTGTTGTCTGGGCAGCGGGAATTCGTGGCAACCGACTGATCGAAGAAACATCGATTGAAAGCAACCGTGCACGCGTAAAAGTGGAGAAAGATCTCCGGGCACCTGGATATCCGGATGTCTTTATTGTCGGAGACTGTGCACTGATGATCAATGAAGAGATCAATCGTCCTTACCCGCCAACAGCTCAAATCGCGCTTCAGCAGGCAGAACAGGCTGCGAAAAACATTGCTGCGCTTTCAAGAGGAGACGAAACACATGCATTCCATCCGGATCTGAAGGGAACCGTATGCTCTCTTGGCGAGCATGATGCAATCGGTGTTGCGTTCGACCGGAAAGTGACAGGGAAAAAAGCGGCATTTCTTAAGAAAATGATTGATAACCGCGCCTTACTGATGATCGGCGGATTTGGCCTGGTCATGAAAAAAGGAAAATTGAACGTATTTTGATCAGTGAACCGGTCCCCGCTTGCGGGGGCTTTTTTGTATGAGGAGGAGCAGAGCGATATGGCAGACAGCAAGAGAGGAAATGTATGGCTTGGTGTAGCCGGCTTAGTGATGAACCGGACGGGAGACTGGTTGGTCGTCAAAAAACGCTACAGTGGATTGAAAGGGAAATGGTCACTGCCTGCGGGGTTTGTTCAGCCCGGGGAAACAATTGATGAAGCGGGCGTTAGAGAAGTGAAGGAAGAGACAGGCATTTTTACCGAACCGTTTGGAATGATTGGTTTCCGCTCTGGTGTAATTAAGGGAGAAGTAAGTGATAATATGGCGATCTTTCTTCTTAAGGTGGCAGATGAGACGCAAATGCTCAATCCGCAGCTGATGGAAGTATACGAAGCAAAGTGGATGGCACCGGAACAACTGCTGCGGGAACAGGAAGTCTCGGTAATGCTGAAAGAAATGGCTGGATATGTACTTGAAGATGGATTTGAAGTGATTGATGGCGTTGATCCCGGTGCGGTATTCGGATATTCTTCCTATAAATTATTTTTCAAAACAGTATGAATAATACCGAAAAAGCGAGATAAGAAGAGTTAAACCATAATGTATTCGGTTACATGTCAAACTTTATCAGTTGCAGCAAGCCAGTATGCATGCTATATTATCAGAATATTATAAACTAAAAGACGGGAGAGATGAACATGACATTTAAAAAGAAAGCCAACCCGCATGAATGTCCTTACTGCGCTGGCCAAGGATACTTCCAATTAAGACTCGGTGGCTCTGAAACGTGTACCTGCTGTTCGGGATCGGGAAAAAACAGTAAGTGATATGGAAATGGTTACCGACTGGCCGGATATTAAAAGCATCCTATTAAGACAAAAAGAAACTCACAGCTTTCCTGCAGATTGACTGGTGAAACGCCATATCCGTCCCCCTGGGTATGACATTTCGGACAGTGGTCGCATTGCCGGAAAGATGTGGGTTTCTTGTGTTTTATCCTTTGCAGCTCTCTTTACATGTGCTCCTGATAGTGGTGTCCTGTCATTCATGACGAAGTTGTGAACAAACGGTCGCTGCGTTGAAAGACCGCTGATTATCAGGTAAACTGATGAAGGAACTGACGGGGGTTGAAATTGAATGGATGGCTCGCTGACAATCGTACAGCTGATTATCTCGATGCTGCTGTTTTTCGTAATGTTTTTCGGTATTGGTTTTCTATTGAATATGCTGCTGCGTGTGACGTGGTTCATGGCAATTGTTTATCCGATTGTTGTGCTCTTGATCATTGATGAAGTCGGCTTTTTTGATTACTTCGCTGATCCTGGCAATTCGTTTGCGCTTCTTGGCGATAAGACTGCCTCGCTTGCGGGAGCAGATGTCGCAATTTTATCTGCCGGTCTCGGTGGGGCTGTAACTGCGGGTATTGTCATGCGGATATTGCGGAAAATGGGATATCGGATGTTTTAGATTCATAATAAAAAGGCCGGAGCGGAAAGGAATCTTTCCGCTCCGGCTTTTTTATTTAATCCAATAAAAGGTGACTGAGAGAAAAATGCCTGTCAATGCACCTATGAAGACTTCACTCGGTTTATGGCCAAGCAAAGTTTTTAATTCTACGATTTTTTCCTCTTCTTTTTTCTGGGCCCATGTTCGGCTCTCTTCCAGGAAAAAATGGAGATCGGCGCGCAGTTGATTAATGATTGCCGCCTGCTGCCCTGCCTGAAAACGGACACCGGTGGCATCGAACATAACGATTACTGCGAAAATAGCTGCGATTGCAAAAAACGTGGATTCAGTTCCATGTTCATAAGCTACAGCAGTAGTAAGAGCGGTTACTGCAGCGGAGTGGGAACTCGGCATGCCGCCGGTCGATGTGATCAATGACCAGTCCCATTGGCGGGTGACCATAAAATAAATCGGCACTTTGACGAATTGTGCGAACAGAATCGCAAAAAACGCCAGCCATAACGGTGAATTAGAAAAGATCTCCATTTGGAATCAACCCTCACATTCCCTTCAAGTACGGACAGTATATCATATTCTTTCGCTGTACTTCACACCTCCGTAAGGCGTTTCGGGAATCGAACTACCGGTTTTCAACACTAAATGATACACTTATTAACGTAAATTAACGCAGGAGGGTGACAATATGAATATTGAAGTACTGACAGACCAGCAGGATTGCCAAGCGGATGTTTTAATTGTCGGCTTAAGCCGGCAGGCAGCAGAGACAACAGGCTGGGGAAACATTGAAAAACGATTTGAGGGCCGGTTGAACGGGTGGATTGAAAATGGTCTGTCCGATGAAGTGAAAGCGCTGACGGAATACCCGGCACTGACAGGTGAAATTTCACGCGTACTGTTTATCGGTCTTGGAGAGCGGAAAGAATTGACGGAAGATACACTGCGCACGGCGTTCGGCCTGGCCGGCCAACATTTAAAAAAGAAAAAAGCAGTACGTGCTGCCATACATATCGATTCCTTCACCTCGGAAACGATTACAGCGGACAATGTTGCCTATTTGGCTACGGAAGGCATTCGCATGGGCAGTTACCAGTACAGCGGGCTGAAAACGAACGCGGAAGAAGGAGTATTTCCTGAAGAAGCTGTTCTGCTTACGTCAGCTGACGCTGAAGAAACGGCGGCAGCTGCGCTGATCGGCAGTGTGTTCGCTGATGCTGTGAACGAAGCCCGCACACTCGTGAATATGCCAGCAAACGTGCTGACGGCCGTCCGGATGGCTGCTTACGCAGAAGAACTGGCGGATGAATACGGTTTTGAAACGGAAATTTTAGGGAAGCAGGAAATGGAAGAACGCGGAATGGGTGCGATTCTGGCAGTAAATCAAGGATCGGTGGAAGAGCCGCGTCTGATTGTCTTAAAGTACAAAGCGACGGAAGACTTCAGTGATCCGTTGGCGCTTGTCGGAAAAGGCATAACATTTGATACGGGTGGCTATTCACTGAAGCCCAAAGACGGCATTGTAGGGATGAAAGGGGACATGGGCGGAGCTGCGGCTGTGCTCGGCGCTATGCGGATTATTGGGGAGTTGAAGCCCAAGAAGAACGTCATGGCTGTTATTGCTTCGACGGATAACATGGTCTCCGGCAATGCATTTAAACCGGATGATGTCATTACCTCGTTGAGCGGAAAAACCATTGAAATTTTGAACACGGATGCAGAAGGCCGCCTTGTATTGGCAGATGCCGTAACATATGCCAAGCAATTGGGGGCAAGCCGCATCGTCAATGTTGCGACACTGACAGGCGGTGTCATCGTGGCATTGGGAATGGATAAAACGGGAGCTTTAACGAATGATGAAGCATTTTTCGAAACGTTTCTGGAAGCGGCGGTGGAAACAGACGAATTTGTTTGGCGCCTTCCGCTCACGGAAAATGATAGAAAACGTCTCCGGAAAAGCGATGTAGCCGATTTGAACAATTCACCCGGCCGGGACGGGCACATGATTTTCGGCGGGGGATTTGTCGGTGAATTTGTGGGAGATACGCCATGGATCCATCTGGATATCGCCGGTACATCCAACGCAGCTTCTGCCCACGACCTAGGCCCAAAAGGCGGGACAGGAGTCATGGTCCGGACACTTGCAATGCTTGTTGAACAGCTGGCAGAAACAGAGGAATAGGAAAAGCGCCATAAACAAAGAGAGACTGACCGGGATTGTTGACGAATCCGGTCAGTCTCTCTTTTATTGTTTCCGTTTTTTTTCGGCAATTACTTGCTTTAGTGCATCATGCTCTGTCAAATCTGTTGGCTGCACACCAGAAATATAGGCAGAACGGCCGATTAAATGACCGGAAAGCGGAGAAGTGACAAAGAGAAAGATGATGGCAAGAATCAATCTGGAATTCATATGGCCTTCAGCCAGCCAAAAATAAATGAACGTTCCGGCCAGTATGCCAAGGACACCCAGTGTCGCACTTTTAGAAGAGGCGTGTGAACGCGTATAAACGTCCGGAAGCCGGATGAGCCCCAGAGCCGTAACCAGGCTGAATATCACCCCTAAACTGATGAATATAATCGTGAGCCCATTAACGATCGCTGTTTCGGTCAAAAACCTCACCTCTTTCCAAAAACTTCGCGAAGGCTGCCGTACCGATAAATGCGAGAATGCTCATTAACAAAATGACTTCCAGAAAAAATTCCGTTTCAAAAATCAGGGATAGCAGTGCGACGATTGACACCAGGGAAATTCCGATGGCATCAAGCGCGACGACCCGGTCCGGAACGCTGGGACCCTTGATGAGCCGGATAAGCAGGCCAATGACTGAGAGACTCACAAGGATAAGGGAAATCCAGAAAAAGAGTATCATGTACGGCTCACCTCCAGTATCGCTTTTTCAAAGGTATCCTGAATGCTTTTTACTGCATCGTCGATGTCATCTGCATCGATCGCATGGATATAAAGCTTTTTTTGATCATCTGAAACAGCAAGGACGAGTGTACCGGGTGTCAGTGTGATCAACAGAGACAGCAATGTGATTTCCCAGTCATACTTTAAGACAGTGTCATATTCAAAAATGGCAGGCCGGATATTCATCCGGGGCTTGAGAATCAGCAGAAATACCTGGACACTTGACAGGAACAATTCTTTCATGAATAGGAAAAATAAGGATATAACTGCCCATATCCGGAACAGGTACAGCCGCTCATTAAAGAACCGGCGCATCAGAATCAGCAGAAACAAGCCGAGCAGGTAGCCGATAATGAATGTGGCTGACGTGAATGAAACACTCATGAACATCCACACCAGAGCCAGGAAAAAGTTTAATAATATTTGAAATGCCATCGTCATCTACTCCTTTAAAACCGCATCTATATAGATGGATGGATTTAATAGAACTTCTCCGGCACCCGAAACAAAAGGCATAAACAATTCTGCGCCGACGCCAAGTACAATCGCCAGTACGACCATGCCTGCAGCCGGAACGAACAGCCGCCGGTAGACAGAAGGTTTAACCTGAATGGTTTCAACAGGTTCTCCCCAAAACGCATACAGAAAGATTCGGATTACACTCATCAGCACAAGCAGACTCGTAACCAGAATGAAAATGCTGCCCCAGAAATGGGGACCTTCAAAGCCGCCTTGGACAATCAGCAGTTTCCCTGGAAATCCGCTCAATGGCGGTATGCCGGCAAGCGCGAATGCTGCAATCAGGTAAAACCAGCCGAGTGCCGGCCGGGTTTTCATCAACCCGCCCATTTTCCGAAGGTCGGAAGTCCCGAAGAGAACGGCGACAATTCCAACAAGGAAAAACAGGGCGGCTTTTATAACCATATCGTGAACAAGGTAGAAGACCGCGCCTTCCACACCTGCTTCATTCAATTGGGAAGCGCCGAAGAGAATCACTCCGACGGCAATGATGATGTTATACACAATAATTTTCTTTACATCGAAATAAGCAAGTGCACCGATACATCCTGCAACCACTGTCAATATCGACAGAATAGCAAGCAATTCATGCGTAAAGTCAACGTTCATCGTGAAAAACAAGGTGTATGTCCGGATAATGGAGTAGACACCGACTTTAGTCAGCAGAGCTCCGAATAAGGCAAGCACAGGAATAGGCGGTGCATGGTAAGAACCGGGCAGCCAGAAATAGAGCGGAAAAATCGCTCCTTTAAAGCCGAAGACGACAAGGAACAGAACGGCAATCACCGTCATGATTCCCACTGCTTCGATTTCTGGCACCTTGACTGCTAAATCGGCCATGCTGAGTGTCCCTGTCACTGAGTACAGGTATGCCACTGCTGAGACGAATAGAGCTGATGAAATAATATTCACTAAAATATACTTGATTGATTCACGAAGCTGTGCTTTTTCTCCGCCCAGCACAATCAGCATATAGGAAGCCATCAGCAACACTTCGATGAAAACAAATAAATTGAAGATGTCACCAGTTGTAAATGCGCCGTTGACACCGGTCAGCAGAAACAGGACTGCCGGGTAATAATAGAACTTCTCCCGTTCTGTCCGGATACTTTCAAAACTGTAAAGCACAGCGAAAAGTGTAACGACAGAAGCGGTTGTCACAAGCAGCACCGAAAACAAATCAGATACAAGCGTGATTCCGAATGGTGCCGGCCAGCTGCCGAGCGTCACCGCCTGCACACCGTTTGTGTAGACATCAACGAGCAGGAAAATGGCTGCTCCAACCGTAAACACAAGCCCTGCTAATGTAACCAGCCGCTGCGCACGAATGTTTTTCGGGAAGAAAATCAGGATGATTGCAAAGATGAGCGGAATCAGAATCGGGAACAGAGGCATATTAATCATAGTCTTCAGTTCCTCTCATCAGATTCACATTGTCTGTCCCCAATTCCTGGTAGGCTCTGTAAGCCAGAACAAGGAAAAAGGATGTGACAGCAAATGAAATAACAATCGCTGTCAGAATCAGAGCTTGCGGGAGCGGATCTGCATACTCTGCTTCCGTCACCCCGTATGCCACGACCGGCGGTTTTGTGCCGCCGAACCCGCCCATTGTCAGCAGGAGCAAATGCGCCCCGTGACTGAGCACGGCTGTTCCGATAATGATCCGGAGCAGACTCTTGGACAGCATCAGGTAAACAGCTGCCATGAACAGAAAGCCGACGAGGACCGACATGACTATTTCCATTACGCATCCTCTCCAATCGTTCGAATAATAATCATCGTTACGCCTACCACAACCAGATAGACGCCAAGGTCAAATAATGTGGCGCTGTGGAGAGAAGTTTCTCCAAGGAGCGGCAATTGCACGTAATCATGTGCATGTGTGAAAAACGGAACATTAAATACAATGGAAGCTGCCGCTGTTCCGATTGCGAGCAGCAGGCCGACACCCACCATTTTCACGTAATCGACCGGCAGGATCCGGTTGACCGTCTCGATATCGTAAGCGAGCATCAGGAGCACGATGGCGCCCGCTGTCAGCAGCCCGCCGACGAATCCGCCGCCGGGTGTGTAATGGCCGGCAAAGAAAATATAAATGGCGAAAAGGAGAATGATGAAGGTAACCGCCTTAGTGGCTGTCTGAATGATGACATCATTACTTCTCATGCGGATTCTCCTTTCGGGTGAGGCGGAGCCGGATCATCGAAATAATAGCGATTGCGGCAATACCCAACACTGTAATTTCAAATAAGGTATCAAAGCCCCGGTAGTCAACGAGAATAACGTTAACGATATTCCCGCCCGCAGCTTCTGAATAAACAGTTTCCTTATAGTACTCGGAAATGGATTCAATCGATTTCTGTGAATGGGCACTGAATGCAACCAGCGCCATTGTAACGCCGACACCAGCCGCAATCAGGGCATTGCCGATCCGGAACGGCATCCGTTCTTCATGCCGGCTGAGCTGCGGCAAGTGATAGAATGCCAGCAGGAACAGGGCAACGGAAATTGTCTCAATTACGAGCTGAGTCAACGCAAGGTCTGGTGCACGGAAAATAACAAAGAACAACGCCACCGTATAGCCGACTGCGCCCAGCGCAATAATAGCTGTCAATCGGGATTTTGCCATCAGAATCGTGATGGTTCCCGCTACAAGAACAAGACCGATGATCACTTCATATGCCCGAATAGGTGATGTGCCGGTAAAGTCCAGTGCGAATGCATCTGTTATCGCAAGTGTACCGAGTGTAATCAGTACAAGGAATCCGAACATATAAACAAGATACGAACGGATGAACCCGGTCATGTAAAGACGCGACAGGCGGTTCATGCCGGCGTCACTGAAGTAAATCATGGCATCATAAAGGCCATTCAGTGAATAGGTGTCTGAAAATACATTGTATATCTTCTGCCATTTGTGAAGCTGCCAGTACATCAGTCCGCCAACGAGATAGACACCAAGTGTCATATAGAGCTCTGTGCTGTACCAGCCATGCCAGGCAGCCACATGGATATCCACTTGTTCCGGTGATTCATACAGGAACGGCTGAATCGCGATGACTGCCGGTTTGATGAACCATTCAGCCAGCAGGTTCGGGATAAAGAACAAGATGACGACAAGTGCAGCCAGGACCGCTGGAGAAATCAGCATGCCGATCGGCGCTTCATTAGCCCGCTTTGGCAGCAGATCCGGTTTGTAATCACCTGCAAACGTGTTGAACACAAAGTAAAAACTGTAAATGAAAGTGAACACACTGCCGATCCAGGCGATCACCGGAAACAGAATGCCCCATGTATCAAAAGAAAAGACATCGAATTCTGTCAGTGACAGCATAGCCGAAAAGAACATTTCCTTACTGAGAAAACCGTTAAATGGAGGGAGCCCGGCCATCGACAGAGAGCCAATAACCGCCAGTGTGAAACTGATCGGCATGACACTCATAAGTCCGCCAAGTTTCCGGATATCCCGGGTGCCGGTCTCATGGTCGATAATCCCTGTAACCATAAATAAGCTCCCTTTGAACGTTGCATGGTTGATCAAGTGGAAAATGGCTGCAAATGATGCATACTTAAAAACCGTGCCGGCAGCATCTTCCACATGAAAAGCGACGGCTGCCACACCAAGCAGCGACATGATCAGGCCCAGCTGGGAAACGGTTGAAAAGGCGAGAATCCCTTTCAGATCGCGTTGCCTCAAAGCGAAAAACGAAGCCCACGTCATTGTCAGCAACCCGATTCCTGTGACGAGCCACACCCAGACGGAAGAGACCGCAAAAATCGGCGTGAACCGGGCCACCAGATAAAGGCCCGCTTTTACCATCGTAGCTGAATGCAGATACGCACTGACCGGCGTCGGTGCTTCCATTGCATCCGGCAGCCAGATATAGAATGGGAACTGGGCAGATTTCGTAAAGGCACCCAGTAAAATCAGGATGAGTGACCAAAGGAAAAAGTCATGTACTGCAAGTTCCGGCGCCAGCACGATCAATTCCCGGATTGAATATGTACCACCCATTACATAAAGGAGAATGAATCCTCCCAGCATCATCAGTCCACCGAACACGGTGATCAGCATGGACTTCATCGCGCCAAAGCGGGAGCGGTCCCGCGTATACCAATAACCGATCAGTAAAAATGACGAAATGGACGTCAGTTCCCAGAAAAAGTACAGGGAAATCAGATGATCCGACTGCACAACCCCGAGCATCGCACTCATGAACATCAGCAGATAAACATAGAAGTTATGCAGCTGCTCCCGGTTCTTATCGAGGTAGAAAATTGAATACAGCACCACAAGTGCGCCGATTCCGGTGATCAGCAGGGAAAAGAGCAAGCTCAATCCGTCCAGATAAGAACTGATGGCGATATCGAGGGAAGGGATCCAGCTGAATGATGAAATAACTGTTTCTCCATGCATTGAGGCCGGTATGAATGAGGCGTAGTAAATGGCGAGAATAACTGGCGCAGCAAGGACGAACCAACCAGTATGAAGCTGTGGTAATTTTTTAAACAGCAAAGGGACAAACAATGCAAAGATAAGCGGTAAAAAAATAAAGTACACAGGTGTCAAAAAAAGAATCCTCCTTCCCAAATTCATATACGAGTATCACAAGAAGTATAACGTAAAAAAAACCGATTTGCATGACAAAACCGCTGATGAAGTGAATGGGTTGTGCTCTTTGACAGAAAATCTTCAAAGTTATGGGAGAATATGCCACGGTTCTCGGACAGAAGGCGGACAGGCAGAAAATAAACCCTCGTCCAGCGTTACCTGTACGAGGGTTGAACAGTTGGCTTCATTCCTTCAGCAATTCCTGTTCCAGTAAAATATCCTCAAAGTCCTGCTCCGGCTGCCGGCGTGTATACCATAGGAACACGAACGCAATCAGGAACAGCGAACCAGTCACAAGGAAGACAGAAGAAATTCCGATAAAACCGCTGATGAATCCGCCGAAAATTGGGCCGATAATGTTTCCGAGGAAGCGGAAGCTGGTGTTATACCCCATGACTTCGCCTTGGATCTCAATCGGTGCTTCCCGGCGCATGAGCGCAGTAGTAGCCGGAATCATGCCGCCGACTGCCGTTCCATAAAGGAATCGCAGGATAATCAGCTGCCACAGATCCGTGACAAAAGCCTGCGGAATGATGAAGCAGCACGCCAGAATCAACAGAAGGCCGAGCACTTTTTCATATCCAACTGAATCACCGATCCGTCCCCACCTTCGGGCAAACAGCAAATTTCCGACACCGGTTGCGCTGAATGTCAGTCCCGCCAGGAAGGCAACTTCATCAGCAGCCGATAACTCTGCGACATAAAGAGACAGGAGTGGCTGAATCGAAAAATTGCCGATTTGAATCAGTGAACTGATAATCATGACATTGATCATCAGCCGGTGATGTAATATGCCCTGGATGACTGTGCCCCGTGCATAAACGTGGGCATCTTTCTTCTTTTCCTTTTTCTTTTCTTTTACGCCGATGAGGACGAGCAGGGAAGCAGTGCCGATCGCAAGTGCTGTGAATATGAACGTGTACTGAAAGCCGACCGAATCAGCAAGCAGACCGCCAAAGACCGGCCCGAACAGCGTTCCTGTCACACTGCCCATCTGTAAGGTTCCCAATGTCTTGCCGGCTGTATCCCGGGAAGTTTGGGAGGAGATGAATGCAAGAGAAGTCGGGATAAAGCCGGTCACAATCCCCATGAAGAGCCGGAGAAGGAATAATTCATAGACAGTGTCAGTAAAGCCCATCAGAAAAATACTGAGGGCAATACCCGCCCCCGTAATAACAAGGATCGGTTTATAGCCATATTTGTCAGCGATTCGTCCCCAAATAGGGGACATGACCAGTGCGGCAACAAAAGTTACACCAAAAACAAGACCGGCCCAGCGCTGGACAAATTCACCAGAATAAGTGCCGAATGTTTCAATGTATAAAGAAAGAAAAGGCATGATCATGGTCGCGCTTCCGGCGACAAGGAAATTAGAGATCCACATAATGATAAAATTTCGCTGCTGATAATTATCCATAACAAAGCTCCGTTTCAAAACCTTTTAATACTTAAAGTATATATTAGTTCGATACTCGAAAAAAGTACAAGGGGCCAAAACTGAAATTATCTGCAGGATATGATAGACTGATTCAGGATGAAACAGTACAACAGCAATTGATAAAAGGAGAGATGACAATGGCATACCCTCAACTTTCAAATGAAGTCGGGCAGAATGAAGCCCTTGTAACAATGAATACAACAAAAGGACCGATCAAAATCAAATTGTTCCCTGAACAGGCGCCGAAGACGGTCAATAATTTTCTGACGCATGCAGAAAACGGCTATTATGATGGGATTATTTTTCATCGTGTAATTCCTGATTTCATGATTCAGGGCGGCGATCCGACCGGCACTGGCATGGGCGGAGAAAGCATCTACGGTTCAACGTTTGAAGATGAGTTCTCGCGGGAGCTTTTCAACTTTAACGGCGCACTTTCGATGGCTAACGCTGGTCCTGGAACCAATGGCAGCCAGTTCTTCATTGTACAGAGCAGCGATCTGGGCCCGGGTATGGACAGACAAATGCAGCAGGCTGGTTATCCGGCGGAAGTCGTATCAGCTTATAAAGAGCGTGGAGGCACACCTCACCTTGACCACCGCCATACTGTGTTCGGACAGGTGATCGAAGGACAGGATACTGTAGATGCAATTGCCAATGTAAAAACAAACGCACAGGATAAACCGGCAGAAGACATCAAGATCGAATCCATCGAGATTCACCAAAAATAAGTACAGGAAGTGTAGTGAATGGATTTTACAATCCTTATGCCTTTTCTTTATTTTCCGGAAGATAAGTCAGAGTATATTCCGGCAGCGATTGAATTCATCGCTGTCATGGTGATTGCCGCATTCGTATTCCGGTGGGTTATTAAAAAGTCCAAGCGGGATGAACAGAAGACGAAAGAACTGGAAGAACGGATTCTAAGAGAACGAAAAAATCAGCAGCCGCGTAAATAGCGGCTGCTGATTTTTCATTTTGTAAACGCTGTGATCACGCGCTGGATTCCGTCCTCTAGCACGGGGCGTGGACAGGCGACGTTCATCCGCAGGAAACCTTCGCCGCCAGGCCCGTATTTTGTTCCAGGTTCCAGCGCTACTTTCCCTTTTGTCAGCAAAAGTTCCATGACCTCTTTTTCTGTCAGGCCCAGTTCCCTGTAATCAATCCACAGCAAATAAGTTGCCTCGGGCTTTTGAATGCGCAGACCGGGAATTTGGCTGGTCAGCTCACGGATTGCTATATCCATGTTGTCAGATACAATTGCCAGCAGTTCTTCGAGCCATGGAGCACCATGGTCGTATGCAGCCTGCATTGCCGTTGTGCCGAGTGCACTGATGAATATGTGGCCGTGTGCAGCCGCATAGTCTTCCAGTTTTTTGCGTTTGTCCGGATCCGGTACAAGCATAGCTGAAGCTTGCAGTGAAGCCAGATTGAACGTCTTCGTCGGAGCCACACACGTAATGATTCGGAACAGCTCATCACCAGCAACTGAAGCAGCAGGAACATGCCGGTTTGAGTCAAGTACCAGATCGGAATGGATTTCATCAGATAATATGAGTACATCGTGCTTAGCACATAGATGAATGATTCGCTCCAATTCTTCCCGACTCCAGACGATACCGCCGGGGTTATGTGGATTGCAGAGCAGGAAAATGGCTGTTCCTTGCAGGGCTTCATCCAATTTGTCAAAATCCAATGTGTAGCGGCCGTCTGTATCAGTCAGTTCGCAGTACACTACTTCCCGTTTCAGTTTTTCGGGCAGACTGAAGAATGGCGGATATACAGGTGGTGTGACAAGAATCCGGTCTCCGACAGATGAAAAGGTATCAATCACTTCCGCCATGGCTGGAATGACCCCATGCCGAAATAGGATCCACGTGCTTTCCGTTTCCCAGCCGTGCCGGTCGCGAAGCCAATTGTGAACGGAGGCACGGGTTTTTTCCCCTTCGAAGGTATAGCCGAAAATCGGATGATCCAGCCGCTCCTTCAATGCCGCAGTCACCGCAGGCGGAGCCGGAAAATCCATGTCAGCCACCCACATGGGTAGGATACCGGAAGCATCCTTAATGCCATAGACAGTTTCCATGAGATCCCACTTGACTGAGCTGGTGTTCCGGCGGTCATACAATTCCTCAAACGTCTCCAATCAGATCCCTCTTTTCTTTTTTTGATTCTGTGCTATTATAACGTTTAATGACAAAAAGTTGTAAGGTGAGAAGATGGATACAGTTGAAATGAACAGAAGAGCAGGGGAATTGCTGAGGCAATGGGATCCTTTCCGTATCGGGGAAGAGCAGTACGGCATTGAAGTAGAGGACGTACTCGCGGCACTTCAGCGAATGGACCATCCGACAGACCTGGCGAAGATCATCCAGCGTGCTTACGAGTTCTCCTTCAAACAATGGATTCCGATTGAGAGATGCATCGATGTATCTTATAAACTCCTCGCCATCAAATTCGAAGCAAAATGTATCATTTGAAACGGAAAAAGCGGACCCAACGCTTATAGGGTCCGCTTTCTTATTTTGCCAATGGGCAGTAAGGGCATTTATCGGTATCAGGAAGTTCCTTATACAGACAACAAGTCAGCCGTTTATAATCCTGTTGCGATTCCGCTAACGTTTTTCCGTTTAAAAACTGGCGGAAGTGGGATTTTTTCATGTCCGGCTTCCAGAAGTCGTCATCCAGCAGCTGCTGGACATCCGCCTGCGCCTGTTCGGTATCAGTCATCCCGTACATCCAAATGACATATCCCCAAATATTTTCCCATAAAATTAATTTGGAGACATGACCAGCTTTCCGGACACTTTCCACAACCGGTGCAGCCTGCTGCTTCAGAACCAAGGCAAGGTCTTCTTCTTTCCGCTTACGGATAAAGCGGGAATCAGCACTGAACGCAATGCCGTGAGCCGTTTGTTTTAACCGGACAGCACCCGGCGGACCGTCCCAAATCTGTCCATGGGCCAGCAAATAAAGTTGACCGGCAATAAAAAGGCCGAAGCGCCGCATGAAGACGGACGACGCTACGGCAGAGGTTGGAGCTCCGGTTGTGTGTTTAAGATCATCGATCAATTCCTGGGAGCGGGAGCCGATAGCTTCAGCAAGGGACATAAAGCCATCCGGCTCCTCAGTCAGGAATAATTGAAACCGGTCTAATCCTTCCATATCAGGTGCCACTCATGGCATCGCGGATTTCAGGTACAATGCAGCGTCCGCGACCGAATGGAATGCAATGTGGCGTTCCGAACAGCGGATCTTTTGCCACTTGGCATTCCATGCCGAAAACATCCCGAACCAGCTCACAGCTGATGACCCGTTCAGGCGTGCCTTGACCAAATACTTCACCATCTTTAATCGCAATGATGTTATGCGCATACCGGGATGCCAGGTTCAAGTCATGAAGAACCATGACAATTGTACGGCCCTGCGTTTCATTCAATTCAAACAGCAGATCAAGGATTTCAATCTGATGGGTCATATCCAAATAAGTCGTCGGTTCATCGAGCAGGATGATTTCTGTATCCTGAGCGAGCGTCATCGCAATCCAAGCCCGCTGACGCTGGCCGCCGGAAAGCTCATCCACTGCGCGGTCGCGGAATTCGTCCACCCGGGTCGCTTTCATGGCTGCTTCAACTTTTTCTGTATCTTCTTCGGTCCAGCGCTTGAGCCATGTCTGATGCGGATACCGTCCTTGTTTAACAAGGTCATGCACTGTGAGCCCTTCCGGAGAGACCGGCGACTGCGGCAGGATTCCCATCTTTTTTGCCACTTCACGGGATGACATTTTATGAACTTCTTTTCCTTCCAGCACGACGGATCCTTCCTGCGGCTTCAAAAGCCGGGCGATGGACCGGAGCAGGGTGGATTTCCCGCAGCCATTGCTGCCGACAAAGACTGATATCTCTCCGCGGGGAATAGATAAATTCAAGTTTTCAAACAATAACCGGTCATCATAACCGATTGTCAGATGGTCAGTGTGGACTGCGTTAGTCATTACACGATTCCTCCATATATGTCAAAATTGACTGAGTGGATATAAGTTAATGATGCAATCATAACATAAATTTAAGGTAAGTGAGAATCATTTTCAACTTATTTGTGAAAAACCTTTACAAACCGTCAGGAACTTCGTACAATTAAAAAGCATTGAGAATGGTTATCAAATGGAAGCTGGAGGGGAAATAAATTGATTAAGAAATTCAAGCTAATGCCTGCGATGGCGTTGATGTTGGCACTGGGAGCCTGCGGAGCAGAAGAAGCAGCCGAGCCTGAAGCAGAAGAAGCCGCAGAGATTGAAGTAGCAGAAGAAGGCGGCGAGCCGATTGTAATTGAAGGCTCAAACGGTGAAGTGGTGCTAGAAGAACCGGCCGAAACAGTAGTGGTGCTGGAATGGACATACGCTGAGAACTTACTGGCACTCGGAGTTCAGCCGGCAGGCATGGCTGATATCGAACAGTATGGCGAATATGTGAACATTGAACCGCAGCTGGCTGATTCAGTTGTTGACGTCGGTGGCCGGTCCGAGCCGAGCTTGGAAGCGATTGCCGAAATTGATCCGGATCTCATCATCGGTGTGGATTTCCGTCATGAAGCGATGCTCGATCAGCTGGAAGATATCGCGCCGACTGTTCTCTTTAATCCGTATCCGGAAGAAGAAGCAAATATTGACTTGTACGAAGAAATGATTACAACATTCAATGAAATGGCAGAAGCGGTCGGAAAAGAGGAACAGGCTGAAGAAGTGCTGGCTGAATTGGATGCCACTTATGAAGAAGCGGCAGAAACGATTGAGGCGGCAGACCTTGCAACGGATGACTTTATTCTGACGCTCGCCTATACAGGGCCGCAGGCACCTGAAATCCGGGTGTTCACCCCACATTCCATGGCTTCCATGATTCTGGAGAAAATCGGGTTGAATAACGTACATGAACCTGATCAGTTTGAAGTATTCGGTTCCAGCACATTTAATGTGGAAGGCTTAACCCAGTATGAAGATGTCAATTATCTTTATACAGTTCCAGATGAAGACAATATATATGAAAACCAGCTGGCTGATAATCCAGTCTGGGAAAACCTCAGCTTTGTTCAGGAAGATCGACTGTTCGATCTTGGAGCAGACACATGGCTTTACGGCGGTCCGTTGTCTGCAATGACATTGGTTGATCAAGTAGTTGAGACTTTGGTGACTGAATGATGGTAAAAGGGAAAACGAAGTCCTTTGTCTCGCTGACAGGGGGCTTTTTCCTGCTTGTTGTATTATCGGTCTTCCATCTGACGCAGGGGCAGGCGGATTATACAGCAGCTGAATTGCTGCGCAACGTGTGGACGGAAGGGCAAGTGCAGGACATTGTAGTGTCGCTGCGACTGCCGCGTCTGGCTGTGGGTATATTGGCCGGAGGTGCCCTCGCTGCAGCCGGTGCTGCGCTGCAGACCCTTACGAATAACCCTCTTGCTGCGCCAAGCACGCTCGGCATCAATGCGGGCGCTTTCTTTTTTGTAGTGTTATCTGCAATTTTCTTTCCCGGCTTGCTGGGAACTTTTCCGTTCTTGACAGCACTTGTCGGTGCTGCGATATCCGCAACGCTTGTTGTGCTGCTGTCCGGCAGGCAGATGGATCCGGTGCGCGTTGCGCTGACCGGAATGATCGTTTCCTTGTTGTTTGCTTCGTTGACAGGTGCTTTTCAGCTGCTGTTTGAAAATGAAACGAACGGACTCTTTTTGTGGGGAGCCGGCACATTAGTCCAACTGAATTGGAATGGCGTGTTATTTGCAGCGCCAATTATCACAATTGCATACATAGCGATCCTGCTGCTTGCGAAGCCGATGGACATTTTCGCCCTTGGAGAAGATGTGGCTTCCTCTCTCGGGCAGAATGTCCGTGGAGTCAAGCTGGCAACGTGGGGTGCTGCGATTGTGCTGGCAGCCGCTACGGTCAGCGTCGTAGGGCCGATCGGATTTATCGGCTTAATGGCACCGCATATCGTCCGGATGATGGGCATCAGAGGGCATCTTCAGATTTTCATTCACTCCTTTCTGTGGGGAAGTGTGACACTGATCGGCGCTGATGTTTTTGGACGCCTCATCCAGCCCGGTCAGGAAGTGCCGGCTGGTGCCATGACGGCGTTGATTGGCGGCCCATGGCTTTTATACCTTGCCTGGAGAACGGCTCGTTCAATGAAGCGCGGTGACCGGCAAATGGGCGGAACGCTGAAACCTGTCCGTATTACCGTGCTTGTGCCGGCGCTGCTCGTCATGCTGGCTGCAGCTATCACTATTGCATTCAGCTTCAATGGCTCGGAATGGACATTGGATTGGACAGGATCGGCTGTGTGGAGTTTCCGGGTGCCGCGCGTGCTGACCGCATTTATCGTCGGCGTGATGCTTGCGATTACCGGGGTCATCTTACAGGGAGTGCTCCGGAATCCGCTGGCGGATGCCAGTGTGCTTGGCGTTACTTCAATGGGCGGTGCGGGTGCGATGCTGCTGCTCGTGCTGTTTCCCGCTGTCCCGGTTGCATTCTTGCCGCTCGGGGCGGCGGTTGGAGCTGCTTTAGCGCTCGGAATTATCCTGATCACTGCCTGGAAGAATAATTTCCAGCCGATGCTTGTGGCATTGATGGGGATTGCCATCTCCGCGTTCGGTTCTGCTGCCACGCAGGTTTTTATTGTAAAAGCGGAATTGGCTGTGGCATCTGCGCTCGTTTGGCTGTCAGGCAGCACCTATGCGAAAAGCTGGGAAGATGTGCAATTCGCTTTGCTGCTTTTTGCCTTATTCATCATTCCGGCCGTTTATGTCACACGGAGCCTGGATACCCTGACATTCGGTGATGAAGTTGCATCAGGCCTCGGGCTGAATGTCCGTCGCGCGCGGGTGGGTGCGCTTATTATCGGTGTTGCGATCAGTACAGCTGCCGTGTCGCTTGTGGGAACCATCGGCTTTATCGGTCTCGTAGCTCCCCATATCGCCCGCCGGCTCATCGGCTTCCGACACTTGCCGCTGATGGCCGTATCCGGATTACTGGGCGGTCTGCTGCTGGTTCTGGCTGATTTCATCGGCCGGACGGTCATCGCGCCGCAGGATATTCCGAGTGGACTCATCGTGGCATTGATCGGAACTCCGTATTTACTGTACTTGCTCCGGAAAATAAAGTAACACAAAAAGACATGCCCTTCCCGGCATGTCTTTTTTGAGTTTAATAAACATTAATATTGATTTTTTCACCGCGGAAACATAGAGCGAACAGCGGAAAGTGGAGCTGTTTTGCGGAAGGCCAAAATAGATAGTTAACATAGCCAATAAAAAAGGAAAAGCAGATTGCTGCTTTTCCTAAGGTTGAAATTAAACAGATTCGGTTTTAGGCTTTTCTTCCATTTCTACGCCATCTAATAGATTAAAGACTGGAATTTCAAGTGCATTCGAAAGTTTCAGCAGGGTCTGTGCAGAAGGCACATCCTGACCGGATTCATAAGCTTGGAGGCGGGCAACGCCTACTCGGGACTTCAATGACAAATCTTCCAGTGACATATTCCGCTCTTTTCTGGCCAATTGGAGCTGTGTGTGCAGGTTGTCTTTCATCGTTTTGCCCTCCTTTATTTAATTTTTGTACTACTTTGTTAATTTCAGTATAGCATATTTTTAGAAAATTTGGGTTGAAAGTGTGTCAGATATCTGAAAATTACTGCACCAGCACTGCTGCAATTCCTTGAATAAAGACAGTGGCAATTGCAATTGGGGCAGCATAGCGGATCAGGATGTTCCAGAGATTGACCCACACAGAAGCGCCATCCAGTTCTTCTTCTTTCTGTTGCGTGGTCATAATATAACCGGCAAACAGCGAGATGAAAAATGCGCCGAGCGGCAGTCCAATCCGGCTTGTCAGGATATCAGCAAAATCAAAGAACGTAAAGCCGAATGCATAAGGTTCAGAAAGCACACCGAATGACAAAGCACTTGGAATGCCTACCAGGAAAATCAGCGATCCATAAATCCAAGCCACCCGCTGTCGCTGGGCATATCTGTCTTTTACACCAATCGAAACGACAATCTCCAGCATGGAAATCGATGAAGTGAGCGTTGCAAACAGCAGAAGGATGAAAAACAGAATGATCAGCACCTGTCCGAAGAACAGCTGATCAAATATGGCCGGCAGAATGATGAACACAAGGCCCGGTCCGGCATCAGGTGTATATCCAAGTGCGAAAACTGCAGGGAAAATAATCAGACCGGCCATGATCGACACGCCGATATTTAGGGCGGCCACACTGATGGCAGATCGGCCTAAGCTCTCGGACTTTGATAAGTACGAGGCATACGTGATCATCCCGGAGACGCCAACACTCAGCGAGAAAAATGCCTGTCCGAGCGCAACAAGAGCCGTTTCAAATGTTAAGAAGGACCAATCCGGCACAAACATGAACCGGACACCTTCCAATGCGCCATCCAATGTCAGTGACCGGACCATCAGAATCAGCAGAAAAATCAGGAGTGCAGGCATCATGAATTTACTTGCCCGTTCAATTCCGTCTTTTATGCCGCCCTGGACAATCCAGATTGTCAGAAGCATGAACGCCGCCTGTGCGATCAGTACTTCCCATGGATTGGCAATGACGGAGGTGAACAGATTACCGTATGCATCATCACCAAGTCCGGACAATTGAAACAGCAGCGAGCGGAAGAGGTAAGAAAGAATCCATCCGCCGACGACACTGTAAAATGATAGAATGATAAACGAAAAGAAAAAGCCGGACCAGCCGATCAGAAACCAAGGGTGGCCGGGCGCCAGTTTTTTAAAACTGGTTACTGCATCCGCCTGTCCGCGGCGACCGATTACGAATTCGGCAAGTAAAACGGGAAGTCCGATTGCCAGTGTGCTGATGATAAACAGAAGGATAAAAACACTTCCTCCGTGTGTGCCTGTTTCATAAGGGAATTTCCAAATCGCCCCGAGGCCGATTGCACTGCCGGCAGCAGCAAGGATAAAACCGATTTTGGAAGTCCATTGTTCGCGTTGTTGCATATGATTCACTCCTCAAGCCAGTTAGATTTCCTCATTCTACAGGATGGAGATCGAAAAAAGTAGCTTTTTTTGAGGTTAAAGATAAATCTGCTATATAATTAAGGAACAATCTGAAATGTTTGATAAAAGAACGTATTGAATAATGGGAGTGAAAGAAATACAGAGAATTCCGAGGGAGGCGGACAGAAATGCACAGAGAAGAATTATTGAAAAAAGCCGCTGCCCGGAATAAGGAAGCTTTTCAGTCGTGGGAATCAGAGGAGAGATTGCGCATCGCCCGCTTCGGCTATCAGAACGGTCTGTCACCGGAAAGGGCCGTCCGTTTTGCCGACATCGTTTTTGAACGGCTCTGGCAGCAGATAGACGGAAACCAGGCAGAAGACCTATTGGATTTGCTGTTTACAGAAGCCGCTGCCCAAATCCACATTGAACAGATCCGATTAACAACAGAAAATGAACAATTGGCTTTTGAAGAAGATCGGGAATTACACAGGAACGTTGTTAATCTTGAAGAAGAAGCCCGGCTGCCTCTTATCTTCATTTATTTTCATTCTTTGTCAGAAGAGCAGACGGCAAAAGTGCTGGATATTTCTCTTCCGGCTGTTCGATTGCAGATCGATGAAAGTATGCAGCACTTGACAGCAGCATTGGGGCTTACAAAAGATCTTGCTGAAAAACGGCTGAAATTGCTTAACCTTTCCTATAACCGGTTGCCGTTTTCTTTTGCGGAACTTCAGGAAGGGCCGTCCGAAGAAGAACCGGAGATGCATCAGGAGTCACCGGCACCGGCGCCTGCGATCAGCAGAAAGTCAACTATTGCCACAGCTGCTGCCGGGGTGCTGATGGCTGCAGTGATCGGTCTGTCGTTTCTGTATAGTGAGCCGGCAGAAGAAGAAAAGACGGCAGCCGAATCAGAAGATGTGCTAAGCGCTGACAGAGTGGAGGCTTGGCGGGCAGAGTACGAAGATACCCGTCTGGAAGCGGCACAGACGCTTGGCATGGATGTGGAAGACTTCAACCAATTCAATTTCGTGCGTGAAGCTGATGAAGCGCTGGAAGAAAAATTGGGGGAAGATATGCTGGAATCGATGGCTGACTCGCCTGAGAAAGCTGAGCGGGTTTACTTGGAAGTGCTCCGCCAGCTGCAATTGCCCGGGGACATGATCGATTCTGTCCGGATGTATCCACTGCATTCCGATGAGACCCAGGTGTTTCTGGAGCAAATCGCTGAAAAAACCAGCGAATTGCGCTTTCGGGCCGAATCCATATTAATGGATTATCAGGAAGAGCTGAAGCAATTCCGCTATGAAGATAAGCTGTCAGCAGAGATGCTCATGGCCCAGCGGGGTGAGGTGCCGGCGGAAGTGGAAGAACTGCTCGACTCCCTGCATGCGCAGGCATTGATGTTGCAAGTGCATCCCAACGAAGACCGGTTCATGATCCGGCGCAATATGTCTGAGTTGATGAACAGCAATGGATTGTCTCTTTCCGAGGACAACCACTTTTATTTATGGATTCTGCAGCAAGCGCCTTACTACGATGAAACCGGTTTGCTTTACCCGGAGCAGGATATCGAGTACATGCTCACCTCCATGGGTCATGCACTTACAATGGCGGATGCAGACTCCAGACTCTACAGCAAAACAGAATCCCTGTTTTCTGTGACGTTCTGGATGCTGCTGCATGGCTCGGAGAAGAAACCGGCATTTACCGAGGAAGGCGAGATGAGGCCTGAAACCCGCCAGGCGCTGACAGGGCTGCTGAAACATAGCTCAGTGGATCCGATCATTTACCTTCTTCTCCCGATTGTCGAGGAAATGGAGGCAAGCGGATGGACAGCATCCGCGTCTTATGAGCAATTGGAATTCCGGGATATTGATAAGGCATTCGAACTGGAGCGGGAAGGAAAACTGGCGGCACTTCTTCCGGGCGCCGACTTGGAAGTTGGCAATGAACTGCTGGACTTGCAGAAAGAAAGCGGCCTATTCAGCGAAACGGAAGAACTATATGATGCATTCATCTCCGATTACAGTGACCGGCACCTGGAAAATGCGACTGCTGCAGAAGTGTTTTTACTGTACGAGTATGCCAATAAACAGGAAAATCCTGAAGCGATGTGGCATTTGCTTGCAGACGCGATTCTGAAACCGGAGCTGGAAAAATACACGGAGAACTGGCAGCCAAGCCCGTCTTTAAGTGAGCGGTACAGCCGGATCGAATTTAATGAACATCAGAAACGGCGGGAAGGGCGGGTATTACTGGCAGAGGCACACGCCGAACGGCGATCCAGTGAAGAGCCAATGATTTACCAGCCAGGTCCCACATTGCAGACAACAGAGACTGGAGTCTGGAAAATGGTTCATCAGCTTGCTGAAAATGTTGAACTGACAAATCCGGACCAGGCGCAGAATTTTTGGACCGAAGCTAAAGCCCTGTATGATCGGTATACGGACCGGCAAATGGATTCTGCATTGCTGAAAGAACTGTCACCGCTTGAAGTGGCCGGTCTGTATTTCACCGCACGGGAAGCGGAAGATTTCACCACTATGCATGAACTTCTCGGTGAAGCGTTCGGTGCGCAGCTGACACTTGAACAGTTGAAGCAGATCGAAGCGGATCGAACAGATCACCGGCCAATTGATGAAATTGAAACCCTCACTTTCTTTTCAAGAAGCTATATAGCCAACGATTTGCCGCTGGGCGAACTCATCATCAATTACACAGCCGGGGACGAATCGATTCAATGGCATTCCTTGAGCATGGTTTTTGAAGATGGGTACTGGCAAGTGCTGTACTGATAATGATTTTGCCGGTCTCTGCCAGGTATGCTATAATACGGAGATGCTATTTCGTATATAGAAAATTTTCAGCAGACTAGGAGCGGTTAAAAGATGAAAAAACAGTATCAGGCAGGCGATGTGGTTGTCGGGAAAGTTACCGGCATCCAGCCTTACGGAGCATTTGTAGCATTGGACGAGGAAACACAGGGGCTTGTGCATATCTCCGAAATTACTTATGGGTATGTAAAAGAAGTAAGTGAATTTCTGGCGATTGGGCAGGAAGTGAATGTGAAAGTACTGGAAGTTGACGAACAGGCAAATAAAATCAGCCTGTCTATCCGTGCGACTCAGGAAAAGCCACCGGCACCCCGAAAAGACAGCGGTTCACGCCAATCGCTGCAATCCCGGGTCGATGAGCGGGATTCGGAAGGATTTAATTCTCTCCGGGATAAGATGCAGGAATGGATTAAAAAATCCGGACAGTAATAATAAAAACGAAGGGCAGATTAACTCTGCCCTTCGTTTTTTTTCATTTTGCGAAGCCGGTACTGAAGATTTTGTCTGCTCATACCAAGCGCTTCAGCAGCTTTTGTAACATTTCCATCATACATATTCAGCGCTTTCTGCAAATAATAATTTTCCGCCTCCTGGAGATAGGCATCGAGCGGAATCAGTTCTTTTTTAGAGAAAACCACAAAATCTTCCGGTTTCCGTCCCCCATCCGGCTGAATCCGCTGGAGAAAATGAGCAGGAAGCAAATCAGGTGTGACGATTTCATCAGCCGCTGCCACAGAGGCAATCTCATCAAGAAGCATTTCCAATTCTTTAAGATTGCCTGGCCAGTCGTAGAGGAAAAACAGCCGTTTGACTTCTTCGCTTAATCCATGGATGGCGGATCCGTACTGAAGCCGGTGTTTCTCAAAATAGCTTTCCGTGAATGGCACAATATCTTCCTTCCGGTTCCGAAGGGGTTCAATCTGTATCGAGAGAGAAGAAAAGAAGTAGTACAATTCTTTTAAAAGGCGGTTGGAAGCAATCAATTCCACCGGATCCCCTGCAACACTGGCAATATAGTAAATGCCGTTTGACCGGCAGTTTTCAAGGACATGAAGTAGATGCGACTGCAGCTCGTGCGGCATCATGTCGATTCTTTCACAGAATATAGTGCCATTTTCCAGCTCTTTCAGTTCAAGTGAGAGCTGATGGATCAACTCCTGGTCAGCGCTGTGGCAGTATAATGTATAGAATTGACCGGCATCGGCCGCGGCCTGATGAATCGCTTCAGCGATAAATTCCTTGCCGGTGCCGGATTCTCCGATCAGTAAAGCGGGGAGCCGGGCAATGGCTGCTTTTTTGGCTGTTTCAACCACCCGCTGCATGCTTGTGGAAACAGCTGTTATGCTGGCGAATGTTACTGGCTCTTCATTGTTTTTCAGCGGCTGGTACATGGCGCGTTCCAGTTTTGTAACGTCCCGGGAAAGTTCGATCGCCCCGATCAGTTTCTCCCGCTCCCGGACAGGGTAAGTATCATTGATAGTTGTAATTTCCTGTCCCCGGCGGTTCCAGTACGTCTGTTTCACGTTCAAAATCGGTTCCCCGGTCTGCAGGACGCGCAGTAAAGTGCTGTCTTCCCGGTCAAAACGGAACAATTCCAGCAGTGACCGATCCATGAGTTCAGCAGATTCCAAACCTTCAATCTGCTTCATTTTCCGATTATAAATAATTGTTGTACCTGCTGTATCAACCGCATGTACGCCAATTTCTGCTTGCTGAATTGCGTGCTCATAGAAAGGGTTTAGATCAATTTTTGGTCTTTCCATGATGCTCACCTCACTAAAAATTCTAAAATTAAACGAAAACACTTGAAAAAAGCAATAATCTTTTGCATTATTATATATGTAAACAAGCTGCAACCGCAAATTTTTTTTGCACAAAGCCATTATGAAGGAGGATTTCCATGATTCCCTACAAACACGAACCATTTACAGATTTCTCAATCGAGGAAAACCGCAAAGCTTACGAAGAAGCTCTTAAAACGGTGGAAGGTTACCTTGGACAGGATTATCCGTTGATCATCGGGGGAGAACGTGTAACAACTGATGATAAAATCGTTTCTTACAATCCGGCAAAGAAAGATGAAGTGGTCGGACGCGTCTCTAAAGCGAATAAAGAACTTGCTGAACGTGCGATGAAAGTCGCAGATGAAAAGTTCAACACGTGGAAAAAGGTGAATCCGGAAGTTCGTGCAGATATTCTGTTTAAGGCAGCTGCGATCGTACGCCGGCGCAAAAACGAATTTTCAGCACTCTTAACAAAAGAAGCAGGGAAGCCGTGGAATGAAGCGGATGCGGATACGGCAGAAGCAATCGACTTCATGGAATACTACGGCCGCCAGATGCTGCGCCTGAAAGATGGCATGCCGATGGAATCTCGTCCAGGCGAGTTCAATCGCTATGACTACATTCCGCTTGGTGTCGGTGTTGTCATTCCGCCATGGAACTTTGCTTTTGCAATCATGGCAGGTACAACGGTTGCGGCAATGGTGACTGGGAATACAGTACTCCTGAAGCCGTCTTCTTCAACACCGGTTGTAGCTTATAAATTTATTGAAGTTATGGAAGAGGCAGGAATGCCTGCGGGGGTCATCAACTTTATCCCGGGTTCAGGTGCAGAAGTTGGGGATTACCTCGTTGACCATCCAAGAACCCGCTTCATTTCATTCACAGGTTCGCGTGAAGTCGGACTCCGGATTTTTGAACGGTCTTCAAAAGTTTCCGAGGGTCAGATCTGGATGAAGCGTCTGATTGCTGAAATGGGCGGCAAAAATTCAGTGGTTGTTGACAATGACGCAGATTTGGAACTTGCGGCACAGTCAATCGTCAAATCTGCATTCGGGTTCAGCGGTCAGAAATGTTCTGCAGGTGCTCGGGCAATCGTTCACCAGGATGTATATGATGAAGTGCTGGAGCGTTCGATTGCTCTGACTAAAGAACTGGTAGTCGGCGATCCAACCGACTTCAGCAATAAGGTTGGCCCTGTTGTTGACCAGGCTGCATTTGATAAGATTATGAAGTACATCGAAATTGGTAAAAAAGAAGGTCGCCTTGTTGCTGGCGGTGAAGGCGATGATTCAACTGGTTACTTCATCCAGCCGACAATCTTTGCGGACGTTGATTCCAAAGACCGGATCATGCAGGAAGAGATTTTTGGCCCGGTTGTCGGATTTACAAAAGCGAAATCCTTTGACGAAGCGATCGAAATGGCGAACAACACGGAATATGGTCTGACCGGTGCAGTCATCACGAGAAACCGTGAGCACATCGAACAGGCGCGTGAAGATTTCCATGTCGGTAACCTGTATTTCAACCGCAATGCAACAGGTGCTATCGTTGGCTATCAGTCATTCGGCGGATTCAATATGTCCGGTACTGACTCGAAAGCAGGGGGCCCGGATTACCTGCAGCTTCACATGCAGGCAAAAGTCACATCTGAAACGTTTTAAAGAAAAAGGCAGACAGAAGTCTGCCTTTTTTATCAAAGGAGGAGTGTCAAAATGGTAAAGACAAATGAAGTAATTGAACAGACGCAAAAATTCGGTGCAAATAATTATCATCCACTGCCGATTGTTATCGCCGAGGCAGAAGGTGTTTGGGTAAAAGACCCGGAAGACAATAAATTCATGGATATGCTTTCTGCCTATTCCGCAGTAAACCAGGGCCACCGCCATCCTAAGATTATTCAGGCACTGAAAGATCAGGCAGATCGCGTGACTTTGACCTCGCGTGCATTCCATAACGACCAGCTTGGCCCTTGGTATGAAATGATCTGTGAAATTTCCGGCAAAGAAATGGCCCTTCCGATGAATACAGGAGCTGAAGCAGTAGAAACTGCTGTCAAGGCGGCGCGGCGCTGGGCGTACGACGTAAAAGGTGTTGAAGAAGGGAAAGCTGAAATTATTGCATGTAACGGCAATTTCCATGGCCGCACAATGACTGCAGTATCGCTTTCTTCAGAGGCGGAATACCGCCGCGGATTCGGACCGATGCTTCCGGGGATCAATCTGGTACCATATGGTGATGCAGCTGCATTACGGGAAGCAATCACTCCGAACACAGCGATGTTCCTGTTTGAACCGATTCAAGGGGAAGCGGGTATTGTCATTCCACCGGAAGGATTTCTGAAAGAAGCACGCGAAATCTGCCGGGAGAATAACGTGTTATTCGTAGCCGATGAAATTCAGGCTGGCCTTGGCCGTACCGGTAAAATGTTCGCCTGTGATTGGGAAGACGTAAAGCCGGATATGTATATTCTCGGGAAGGCGCTTGGAGGCGGAGTATTCCCGATCTCTTGTGTGGTAGCTGATGAGGATGTCCTTGGTGTCTTCAATCCTGGCTCGCATGGTTCCACATTCGGCGGCAATCCGCTCGCTTGTGCTGTATCCATCGCTTCAATGGAAGTGCTTGTAGAGGAAAAACTGGCTGACCGTTCTCAGGAACTCGGCGAATACTTCATGGGGAAACTGAAAGAGATCAATCATCCTTCAGTTAAAGAAGTGCGTGGACGCGGACTCTTTATCGGTATGGAATTGAATGAAGCGGCAAGACCCTATTGCGAAGAACTGAAAGAGTTGGGCCTGCTTTGCAAAGAAACACACGATACAGTTATTCGTTTTGCACCTCCGCTTATTATTTCCCAGGAAGATCTCGACTGGGCCATTGAGCGCATCCGAAAAGTCTTTTCCTGATAATATTCACTAGTCACATCCGACTGCACCTATGATACAATGAGTGCGGAGTGATAACTACTAAACAAAGAGGCGAATCAAACCAATGACTGAAAATTTGAATCTGTTTACGTCGACTCAGGAAGTTGTCAAAGAAGCCCTCGACAAGCTTGGTTACGACGAGGCAGTGTTTGAACTATTGAAAGAACCTCTCCGTATGCTTGAAGTACGTATCCCAGTCCGGATGGATGATGGCAATGTGAAAGTCTTCACCGGTTTCCGCGCACAGCATAACGATGCAGTGGGACCGACCAAGGGCGGCGTTCGCTTCCATCCCGAAGTGAACCGGGAAGAAGTAAAAGCCCTGTCCATGTGGATGACACTGAAGTGTGGGATTGTCGACTTGCCATATGGCGGAGGTAAAGGCGGTATTATCTGTGATCCGCGTGAAATGTCCATGTATGAGATTGAAAAGCTGAGCCGCGGTTATGTGCGTGCCATCAGCCAGATCGTTGGACCGAACAAAGACATCCCAGCACCGGACGTCTTTACAAATTCACAGATCATGGCGTGGATGATGGATGAGTATAGCCGGATTGATGAATTTAACTCCCCAGGTTTCATTACCGGGAAACCGCTGGTGCTTGGCGGTTCGCAAGGCCGTGATAAAGCGACTGCGCAAGGTGTGACCATCTGTATAAACGAAGCAGCAAAAAAACGCGGTCTTGAAGTCAAAGGTGCACGTGTCGTTATCCAGGGCTTTGGGAACGCCGGCAGCTTTCTGGCGAAGTTTCTTTATGACGCAGGGGCAAAAGTTATCGGAATTTCCGATGCATATGGTGCGCTTCACGACCCCGACGGACTGGATATCGAGTATTTACTCGACCGGCGGGACAGTTTCGGCACAGTAACGACCCTGTTTGAAGATACCATTTCAAACCAGGAATTGCTGGAGCTGGACTGTGATATTCTTGTCCCGGCAGCAATCTCCAATCAGATCACAGAAGAAAACGCAGATCGTATCAGAGCATCGATCGTTGTAGAAGCGGCGAACGGTCCGACCACAACAGCTGCGACGAAAATTCTGGCAGATCGCGGTGTTCTGCTGGTACCTGACGTGCTGGCAAGTGCCGGTGGTGTGACTGTGTCATACTTTGAATGGGTACAGAACAACCAAGGGTACTACTGGACTGAAGAAGAAGTTAGTGAAAAATTACTGAAGAAAATGACGGATGCCTTTGAGAACATCTATTCCGTCTCCCAGTCCCGAAATATTGATATGCGGCTCGCCGCCTATATGGTAGGTGCCCGCAAGACAGCTGAAGCAGCACGCTTCCGAGGTTGGGTTTAAATACGATAAAGCCGTTCCGATTCTTACTCGGGGCGGTTTTTTTGCATTCATCCAAGAAAATCGACATACTATAGAAGGAACAGAAAAAGAGGAGGATGAACATAATGAATGCATTTTCTTTTTACAATCCTGTAAAACTGATATTCGGTAAAGGTCAGCTGGAAAAAGTGAAAACTGAATTGCCGCAGTATGGTAAAAGAGTTCTCGTCGTCTATGGCGGAGGCAGCATTAAAAAGAATGGACTGTATGATGAAGTCATGGAGACGCTAAAAGAAGCGGATCTTGATGTATTCGAGTTGTCGGGAGTTGAACCAAACCCGCGCATTTCAACTGCACGCAGAGGAATTGAAATCTGCAAAAAAGAAAAGATCGATTCCATTCTTGCGGTCGGTGGCGGATCGGTTATTGATTGTGCCAAGCTAATCTCCAACGGTGCAAAGTATGACGGCGATGCATGGGATCTGGTTACCCGTAAAGCCACACCAGAGGCCGGTCTCCCGTTCGGGACTGTTCTGACACTCGCTGCGACCGGCTCGGAAATGAATGCCGGCTCTGTTATCACAAACGAAGAAACCCAGGAAAAGTATGGATGGGGCAGTCCGTATACATTCCCTAAATTTTCGATCCTGGATCCTACTTATACACTGACGGTCCCGGCCGACCAGACAGTGTACGGCATTGTGGATATGATGTCACATATCTTTGAACAGTATTTCCATAATGCAACTAACACACCGGTACAGGATCGGATGTGTGAAGGTGTACTTAAAGCAATAATTGAAACTGCACCGAAATTGGTGAATGACCTTGAAAGCTATGAACATCGGGAAACGATTCTGTTCGCCGGTACGATGGGGCTGAATAACTTCCTGCAGATGGGCTATAACGGAGACTGGGGCACTCACAATGTAGAACATGCTGTTTCTGCTGTCTATGACATCCCCCATGCTGGCGGGCTCGCAATTTTATTCCCTCAATGGATGCGCCATAATCTGAAAGTGAATCCGGAGCGATTTGCACAGATGGCTGTTCGTGTCTTTGATGTTGATCCGGAAGGAAAGACAGCAGAGGAAACTGGGAATGAAGGCATCGACAGATTACGTGAATTCTGGTCATCCATCGGAGCGCCTGAACAGTTAAAGGATTATGACATAGATGATTCTAAAGTAGATCTCATTACAGAAAAAGCAATGGCGCGTGGTGAGTTTGGTAATTTTGCTAAACTGAAGAGTGAAGATGTAAAAGAAATTCTTGTTGCTTCATTATAAGTTGAGAGTTGGAAAGGATTGAGCTTCGTGCTCAATCCTTTTTTTGTATGAAAGTATATAAAGCGAATGAAAGAAAAGTTAAGGTTGAAGCCCGGCGTCTCCCATGCCACACTGAAGAAGTGAATTTGTACAGGGCAAAACAGTCAAAACATAGAGGTGTCATTGTGGAACAACCTAAAATTCATCCGTACATACCAATTGCAATTGGTGTTATATCTGTGTCGCTTTCAGCGATTTTTGTTAAGTGGTCTTCTGCTGATGCAGGGGTCATTGCCTTCTACCGTCTTCTTTTTTCCATTTTAATTATGAGTCCAATATTTTTTCTGAAGTATACACATGAAATTAAGAAATTGAGTAGGAGAGATTGGTTATTTTCTATGATTGCTGGAGTATTTTTGGCATTTCATTTTATATTATGGTTTGAATCGCTTAATTACACATCCGTTGCAAGTTCAACTGTCTTGGTGACATTGCAGCCACTTTTCGCATTCGCAGGTACTTACTTCTTTTTTAAGGAAGTCATCTCGTGGAAAACCGTTATATCCGGATTGATCGCAATTTGCGGAAGCGTTATTATCGGCTATGGCGATTTCCGAATCAGCGGTCTTGCTCTCTTTGGCGATTTACTTGCGCTTATTGCCTGTGCTTTAATTACAGCATATCTTCTGTTTGGACAGGATGTGCGAAAGCGATTAT
>NZ_CP019642.1 GCF_001999905.1 Planococcus lenghuensis
ATAGATGAATCAATTTCATAATTGCGAGGCTTTGCGGCTCTAGGTGTGAAACGACAATAAAAAGGAGCACCTCCCTAAATCCTGTATAATGGTAGTCACCACAACACACCAGAACAGGAGGAAAGTGCTCTATGCCTATTATAAGACAAAGAGTACCTGTTTGACATGCAGGAATTATTCGAGATGGAACCTACCCACCGGTTCAATGCCGTTTTTTCGACATTGGAACTGAGGTTTTCGAGAAGAAAGACGCGCCGCGGCGCACCAAGGGAACTCAATTATGGCGCGATGATCTATTCGTTGATCGCTCGTGTGGTGGAGCGGAATCCCGACCATCAAGCTATTGGTCAAACGCCTGAGACAGGACCCGTTCTTTCGCTTCGACTGCGGTTTTCTGTTATCCCGATGACGTCCCGTCCGAAGCTTCCTACTCCCGCATGATTGCAGTGATCAGCGAGACGGACGCACTGTCGAAAATTCAGGATGTTCTAGTAGCGCAAGCCATCCAGGAAGGCTTCCTTACGGAAGAATCGCTGGCGATTGATGCGACGCATTTTGAGGCGCGTGATAAAGCCGTGGCTTCACCCAAAAAAGAGAAATCGGCTCCCAAGAAACGTGGACGCAAGTCCAAGAGTGAACGGGACGGGTGGCTCGCTGAACAGGAAGCACAGGAAAACGCCAAGACCCTTTATGAAAAAGAGATGGTTTTCTGCTGGATGAATCGGCTGAACCACTCGTGTGCGAGATGCCGATCGACCCGAAATGGGGCATCAAGAAAAACAGCGACGGTAAGAACACCTTCTGGTATGGGTTCAAGGCCCATCTCGCTGTAAGTACGGAAAGCCAGTACATCATCAGCGGGCTCATGAGCTCCGGCAGCCTCAATGACGGGAAAGCCGCCATTCCGCTTTTGAAGCAGATTGAAGCGCGGTGGCCCGGCCGGTTCCAGTCCGGCATCATGGACAAGGGCTACGATTACAAGGCGATCTATGAGCAGCTGCGCCGGATGGAACTCCAGGCGGTGATCGCCTACAATCCGCGTCAGGAAGGAGAAGTGCTCGGTTTCGATGAGCACTTCGCGCCGACATGTGTCCGGGAACACGCGTACCGATACGACAGTTACGATACGAAGTATGAAACCTTGAAATACACCAGACCGCACGAGTGCGCCACCTGTCCGCTGCGGGATGACTCCCTATGTCAGAAAGTCTATAAGATCAAAAGGTCGATCGACCTTCGCAAACATACTGTGCCGGCCAGAAGTTCCGTGAAATGGGATGCCATGTATAAAACACGTGGCGCTGTCGAACGGGTCAACGCTTACTTGAAGCAGAACTTCGATTTGAATAACGTCCGGCATCGCACTGGCAAAGAAAGCAAAAATTCATTTTCAATTGATCACACTTGTCTACAATGCATGCCGGCTGACAGCCGATAGGCTGAAACTGGCCGGTACGGTGAACGGGATCGCTGCCTGATTCGAATCCAGCTATAGAAGCTGCTCCTTTTTCATCTGAACGGAACGGGAATTTGCGAGACTCCTGCGGAATAACTGGCAGGCAAGATCCCGCCGCACGGAATGGGCGGTGAGACTTGCCGGTCAGTCCGCGGAAAGCGAGCGGGTTCCCGTCCGTTCAAGTAGTGATGGATTCCTTCCTAAAATCAATTTTTCAGAGGAAAAATGGACAGGAAAGCCGTCTGCGCTTTTTTAAATAGGCGATTTATGAAATTAGCTCAGATAGTAAAAAATTAAATAGTAATAGATTGACATAGCTATTTGAGATATATATAAAGTGCCATTCTTAGGTTGCCATAGTTCCGAATTCTTACGGTGCCAGGTAGCCTGATTTTTTGGGATTCATTCATCGTTGTAGTACTGGATACAGTCCTCCACCTTTTCCACGCCCTAAATATTACGCTGAGAATTAAATTTGACGTACTGGAACTTTTCCGACTTTAGCTTGGAATGAAACATCTCAGTGGTGACATTGTCCCAACGGTTTCTCCATCTCGACATACTGCTAATTAGGTGCTCCTGCTTCACCAAGTCTTGGTAGGCATAAGAGTATACATGCTCTCCCGGTCGAAGTGGACGATGACACCCTTGGGGTTTCCGCGTGCGGTCAGCGCCTTCTCTCTTGGAATCGTTTGAAAGTAGAGATGTACACCGGCATTTCAAGTTATTTAAACACTCAAGTACTTAAGTGGTTACACTTCTATAAAAATTCTTTCAGTGTATCGTCTGTCCATTGATTGACCGCGTGCCGTTCCTTCGCAAAGATCTTCTCCAAATAAATTTGCGTCGTATCCAATTTTTCATGGCCAAGCGAGCGCATAATATCGTAAATATCCACTTTGTTTAAATGAGAAGTAATAGCAAATGCGTGACGGAATACGTGGGGCGTAATTGTAACGTCCAATCCGTTCACGCGTTCCTGGATTTTGTCCATCTCCTTCGTCATGTACTGGATGAGGTAGCTCGGTGAGAACCGTGTGCCGCGGCCAGTCGTAAACAGCGGTGAATCGGGAGCTGCAGCGGACAGCGACGGAAGTCCGCGCGCTTTCCGGTACTCCTCGATGGCTGCCATCACACGCGGTTTCAGCGGAATCTGCCTACGCTTGTTGCCTTTGCCGACAACACTCAGAAAGTAGCCGCCGCGAATCCGGTCGCGCTGCACGTCCCGTACATCCAGTCTGCAGAACTCCTCGTTCCGGAGCCCCGTTGCGGTCAGTGTCAGTATGATGCCGAACATGACCGGATGCTCGATCGCCTTGAACCCCCGCAACATCTCCACCACGTCCTTCGGACCGAGATCCCGGTTCGGGCGGTCGTCTTTCCGCACCGTCGCTTTCCGCAATCCGTTATGAGTTTCTACCATTATATAACCCACCCGATGAAGGTACTGAAAAAAGGACCGGATAATGGTTGTTTTTCGAGTAATGGTTGTCTGACTGTAGGAACCGCGTTTTTGGACATAGGGACTTTCCGTAATCAGCCATTCCTGCCACCGACGCAAGTGTCGGGGTTCGAGTGACTTGAACAGGGAACGGTCTTTCACTTCCTCGATATCCAATCCGATTTCCGGTGCATGGGTCATCAGCTGCTTCACAAATTGCTGAAGCTCGTTTCGGTATTCCTGTTTCGTCCGCTCCGAGCGTTCATTCGCTTCATTCGTATGCCGGCGCTCGTGAATATACCAATTCAGCATATCCACGTCATCAAAATCCACGAATGGATTTTGGCCCGACTTTTCTGCCGTGTCTTTTTTCAGCTGGAGGGACGGGAGGGAAGCCGGCGAAAGGATCAGAAGCTCGTTTTTGTCGATTTTTGTCGTAACTTGCAATTTCTTTCAGCGCCTCTCACTTTTTATAATTTTCAATCTATGTCTATATTCAGTTGTTTATTTTTACTTCTTTCCGCCTCATTATACCAAAAACCTAAACAAATAGTCTCTTTGTTTTGTTTTTTTATTCTTTTGATTTTTTGTTTATAACTATATTTTCATAAATGTAATTACAAGCTGATTGAAATTAGATATACTTAACTTGTCAAAAGATTTACAGGAAATCAACGGTTATTTTCTCAAAAGAAATGGACTGACAAAAAACTGTGATTCTTGAACAGGAAAATCAACGACAAGTGGAAGGGGGGCTTGAACAAGTAAAAGTACGGGATGCAGTACGGGTCGGTAACCGGCATGGACGGAATTTAATTGAGCCGGCTGGAAGAAACGGATTTTTTAAGAAGTAGAAACCAAAATTAACCTCATCAGAATGGAGAATCGCAATGAAAAGTACAGGTGTTGTACGAAAAGTTGATCAGCTGGGACGGATTGTGGTCCCGAAAGAACTCAGACGAACGCTGGGGATTGAAAATGGAGATCCGCTCGAAATTTTTATGGAAGAAAATCGGATCATCTTGAAAAAGTATAACGCACAAGGCGCCTGTGCGGTCACCGGGGAAATCACGAATGAAAATAAAGACTATGCACCCGGACTGACCCTCAGCCCGAAAGGTGCGGCCTTGCTACTGGAACAATTGAAAAGCAATGCCACAGACGAATCACACTAACCAATTTGATATGGACTCAGGAGGAACGATTATGTCCGCATACGAACGTTTAGCCCCTCAGTTTTTAACAGCCCAGCACCGGCAATCTTTCTATCAAGCGCTCAGCAAATTCCTGCCCATAGAGCAACGAAGCTCGGAATACCAGTCTGCTCTTTTCATCATGACGAGCACGGATGAACTGATCGAGAAGATGTTGCCGTACTTTACAAAGACCGGATTTCAAGCACAGGAAATGTTTGCGGAAGAAGACTTCAGCAGCAGGTACCGGAAAATGGCCATGCTGGCCGTCAATCTGTATAACGGGGACTACGAGGAGCCCATTTTGGATATCATCACAGACCTGGACCCGTCGATGTTCCAAACGATGCTGCAGGCGCTGATCATCCGGAAGTATGGCGTGAAATCCTTATGACAAATGCAAATAAGGATTTCTACCACGTTGATGAAGTGGCGAAAATCCTGGACATCAAGAAATCGACCGTTTACAGTTACGCTTCCAAAGGGCTTATTGAGCGACTTCCAGATCCGCACCGTCTATTGCGCGGCGGGAAATACAGCCGGACGAGCGTGGATCAGCTGGCCCGGCAAAAACAAGCAGCAGCGGAAGCCGGACGTTCCATCAATGACGTAGCGGAAGGAATCGGCGTGAGCGCCGGGAAAGTCCGGAAAGTTATCGAAGAACTTGAACTGGACGTGAAGAAAGTGGAAGCGCCCTTTGAAAAGGCGTCTTACCGCTTCGCCATCACTCCGGAACAGGAGGAAGCGATTGCCGAACACCTGCAGAAGCGCAACACGACCCGTCCGAAACGAAACCAGCTGTATTTGCAGCAACTGGATGCTGCTCTATACCAGTCTTACCAGATTGCCGGTGATCAGTTTGTCCGGCTCCGAGAACATCCGGAAAGAGGGTACGGGTTTTTCCTGGAACACGAGCAGTTCATCACGCTGCAGGAAGGATTGAATCTGTATGAGCTGAAACCGCGCTATTCCATCCATTCCCGCAGAAAGAAAGATGGACCGGGATTCACAGACATCGATGTGCTGTTCGGGACACCGGAATTCTATCAGATCCTCGATGTGCTGCTTGCGACTTGCGGAGTCGAAAATTTCAATGTGGAGATAATGGGGGGCAAGTACGAATTGCGGTCCGGAATGGCCGCTATCCTCGGAATGCGCTTACAAATACGGAAGCAGTAACTATCCTGCAGAAGTACATCACGGACGGTCTGCTTGTCCCGCATGAGAACGAATGGGAGTTTTTCAAGGATGAGAAAACGGTAACGCTGAAGCTACCGACTTCTGTTTATAAGCAAATAGAGAAGCGGGCGAAAGAGAAGCATATGCCCTTGAACGATTACATGGTCCAGTTGATTACAGAACGAGGGGGAGGGCCGATTCGGTAGATGAATGGAGAATTCATATGGCGAAATCCATCGTTCGACCGCCGTTTAATGTATCGCAAGAAAAATAGGTAAAACCCATATGTGCTTTGTAATAAAAAAGTGCAGAAGAATGCAACGGCGAATACAGAATGTTGCAACTTGACATGGAGCCTCTGCGAGTATGATTATAAGGTCAGGAAACCAGTTATATCAAGGGCTGGCTTCGCCTAGCAAGACGACCATACCCGCTACTCCATGTGAAGCCGCAACACTCTTACCCGTTTATCAAAAATTTATTTACCTTTAGTTTTCTTCCTTCTATTTCTAATGTGTATTCTTTAAAATACTCACTCTCTTTTAAATTATGTGCTACGAATGCCAAACTATACCTCGGACGAGTAACTCCTACATAGTACTTTTCAGGGCTTTTTAAGGATTGATTTGGATTTGTTAAGAACTTCTTTAGAGGTCCATTGGGAAATATCAATACCCGGTCTAGAGTCAGTCCTTTACTGACACCGAAATTTAACGCATTATAGCCTAGAGTATCAGTTCTCTTATCAAACCTTAATACAGCTGGTTGAAAGTGATTTACGTAGTCTTTTACGTCTTCTTTAAGTACCTGAAAAACGCCCATATATTCTTTCGAAGCTTCACTTATACTCGTTATAGGATCACCTGGATAAACTAAATTAGAAAAATCAGCAATATCTTGTATGAATCTTCTAGAACAGTTGCTGTTCAATACTTCTATTTCATGAGAGTCTTTAAGTGTCTCTAAATAATTAAAAACATTTCCTCCGCTCTTTTTCTTATTAGATTTAGCGTTGTGTGTTTTCAATGTAGATTGCTTATAATCTCCAACACAATAAATTTTTATTGATGATAGTAATAATAATTCTAATAAATCAATGTCTCTACCAGCTAAATCTTGAAGTTCGTCAATATAAATACAAGAATAAATCTCTTCCAGCCTATTTATTACTGCCCCATTGGACATTAGATTTAGGTATATAGCAAGTTCTGAAGCATGATTCGCTTTTACATCGTTATTACTATTTAGGTAATAAGGAATTGTATTTATTTTAGAGAAGTTTCGGCGTCCATAAATTCCTGAAAAATCAAATGAGTTTACCGCATTGATTTTATTCAAAAGGAAAACTTGGTATGGTCTGATCAACTCCCTCAAAACGAACTGAAACCAAGTATAAGTTCTTACATGTTCATCTAAGACTCCTGAATTTTGTTTAGCATATTCCTTTTTTAAAGAGTCCACACCCTTATTTGTATAAGAAACCATCAAGGTTTTTTTAGTAGAATCAGAAATATTAAGTGCGTCATTGCATATTCCCCATGTCTTTCCAGACCCTGCACAAGCGAGAACAATTTTATTTTTTAATTGCTTTTTCAATGTACTCGGGATATTTAATACATTCTTTCGAATTAAATACCCTCAACCCCCATTCAACTTTATTACTTAACATAAAACTCAATATTTCGTTCTCTGATTTATTTTGCATTGATCCATTTTTAGAGAGCGCGTTCTTAAATCTTGAAAAAGTCTCGGAATCACTCAAATTCATTGCTAAAATGCTCGGTTCGAGAGTATGCAAATCTTCATTTTCTTCATAATAAGCTTTAATCAATCCATCGTTATTTCCTATGTAGTCTTTATATTTTTCAATAATGTTCTTGTCTATATCGTTGTCATTGTCCGTAATAATATTTAATGGTTTTTTTATCAACAGGGCTAAGTCGCAATAACGTTTAAAAGCAAGAGAGTCAACTGTTATAACATCTGTAGCATCTTCGATCGGTAGTTTTCCGTATTTATCGAAATATGCACGTTGGACGATTAATTCGTCTGTAGGGCCTTCTACTAAGATGATTTTTTTAGCGAGTAAAAACCTAAGAGTATTATAACCGGGTAGTTTTACAAAGAAGTCCATAGTTTCTGCATTCACGTCGTTTAAAAGTCTTACTTGACCTTGATGCAAAAGAATAATATTTTTTAGTCCTATTTTATTCGCTACAAAACTGCTGTGAGTTGATATAAAGACTTGCTTAGAATCATCACTACTAATCCTTGAAATCAATTTGGACATATTACTAAAAGACAAGTTATTTTCTGGTTCTTCAAAAAGAATGAAATTAGATTTTTGAGAGTTTTCCTTCATAACTAATTCCATCTTAATCAAGTTTTGGCTTCCAAAGCCAATATCCTCAAACGGAGTGTGTTCAACATCTACAGAAACTTCGTTCTTCCAAGCATCAAGCACCTCTTCTCTCATGCTCAGTCTTATTTCTTTATCGTCTAAGCGAACACTGTTTCTTATTCTGTTATTGAGACTGGCCACACTTTCATTAGAGTTAAACTCATGTTTTATCTTTCTATAAGTTCTAGCTAAACTCACTTGCTCTTCACTTGTTAGATTTTCAGCTATATTTGAACTAATAAACTTGTTTATTGAATTGCTATAGTCTTTTTTAGTAGTATCCATTACTGATACCTTAAAAGGCAAAGTTCTAAAAATGATTGGATTTCCTGAAAAATCATTCCAAGTAACATCATAAAACTCAACTGGTATATCATATATTTCTCCAGCTTTTAACATATCCACAAAAGCCTTAGAGTATATGGGATTAAATTTCACAGACATGTTTATACCCGGACAATCTTCACCTAAATAATTGTTTCTCCCTTTATATTCAGAATTGCTTCCAACGTCTTTGAAGTAAACTTCCAGAACGATGCTAGGAAGTTCTTCTATAGTACTTTCCGGGTTCTGTAACTGTAGAATAAAGTTTTGTCTAACTTGATAATTAAAGTAAGACGCCTTGAGTTGGCGTTCAAAGGGATAATTATTCATTTTACCGCTAATCACTATTTGAAGTATCTCTAATAGAGTACTTTTCCCTGAATCATTATTTCCGACAAAAATATTGTAACCTACGTTTACTTTAATGACTTGGTCCTTGAACAATTTATAATTTTTAATTAGTATTTTATCAATTTTCATATTTTGACCTCTTATTCGTATTAGTAATCAATTTCAAATTTTACTATAACATACTATATATCAATCAATTCGAATTATTTAGAAGTTTAATTCTCTGAAATGTATAGTTAAAGACTCAATTTTCAATTGAGATTTTTTACTAAATCTCGCTTAACTCCTATAATTTCTGTCCATAAAAGTATGTAGAAAAAAAGGACGTTCGCAAAGTATTTGAATACATTTACGAACGCCCTTTTTGTCATTATTCAATGTGTTGTTGAAACGTTCGTAAACGTGTACTTTTACGAACACTTTTATTCAAACGACTGTTAGTTGAAATTTCACTGTAACCGCTAGAATAAAATTGACAGTTTCCGCTAAGAACCCCTTTACACTTTCGCCACTAAAAATCAATCTTCCGGTAAACTAATTGTATTCGTTTAGTGGAGGTTGGGAAGTTGGAGGATCGGTTATTGTTATTCTTGAAAATTCAGCAGTTGAAAGAGAAGAAATTTAAAGTGGCACAGATTGCAGCGGAATTGAAAATCTCAAGACCGACGGTCTACAAGTATCTGGAGATGGACTTTGAAGAGGTGCGGGAGTATATATCAAATCCCCATCGAAAAGCGAAGAAGCTGGATCCCTATCGGGATTGGATTGTCGCTTGGCTGGAGGAGTATCCGCATTTAAGTGCAGCTCAGATCCAGGACCGGCTGCTGGAGCGCTATCCCGATCTGTCGATTGGGGAAAGCACAGTCCGGTTGTATGTAAGTGAAATCCGGGAGATCTACCAGATTGAGAAAAAGGCAGTGGTGAGGCACTACGAGGCTGTTCCTGAACAACCGATGGGTAAGCAGCTTCAGGTTGATTGGGGAGAGACAAAGCAACGGACGACAGCGAAAAAAGAAGTGAAGCTCTACTTCATCGCATTCGTTCTGGCGCACTCCCGCTATAAGTATATGGAGTGGCAGGATCGGCCCTTCACGACACGTGATGCCATTCGTTGTCATGAGAATGCTTTCCGGTTTTACGGCGGCCGGCCAGAGGAAATCGTCTATGATCAGGACCACCTGCTTACAGTCAGCGAGAACGCCGGCGATCTCCTACTGACAGCTGAATTTCAGGCTTATGTAAAGGAGCGCAAATTCAAGATTCACTTATGCCGGAAGGCAGATCCTGAATCGAAGGGAATGATTGAGAACGTGGTGAAGTACATAAAAGGGAATTTCGCGGACAGTCGGGTGTTCAGTGAAATCAAAGACTGGAACAGGCGTGCATGGCAGTGGCTGGAGCGCACAGGGAATAAAAATGTCCATCATACAACGAAAAAAAGACCGGTCGCAGTGTTTCTCGTCGAAAAGCAACACTTACAACCCGTCTCTCCTCTACTTTCAAATGAAAGTACCGATGCCCCTAGTATAACAAGGAACGTAGGCAAGGACAATACGATTCGTTACCGCTCAAACCGGTATACAGTGCCAACTGGAACCTACGGTTCCCTGCCTGAGAACCGGGTGATGATCGAAGTGAAAGGCAAGAAGCCAGGCACGTTGCTTATCCGTAAGCCACAGGGAAGGGAAATCATCGCTGAGCACCCGATCAGTATGGAGAAAGGAAAGCTCATCCGTAACCGAAACCATACGCGTGACCGGTCCAAAGGAATCGAATCAGCGAAAAAAGAAGTAATTTACAGCTTTACAGATTCAGAATCCGCTGCCGTCTACGTGGATGAGCTTTGCCAGCGATACCCACGATACCGTCGCGACCAGCTGGCGATTCTTCAAAAAGCAATTCTGGAAGAATCGGAATGGGTAGACGAAGCGCTCCGGAAATGTGTGGCTGAGCAGCTCTACAGCGCAAATGATTTCCGTGATGTGGTTTCCCATTTAAAAAGCATGGACGCCGAATTGGACCGGCCGGTCCATGAACACCTGACGGTCCAGCCAGCCAGACCGGATATCTCTGTGAATATCCGTCCGCTCGACGCCTACACACGCATCTTGGAGGGGCATGCCATATGAACAAGTCTGTGAAAGAACTGCAGGAACAGTTCCGTCAGCTTCGGCTGGCGGAAACAGCTGAGGAACTACCCCAACTTCTGCGAGAAGCTGAAAAAACATCGTGGACGTATCTTGAGTTCCTGGAATCGCTGACTGCCTTCGAACTGGCGAAACGGGAAGCGAAAAGCATCGAGCGGCGAATGAAATGGGCGCGGTTCCCTTACGTGAAGACACTACAGGAATTCAAAGTGGAGGAACAGACCTCATTGAGCGAGCGCCAGCTTGCGCAGCTTAGGGAATTTAATTGGCTGGAACAGCGGTTTAACTTAATCCTGCTCGGCCCTCCGGGTGTTGGGAAGACATTTCTGGCCATCGGCCTGGGCATTGAAGCGATTCAACGGGGTTTCCATGTGAGCTTCGTAACAATGGGTGAATTGATGCGCCTCTTAAAGACGGAGGAATTCGTACATAAGTCAAAAGTACAGACGAAGCGGATTGAAGCTGCGGATCTAGTGATCATCGATGATTTGATGTACATGGCGATGGATCAACGGGAGGCTAACCTTTTCTTCCAGCTGGTCAACCATTTGTATGAACGGAGTTCAATCATTCTGACCTCGAATAAGAGCCCGGATCAGTGGAGTGAACTGATGGGCGATCAAGGTATTACGACCGCCATTCTGGACCGCCTGTTACATCGGGTAGAGGTTCTTCACATGGACGGTGACAGCTATCGGATGAAACATCGCCAGCATGTATTTTCAGCAAAAGTGTAAACGGCATCTTAGCGAAAACTGTAAAATTCCTCTTGACGGTTACATTCACCTTCTTAAAAGGTGGGGAATGGAAATGAAAATTTAGATTTGAATCAAATTGCGCGCTTCCCCTAATCCCTTCTCCTCGCTCAACAGGTTCAAAAATTTAGTTAAAGGCGTTGCTACGTACTTGTCTTTCCGGTAAATGAAAAGGGTGTCGACTTTTCCGTAGGGATTTGGAAGCTTATGCTGTCTCAGTGTGCCACCATTTATCTGCTTGGCAACGACACTATATGGAAGCATACTGATGCCGAGTCCAGCAGCTACACAACCGATAATCGCATCAAGGGTGCCAAATTCCATGATCTTGTTTGGCACGACTCCTTCTTGGTGCAGCCAGTCTTCCAGCTTTGCCCGGTAAGAACAGCCGGACCGAAAAACAAGCAGCGTCCGATTCTCAATTTCTTTTAGTGAGGACAAGGACGGTTGCTTCATATCGGTGATCAGCACCAATTCCTCTTCAAAAACAGTTTCTTGGATGATTTCCGGATGCTCAATAGGTCCAGATACAAAAGCTCCATCTAATTCATACTGCAGAACGCCATGGAGGTGCTGTTCCGTCGGCCCTGTAATTATCGTCAGGTCCACGTCGGGATAGCCCTGATGGTATTTCGAAAGCAGCGCCGGCAAGCGGATGGCTGCAGTTGTTTCCATAGAGCCGATCATTAGCGGCCCTTTTGGTGTCTGGTCATCTTTCATCACCTTATTTGTTTCATCAATCAACCGAAAGATTCTTTTTGCGTAAATCAATAAAGATTCTCCTTTTGACGTTAAGATAATGCCGCGATTGTGCCGATGAAACAAGGTGGTTTGCAGATGGTTTTCCAATTGTTGAATTTTCGTGGTGATGTTTGACTGCGCATAATTAAGCTCCCGCGCTGCAGCTGAAATGGTTCCCATTTTTGCGACTGTCTGAAACACCTTTAAGGCTTGTAAGTCCATCGGAAAACTCCTTTAGTCTAAGTCATTTAGATATTTGGTATCTATAAAACAGATACCTAGTATCATTTATATGCATTATAACATATAGCAAAATGGAGTTATAATTATAGATGTAATGATTTTAGAGGAAGCAAAGGGTTGAATAAACCATCATTTCTTATAGTAGCAGGTGGGGTTATTTCATTGATCATCGCCATGGGAATTGGGAGGTCTGCTTATACGCCTATTCTGCCGGCTACTTACTAGGTACTGTTCTAGCAGGTGTACTTCCCATAAAGAGGCACCGAACGTTTCTGTTAAGATTCCATCTTATCATCAGTATCTTAACCACTCTTTTCATGAGCTTCACCAGTTCGCTTATATTTCGGAATGTCTTACGCTTTCTATCCGGCTTCGCCAGTGCCGTTGTATTGGTCTTAGCTTCCGGCATCGTCCTGGATAAACACGCTTCGATAAACAAAACCCATTGGTCGGGTGTATTTTACGGAGGGGTTGGTTTTGGCATCTTCTTATCAAGCCTTCTTATCCCGAGGCTAAATGAGCCGTTTCATTGGGAAGGTCCGTGGATTGGATTGGCTGCGGTCAGTGGTTTTTTGGCTTTCTTCGTGTGGATTTGGCTGAAAGACACTACACAGACTGCCGGGAAAAAGGAAATAAAAGAAGCAGCGGTTCAAACACCGCCTGTAAGATGGCTCCCTTGGTTGACGGTTGCATATGGCCTGGAAGGGTTGGGCTATATCGTCACGGGAACGTTCATCGTATCGATTGCCGAAAAAAGTCCTTCTTTCCATAGCGATGCGACGTTAGTTTGGCTGGTGGCCGGATTGGCCGCAATTCCGTCCTGCATTCTGTGGTCTGTTCTCGCGAATAAGTGGGGCTATGTAAAGTCTTTGATTCTGGCCATGGTCTTACAGGCAATTGGTATCGTGATTCCGGTAGTTTGGGTCACGCAAACAGGGATCCTGATAAGCGGCTTGCTCTTTGGTGCGACGTTTATGGGAATCATCACGCTGGCGACCACATTGAGGCGGCAAATGAATCCTGCGAAAAGCAGCCAGATCATTGGCAGCTTGACGGCTGTCTATGCGGTGGGGCAATTGATTGGGCCAAGTCTTGCCGGATTTATGTCATCGGCGACCCAAAGTTTTAACGCAGCATTGATTGGGGCGGCCGCAGTCGTTTTACTGGGAGCTTGTTTACTTGTAAACGGCATTTCATTTGAGAAAAAAGCGACTAAACTACAAAGCCAAGTCAATTTGCCTGTAGAAAACAGTGACTGGAAGTAAAACAAAAAACAATTCGGGAGGATGAAGCAGATGTTAACAAATACGCTCATTGAACTATTGAAAATAGAGTACCCCCTCGTACAAGCTCCTATGGCGGGTGGCGTCACCACGTCGAAACTGGTGGCTGAAGTTTCAAATGCTGGGGGTTTGGGTATGATTGGAGCCGGCTACCTGAATCCGCATCAAGCCCGGGAACAGATTCGGGAGACCAAGCAGCTGACTGCCAATCCTTTTGGCATCAACTTATTCGTTCCCGAGGAATTTGATGTAATGGATGGGGAAGTCAACTCAGCGAACCAAGCCTTGAAGCCCATCCGGCATCAATTGAATCTGCCACCAAAAGAGGGCTTTGAGTTTCCTGATGCAGCGAATGTCCAAGAAGCATTCGCCGATCACATTCAAGTTGTAATTGAAGAGAAAGTGCCCATTTGTTCGTTTACATTCGGCATTCCATCGGAGGACGTCATCGCTGACTTAAAACGGCACGACGTATTCTTAATCGGAATCGCTACAACGGTCGAGGAAGCGATTGAAAATGAAAAAGCCGGAATGGATGCCGTTGTCGTGCAAGGAAGTGAAGCTGGGGGGCATCGAGGAAGCTTTATGGACGGAAATCAGGAAAAACTGATTGGTCTGATGTCCTTGATTCCGCAGGTCGTCGATGAGGTAAGCATTCCCGTTATTGCAGCAGGGGGCATCATGGATGGAAGAGGGCTGATGGCTTCCATTTGCTTAGGGGCAAATGGGGTCCAAATGGGGACAGCTTTTATGACATGCCAGGAGAGTGGAGCGCATGAAACACATAAAGCAGCGATTCTCAACGCTCATGAAGATCAGACCGTCTTGACCCGTGCCTTTTCCGGGAAGTGGGCAAGGGGAATTGAAAACCGCTTCATCTCAGAAATGAAAAGGCACGAACGGTTCTTGCCGGATTTTCCCGTCCAAAACGTCTTGACCAAAGATATACGCAAGGGTTCTGCTGGTCAAAAAACGCCAGAGTTTATGTCACTTTGGTCCGGTCAAAGTCCAAGATTAGCTAAAAGACAGACCGCCAAGGAATTGATTCAAACCGTCATGGAAGATGTAAAGAGGATCTCTTCGAATTTCTGACTGGAAGTAAGGTTTCCATCCCTCACTGTAATAGGCACTTGAATCTAATCAAAATAGCTGAAGGAGTAAATGATATGCCATTGATGAAGATCGACATAATGCGTGGACGCTTGAAGGAGGAAATTAAAGAGCTTTTGGACATCTCTTATGAAGTTATGCTGGAGACATTAGGTGTCCCGGAAAATGACCGGTACCAAATTGTGACACAGCATGATGAAAATGAAATGATCATTCTGGATACGGGATTGGGATTTTCAAGGACTCATGAGGTAGTGGTGTTCAGTTTGGTCTCGCGTCCGCGAACGGTTGCCCAAAAAGAACTTTTTTATAAAGAATTGGCGATGAGATTAAACGAAAAGATGGGCTTGAATCCTTCAGATGTAATAGTTAACTTTTCAATCAACCAAGATGAAGACTGGAGTTTTGGTCAGGGAGAAGCCCAGTTCCTAATTGGAAAACTGAATTAGAGAGTTACATCCTTGACCTAAGTGCTTATTTTAAGTATTACATTTGAAGCGATTTAACTTCAGTAATTTCAAAAAAATTTAAAGATAAAATCACTACCAGTTAACATATGAGGGCTTATCAGAAGTTGATTTTGTACAAAGAGAGAGGAGAGGCTGAACGAGTACATTTTCTCTCTCTCTTTTTGTCTGGAAAAGTGTACTTTTACGAACGGTTATTATGTGACTTAGTAAACATGAGTACGTATTTAAAAATGTTTATTGTTATTGTTTATTCTTTTGTTGATGCCGAGTAACTTTTTTTCGATTGCCACATATTTTCATAGAACACCATTTACGTCTTCCGTTAGAATCAATAAATAGCAGCACACACTCCGGATTTGCACACTGGCATATGCTTTCCAGTTTATTAGTCGCATATAGACTAACTGCGTTATAGGCTATTAATGAAACGAGCGCATCTACAGGTTTTCCTATTGGAATAGGTATTAAATTTTTACCTTTCAATTCATATGAAAAGGGAGCTTCTTTTATTAAAGATTGTAAGTATGAAATTAATCCAATTGAAGGCTTCCCTTCAGTCGCCATCTTCTCATATTCTCTCCGAAGCAACGAACGTATATCACGTAAAGGTGTTACTGCATCAACTGCCCATTCTTCTAGATTATTGTTAAATTGTTCATCAAGTAAGACATTATGACGTTTAAGCGTATTGATCCATTCAATTACATGTTTTGATTCTGTTAATAAATCATGACGCGCCCCATGTCTAACTAACTCGGTATTGACTAGATCTAAAGAAACCTCTCCAGAAATAAGTGGAAATTTTGTTTCGACAGCCATAAAATCACTCACCCCCCTCTTGTTAACCTATAATAAAACATTTGACAGGTTAATTAAAGAAATATATATTATTAACCAGTAAAGTTTTATTTAAGAGGTTAAAATAGGAGGGGTTTTATGCGAAGTTCTTTTTTAGGTCCTAAAATTGTAACAGTTACTTTTATTACACTAATGGGTGCGTTTGGATTAAATCTAACAGCGGGACAATTTTTTGCTCCATTAAATGAAACGTACGGCTGGGATTTGACGATACTAAGCTTAGCTGTTTCGCTTAACATGATAACTTGGGGGATCTTTCAGCCAGTTATGGGAAAATTAATTGATCGTTTTGGCCCTAAACCGATTATTGCGTGTAGTGCTGCTTTAATGGGTATTGCTTTTATACTCTCAGCAACGACTACAGAAATATGGCAATTCTTTATTTATTATGGTGTATTAACTGCTATTGGATTTGCTGGCTGCGGCTCGATGGCCAATTCTGTTTTAGTCTCACGCTGGTATGTGAACAAAAGGGCCAAGATGCTTTCAAGAAGTTCCATGGGAATGAATATAGGTCAACTTGTGCTTCTGCCATTAACCGGATTTCTAATTGCCACTTCAGGATTTCGCTCAGCCTTTGTGGTGCTTGGTTTAATCATGCTGTTTTTAGTTGTTCCAGTAGTATTGATCTTTGTTAAAAATAATCCGTATGATGTTAATCAAATGCCTGATGGAGATTCAACGTCTGTATTCAAATCTATTAAAAGTGCCTCGTTGCAAGATGCATTACATAGTCGAGAATTTTGGATTGCAACTATTGGATTTGCAACATGTGGATTCACATTATACTTAGTGACTATGCACCTACCGAATTTTGCGATTGATCTTGGAGGAGGAAAAGCTCTTGGGGGACAGTTGCTTGGTATAGCAGCACTGGCCAGTGCTCTTTCTATGTGGATAACCGGTCAGTTAACAAGAATCATCAGAAAAAAGAATTTATTACTAGTGCTTTATATTATTCGATTTATTGCTTTTGTTTGGATTGCAATGTCTCCAGGAATCTGGCAATTATATATTTTCGCTGTTGTATATGGGATTTCTTCGATGCCGATAATTCCGCTAGTGACTGGCATTATTGGTGATCGATTTGGTAAAAACGCTATGGGAAGCATCTTAGGTTTTAGTTGGTTATTACATCAAATTTTTGCAGCATCAGGTGTGTTCATAGGCGGATATCTTCGTTCTATTTCTGGAAGTTATAACAATGCGTTTTGGATGGGAGCAGCAATTTTAGCGCTAGGTATTGTTGTTACAGTTTTTATGAAGAAGGAAGAAGTAGCTTTACAGACCAAAGCAGTTCAAGCACAATAAAAGAGGAGTGATTGTGATGGAAAATCACATTATAAAACAGTTATGGATTGCAAGAGAAAATACAATTAATTTTGTGAAAAATCTGGAAGAAGCTACGAGTGAGCTTGTACCTGATCAGTTGAATAATAATATTAAGTGGAATTTGGGACATATATATGTGGTTAGTGAAAAGTTCTTATTTCATTTCATTGGAGAGAAAACAAAGTTTCCATCTAACTATCTCGCATTTTTTGATACTGGAACTAGTCCAACTGACTGGAGAGCAAAGCCACCGACTCTAGAAGAGTTAATTGATGTTTTGAGCGAACAAATAAAAAGGATTAATTTAACTTTGTCAGGAAGGATGGATGAGCAAGTTAAAGAGACCTACACTACATCAACGGGATTTGAATTAATCATTGTGAAAGAGTTCGTTAGCTTTTGTTTATATCATGAAGGTATGCATTTTGGGGCGATAAAGAATACAAGTAAATTAGCCAAAGAAGTTTCTTGAAGAATGAGGCGAATCATCTGAGCTGGTTCGCCTTTAAAAAAATTATTAAAGGATGGTAAACTTTTATATGAAAAACCAAAGTCTAGTGTTGCACAGTATAACGATGCTTTTTTACTATCCCAAAAGTAAAAAATAGGTTATTCCATACAAGGGCGCTTTTCCGGAGTAACGAAAAAAAGTCCAATTTCTCAATTATAATGCTGAGAAATTGGGCTTTTTAATATTTTAATTTCCTTAACGTTGTAAATCCGTATTTTCCTGATGCTATCCTTACAGTAAACAGGTTTTGATGGGATTAACCAAAGAAATGTAGAAGAAATAGTGGATTTAGGACTAGAGGTGGGTATGAGTAAAAAATAATTGATTATCTTCACTATTTCTCATTTAACCCATCATAGGAGACAAATTCAGTTAATAAAAAAGGTTATAAGTAATTAAAAGAACCATTCTTCTGCTGACGGAGCAGAAGGACGAAAGATTGTACAACCAGAACACTTAGAGTCCTACAGAATGTTAGTTTACATATCATCAGGTTATCAGAAGTTGCTTGAAAAGAAGGGGATTTTCAGGAAAAAATCGAATTAGGATTATAGAAATAGAATGAAACCTTTAATCAAAAGTGCTTATCCTCATGAGCGTAAAGGGAGGGGAAACAGAAAATGATCAAGGAGATTGCGGATTATTACGGCGTGCTGCAGTATGTCCATAAAAGCATTGATAGTATGCTGAATGATTTAACTGCTGTTCAGTGGGTTGATACTAGAGGGGAATTCAATAATATCGCCTCGATAGTAGATCACATTACTGCTGTAGAGACTGGCTTCATGAAGATACTGGCTGGAGAATCGATTGAAAAAATGCCAGCTGAATCCTTCAGGAACTCGGAATGGAATATCCAACACCTGAAAACAAATTGGAATGAAGCACTTTTATTCAGCAAGGAAGTGTTGACCGGCTTAACCAAAGAGAATTTGGAGGAAAAAGTGGATTTGGGGTTAGGAATGGATATGAGTAAAAGGCAGTTAATTATCTTTACCATTTCTCATTTAACCCATCACAGGGGGCAAATTCCGTTAATAAAAAAGGTGCTAAGTAATTAAAAGAACCATTCTTTGGCTGACTGAGCAGAACAATTAAAATACTTCAAGACCTAGAGAATCTTAGTTTATATATCACTGGTTGTCAAAAGTAAAGTTGAAGAGAAGCATAGATTGCTTAAAACAAAGCCATCCATGCTTTTTTCTATGAAAAGCACTAATTTAATTGCTTTTATCTTTTGAAGTTTTTTAATGCTAAACTTATAGAAATGCAATACAAAACATTCTTTTTACACAGAAAGGACGATTGAGAATGAGTACGCCCGATTTAAAGGCAAGATCCCCATGGTCCCAATTAAACGATATCCAGTCCGTAAAAATTTCCCCCAAACCGCATCAGCCGATTGATGGAGGCATCCGGATACCTGGAAGCAAGAGTTTTACCAACCGTGCGTTGATTATGGCAGCTTTGGCTAAAGGGACATCTACGCTATCAGGTATTCTTAAAAGTGACGACTCCTATTGGTGCATCGACTCGCTCAATAAACTAGGAATAGATACAGAAATTGAAGGCGACGTGGTCACCGTCCATGGCTGCAATGCCAACTGGCCGAACACACAGGCTGATTTATACATAGGGGCTGCCGGAACCACTGCCCGTTTCCTTCCAGGTGCATTAGCAGTTGCGAAGAACGGAAACTCGGTGGTGAAAGCTAGCAAGCGAATGAGCGAGCGTCCGGTCGAACCGCTAATTCATGCTCTGACCGATTTAGGGGCGAATATCGACTATCTGGAAAAGGAAGGATTTTTCCCTATCAAGATAAAAGGTGATGGGCTTAAGGGAGGGGCTGTCAGGATCTCCGGCAAAATATCCAGTCAGTTTATCAGTGGCTTACTTCTAGCCAGCCCTTACGCGGAGAATGAAGTGTCGATTACCATACCGGATACCATCGTTCAGCATGAATACGTCCGGATTACGTTGGGGTTGATGGAGAAGTTCGGCGTGACCGTTGAAGTTTCAGAAGACCTTAATCATATGGTGGTGCCGCAAGGGGAATACCTTGGACAAGATCTTCCTCTGGAAGCCGATGCATCAACGGCCAGTTATTTTTTTGCCTTAGCAGCTCTGACCAATGGGCGAATCCGGATCACCAATCTAACTGCAGAAACAAATCAACCCGATATTCATATGCTGGAGATCTATGAAAAGATGGGTTGCCAAGTGATTAAAGGTGAAGACTATATCGAGTTGACCGGAACTGAACAATTAATCGGAGGATTGGACATTAGTATGAAAGAAATGTCCGACCAAACCCTGACGTTGGCTGCGCTGGCTCCATTTGCCTCGGGACCGATTACGATGAGGGACGTGGAGCATATCCGCCATCACGAGTCCGATCGCATCCGTGCAATTTGCACGGAACTTCGGAAACTGGGCATTTCAGTTGAAGAGTTCCAGGACGGGCTGACGGTTTATCCAGGAACTCCGCAAGCCGCAATATTGGATTCTTATGATGATCACCGGGTGGCCATGTCCTTGGCGTTGATTGGAACTACAGTGTCAGGGATTATCATTCGAGATCCGGGCTGTGTTTCAAAGACCTGTCCCACTTACTTTGAATTGCTTCAGCAGTTGGGCATTTCAGTTGAATATGTAATGTAGCCAGCAGTTTACATAGGACCGCTGTTTAGTGCAAAATAAAAGTACAGAGTTGTGAAACGAAAACGTACACAACGCTGCAATGAGGAAATCAATAAAAAAAGGCTTGCCAGCCTTCGAAAATAACCCTACCGTAATTGGTGTCTAATCAAACCGGTGGAGGTCGAGAGGAATGCTGGCAATGCCTGAAATCAATTGTATCAAACTTTTACGGAACCAAAAATCATTATCCATCAACGGGATTTCCAAAACGCTTGGAATCAATTGGCGCACAGCCAAGAAGTATGCGGACGGAGAGAACCTGCCGGAGGAAAAACAAGTTCAGAAGACCGGTATGATGTACGAGGACAACTGGGGAGAAATTGTCGGCGACTGGCTGTGGGAAGATGAGAAGTTGAAGAAAAAACAGCGGCGCACGAATAAAAAGATCTATCAGGACTTAGTGGCGATGGACTTTCCAGGTTCCTACCGGACCGTCTGCTATTTTATCAAGGAGTGGCGCGAAGGCCGTGAGGACCTCGAAGAAGAAACGAAGGATAAGAATTCAGAGAGATTGGAACATCCCCCTGCCGAGGCGCAACTGGATTTCGGTCTGATGGAGGCGGTCAAAGATGGCAAGTTCGTGGATGTCCACTGCTTGGTCATGTCACTGCCTTTCAGTAACGCCGCCTACGCGATTCCGCTGCCAGGCGAGAACCAGGAATGTTTCCTGCATGGAATGAAGACGATCTTCAGCCAATTGGATGGCGTGCCGCGGACCATCCGCATTGATAACCTGAAGGCGGCTGTAATAAAGCCGCGCGGACATCATGAAGAAACCGTCTTTACAGACGAATTTCTCCGGTTTGCCAGCCACTATGGGTTTACGCCGCAGGCGTGCAACCCGCGTGCCGGGAACGAAAAAGGCAATGTGGAGAACAAGGTAGGCTACGTCCGCTACAATTTCATTACACCGGCGCCGGTGATGGAAGACCTCACTCACCTGTCGGGCGTGCTCAAAGGACACTTGGAGAAGGATCGGGACCGGATCCACTACAAGAAACAGGTTCCGATCAAGGACCTGTTGGAGGAAGAACGCCAATATCTTCTGGCATTGCCCGAAACGGACTATCCGGTTTTCAAAAAAGAAACGGCCAAGGCCAATAAATACGGTGAAATTGCGGTGGACCAGACGAAGATTTACATACCGAAAGGCTATAATTACTCGCAGTTATCCGTGGTGAAGTATTGGGGCCGGTTCAAAGTTCTCTCTCCTCACGGAGAGATTCTGTTTGAGGACTTCCGTCCGTATATGCATCGGAAGCGGAAGATTCCATGGGAAGGCATCTTGAGAGGCTGGCTCACGAAGCCTCGCGCAGTTCCTTATTCCCGCTTCGCTCCTTACCTGCCTGGACGGATCCGGGAGTACTTGGCGATTACGGATTTGTCACTCCGGAAAGACCGGTTGAAATGGCTCATCGCCCAGCTCATCACGCGAGATATGGAAGAAATCAACGAACACTTCTACGATCTGCTTGGTGAGCAGACAGAAGACACGGAGCACATGATTGCCCATCCGTATGACGTGGACTGGACGAAGTATGATCAACTCCAGCGCACCTCTCAGATTGGAGGTGAAGCGGGATGACAGCTGAGCTGAAACGGATGTGCAAGTCACTGCGTCTCGCCCACGTGGCGGATATTTACGACAGGATTCCTTTTGAAGACCCTGTTCAGTATGCGGAAGCCCTGTTGACTATGGAACTGCAGCTGCGGGAAGAAGCGAAAGCAGACCGGCTGATCAAGAAGGCGAAGTTCATTCAGGAGAAGTCGCTTTCCTCGTTTCAGTGGAGCGAAAAGGTTCATTTTCCTCCCCAGATGGATGCGACTGAACTCGGCACCCTGCAATTCATCGAACGGAAAGAGAACCTAATCTTCACTGGGTCGACCGGGACGGGTAAGACGCATTTGGCAACCGGCATCGGCCACGAGGCTTGCAGGAAGGGCTGCGAGGTGCGCTTCTATCGGGTATCGGACCTCGCAGAGGTCTTGGAGAAGGCGTGGGCGGAAGGCCGATGGGGACAATTCCGAAATCGGTTTAAGAAGGTGGATTTGATCATTCTGGATGAGATGGGCTACGTCCCATTCAACAAGGAAGGAGCGGAGCTCCTCTTCCAGCTGATTTCCGACTGGTACGAGCAGACGAGCCTGATTATCACGTCGAACCTGGAATTCAGCCAGTGGAATCGGGTATTCAGCGACTCACGGCTGACAGCAGCACTCGTCGATCGGGTCATCCATCACGCCCATATCCTGAATTTCACTGGTGACAGTTTCCGGGTGACACACGCTTTATCACGGCAAAAATGAGAACGAAAGTGAAGGCTGGCAAGCTTCTGCATTTTTCATTGCATTCTTCTGCACTTTTTCATTGCAAAACACAACCGCTTTATAGGAAGTAAGAAAGAAGAGGAAAAGCGCTTTAAGAGCACTTCCTCTTTTTTTGTTTTTATATTTACTTTCCTGCTAAATAATTGCTGAAAAGGAAGACGAAAAATGTTGCTTTTCAAGTAACTACTTAGGTGCTCCAAAAGAGAAACGTCCCTGATTCACCAAAATGAGTGATTCAAGCAGGTTCTTCTCTTGTTTTCGGACAGTGGAAATGAACCCGCGTATCCGGGCGAATTGAACAGCCCCTTTTTCCGTGCGGAAAGGGCCGGAGATCTTTGATTTGACCTTCATCATCCGCACATCCCGTTCCGCCTGGTTGTTGTCGAAAGGCACTTGCCCATCCCGAAGAAACCGCAGGATATCGGCCTTGTACAGGACGAACCGCTCGGCAAGATTCGCTGACTTGGTCTTCTTGTGCTTTCCGCGCTCACCGGTTTTTTTCGGAGGCGGCGGCACTCGCCATTCACCGGCTCTGTTTTCCAGGATCTCATCGTACCTGGATTCAATCGCGCTGGCTGATTTTTCCGGAACCGGCCTTCCGGCCTCTGCGGCTTGTTTCTTCACTGCCAGTGCTTCCCGCAGGAGCGCCTGCATCTCAGCTGCCCACCGGTGACCATCGTATTCAGCGATTCCCTCACATTCCCGAATCAGATGGGAACCGCACAGGGCATGCGCCACCTTGTAGGCTGGATTGAAATAGGAGGCCCAGAAATCATGGACCACCGTTCCCTTATAAGCGGTGAGGAAACTGAAATCATCGAATGCTTCTTTCCCTCTTTTGGGATGGATGTAGTAAAGCGTCCAGTATGCATTCGAAATGAGATGGAGCCAGTTTCTGCGGCCATCAGCCGGCATTCCAGTCTCGTCTGCGTGGACGACGGGACTGGCCAGCAGGCGGGCTCGGATTGTCTGCTCATGTGGCTCCAGCCGATCCGAGAGCTTTTCAAGGCTGGCAAGGAGCGTGCCTTCGCTCGGGCGGTGGCCGGTGAGGTCGCGGAACAGCTGGCAGATCCGTTCCAGCGGGAGGTGCTGGTACATATTCAGGTAGGCGGTCCAGGCTTGCACGCTATCCCCGTACTGGACAGGCGCTTTCACTTCCTGCGGGAACAATCCGTATTCCTCATGCCGGCAGTTCGGGCAGCGCTTGGCAGCCGCCTGGTGCTCGGTATAGATCAAGCGGGGGATTGGCAGATCTAGCACCTGTCTCTTTTTACAGCTATGGACAGGCACTTCTCCAAGCAGACGGCTGCAGTGTGAACAGATTTCCGGCTCGTGGACGATCACTTCATCCGGTGTTGCACTCATCTTCAGCGTATGTCCCTTATGTCCGTTCGGTGCTCCATGTTTTCCACCTGGCTTCCGAAGGCTTTTCGGTTTCCGGAAACCATCGGAAGATGGTGGTTTACTGCTGTTGCGGCTGTCAGTGCCAAGCTGCCGCTCGAGATCCTGTACCCGGGTTTCCAGTTGTTCGATTTTCGTCTCCAGTTTTTCTATGTATGTACAAAGACCAGTCAGAACTTTCTCGATTTCCTCGGGCGTACTGTGGCTGATTGCTTTGATCTCTTCCGGGCTGAGCTTCATGATTGGCACCCCGCTTTCAATAAGTGAAATTGGGTATCGATACCCGCTGCACAGAAAGTTAAACTCGAGGCATACCTAAGTAGTTACCTTTTCAAAAAGTTTACCATTTTTTAGTGGTACAATTAATTCAGCATTTGCAGTCATAGCTGTATAAGCGGACAAGCAGGAAAGCGGGTGGGCGCATGGAAGATTTCAAAGAAGAAAGTAGAGGTGGAGCAAGGGGCATTCTCGAAAGCAGGAATTTTTCGGGTTCGGTACTGATTGCCAAAAAGCGTGACATTGTCTTCAAGGAAAGCTTTGGAATGGCGAATTACGAGCTGGATGTTTCTAATTCCTCGGAGACCAAATACCGGATTGGTTCCATTACCAAGCTGTTTACGGCTACAGCCATCATGCAGCTCGTGGAGCAACAGCGGCTTAAGTTGGAGTCGACAGTAGACCGATACATAACGGATTACCCGAACGGGAACCGAATAAAAATCTCCCATTTGCTGAACCATACTTCCGGAATTGCGAACCTCACTGAATTCCCCGATTTTCCGGAGTGGGTGAAGACCTATTCACCGGTCAAAGAGACAATTGACCGATTCAAACAGAAGCCGTTGGATTTTCCGCCGGGGAAGGGATACAGGTATTCGAACTCAGGCTATATCCTCCTCAGCTATATTCTTGAACTTGTGACCGATCAACTTTATGAACAGTACTTGGAAGAGAACATATTCGCTTCACTGGGTATAGTTAATACCGGCTTCGACAGGCAGGAAATCATTCTCAGGCAACGGGCGGCGGGGTATAACTTGAAAGGCGAGGAACTGATCAATGCGCCATTCATCCATATGTCCAACCCATACGGCGCCGCTTCCCTGTATTCCACCACAGAAGATCTGTTCCGGTTCGTCCAAGCTTTTTTCAAGAATGAACTCGTAAATGAGCAGAATGAAGAGCGGATGCTGCAGCCTTCTCTGGGTAAGCATGGACTCGGTTGGATGACCAAACAGGCTCGTGATCAGCAAGTCGCCCACCACGGAGGCGGAATCAACGGCTTCAGTGCCAACTTGATGCGATACATCGACGACGAAGTGACGATTATCATTCTCGCCAATGTCTTTTATCCGAAGAGTACCATCGAGGAAATAAGTAAGGATCTTGCTCATGTTGTTTTTCAAACAGACAGCATGGATTCTTAAAAGTTCAATGAATGCTGGTGGCAATTAAGGCAGTTTAAAAGGAGTCCTGATTTATGAAGGTTCGTAAAGCGGCTTTACAGGATGCCAAGGGAATCGCCCGCGTCCATATCGACAGCTGGCTGGCGACTTACCGGAACATCATACCCGGTGAGTACATTGACAGACTGACGTATGAAAAGCGGGAGAGACTGTGGGAACACAACATTGAACACGGAGATGTCTTCGTTGCTGCTGAGGATAATGGAGAAATCATCGGTTTCGCGGATGGCGGCAAAGAACGCACCGGGCAGTTCAAGGCGTTTGACGGGGAGTTGTATGCCATTTATATACGGCCGGGCCATGAAAAGAAAGGTGCAGGGAAAGCACTCCTGAAAGCTGTGGCAAATCATCTTCTTAAGCAAGGGTTTACCTCCGTGCTGGTCTGGGTTTTAAAAGATAATCCGTCCAAGAACTTTTACGAAAAATTAGGCGGCCGTTTAATCGGAAGCAAGGACATCGAGATTTCCGGCAAGCGGCTGACCGAATTGGCATATGGATGGAGAGAAATCGATACCATTCAGTGATTGCATAGTGGGAGGGAAAGAAGATGTTGCGCTTCAGAACGATTGATCCGGAAAACGATGCCGAAACAGTCTGCCGGTTCAGAAGGGATTCGTTTGCGGTCAGTTTTGGCCATATGTACGAGTTTGATGAAGAGGACTATCTCCAATGGCTCCGGGACATGGCTGCCCGGTTTCCGGACGGCTTTGTGCTGGCAGAAGAGGAAGGGAACCCGGTCGGCCAGCTGGAACTTTCCATTCGGGAGTACGAGGGTAAAACTATCGGTTACGTGAATCTCTATTACCTGACGCCGGAATACCGCGGCAAGAGGCAGGGGCAGGAGCTGCATGGTTATGCGCAGCGGTTTTTCAACAGGCACGAGGTGGAAGAATACCACCTGCGCGTTTCTCCGACAAACAAGCCGGCAATAAAATTTTACCGCAAAATTGGAATGGAAGAGGCCGGTCCCGAAGTTGGCGGGAAAGTGGTCCGCATGAAAGGGAAGCTGGGAAATTAGAGAGAACAGGGGCTCCGGAAAAAGGATGCTTGGTTACTCCGATATCAGCACTTTCCTTTTCGTCTATTCAACGATTACCGGAAATGCTTCTGCCCATGGAACGAACTTTGCGGAACTTTCAGCCCCTGAATGGGATAGCCTCACCGCTAAGTGGCCGGAAGTGCTTGGCTGTCCGCAAGGGGGGCAGTCGTGCAGCATTCTTCTGCGTGTTATCAATCCAGCTGGGAAAAAGTCTACAAAAACCCGGCAACCGGTTTTTACTTTGACTCCAAGACGGAATGGAAGAGTCTACACGGCCGCACAGAGACGGAATTCTCCGGCAGGCTGCTGGGTGGGTGCATCAGCACACTTCGCACGCTGATTGGCACACCATTTGATCAAGTGAACAAATTTGCATCCGATTATGCTGCTGAGGAGGGCATTGTCTGGTATCTGGAAAGTGTAAACCTGGATGCCATCAATATTTACCGGAGTCTTTGGCAAATGAAGCAAGCAGGCTGGTTTAAGCATACAAAGGGAGTGCTGATTGGAAGACCGTCCAGATATAAAGCGAACGAGGACTTCTTTTTAACAGATGCACTGACGGATATCTTTGGCCCTGAAGAAATTCCGGTAATCTATGATGTGGATATCGGACATGCCCCTCCGCAAAATATTGTCGTAAATGGAGCGCATGCAAAAGTTGCTTACAGCAATGCAAAAGGATCTATTCAAATGACTTATGATTGATACGTCCTTGCAGGGTGAGCCGATATCCATGATTATTTTCATGCATGAAGGAGGAGGAGCATCCTTTCATCTTCTCCTCCTTTTGATGTTTGCATGACTCCTTTTTAAAAGGATGATCGATATTTCAACAGGAATGTACTGACTATTTGACGGGATAGCGAATAAAGTCAGTAGAACAGAATAGGGGGAGATCAGCCAAATGAAAAAATTCTATGTGGCATCCAGTTTCAGCAATACGAACAGTGTTAACTATGTCGTCCAGCAATTAGTGACTAAAGGATATCTCCATACATATGATTGGACGAAGAACGCCAAAACTAGGGAAGAAAAATCAATTACATTGGCAGACTTGAAAGAAATCGGCCAAAAAGAGAAGAGCGCTGTCATGGATTCCGATTTTATTGTCGTCCTGTTACCGGGAGGGAAAGGTACCCATATCGAGCTAGGCATTGCGATTGGACTGGCCAAGAAAGCGTATATCCACTCTCCTGATGGAGCCATAGATAACCCTGAAACGACGAGCACTTTTTATCATTTGCCTGACGTGGAAAAGTGCTACGGGACGCTGGATGACTTATTGAAGAAGATCACTGATTGAGTCCCAAGTTGCCATGAGAGGTATGCATTAATACCCGCATCTTGGCTATGAATATTGCAGTAAGTTACAAGAACGGATGGATGTTAGTCGAACTTGAATACAAGTAATGGAAAAAGAAAAACAAAAGTAATTGCAGTTAAAGCTATCACTAAAGGAGTAATGCAAATGTCGATTCGAAATTCTGCTAAAGCAATTATTATTAAGGACTCCAAAGTTCTATTAACAAAAAATGTTGATGAAGAAGGGTGCTTTTATCTTTTTCCTGGCGGGGGACAAGACCATGGAGAAGTTTTGTCCGATACCGTAAAAAGAGAGTGTATTGAAGAAATTGGTGAAAACGTGGAAGTAAAAGATCTTCTCCACATTCGAGAATATATAGGCAAAAATCATGAACATGCCCACTTTGACAGCCATGTTCATCAAATTGAATATTATTTCGTGTGTCATATGAGAATTGACCAAAACGTTTCTTCTGTCCCTTCTAATCCTGACTCCCATCAAGTCGGAATTGAATGGGTACCGGTACCGAATTTGATGGACTATCGCATCTATCCAAAAGGAATTCGCAAATACATCCAAGAATATGAGGACAAAAAAAGGAATACTGTTTATTTAGGCGATATAAATTAAGGTGGGTTTAAATCTTTTACTGCATTAAAAGGGGGAATCGATATATGACCGTATCATACGTGAAGTGGGGAGAAGCCACAGTTAAATTAAGTTGGGAATCGAATAATGTCCTTCCTGATTATGGATTAATAACAAGTGTACATGGCTTTTGTTTTTACGAAGATCAACTGCTCTTGGTCGATTTGAATCATCGTGGATGGGATTTCCCGGGTGGACATATCGAAGAAAATGAGACGCCAGAAGGCTGTTTTCAAAGAGAAGCGATGGAGGAAGGATATGTTTCGGGGCATTGTCAATTGCTAGGACATATTGTGGTCGATCACACAGAAAATCCGATTTGGGATGAAAATGGAAAATACCCTAAAATCGGCTGCCAAGTATTTTATCGAATGAACATCGAAAAATTACATTCCTTTAAAGCAGAACATGAATCTGCGCAAAGAATCTTCATTCCCCTCAATGAAATTGCTGCTTACTACACGAAGTGGAATGCGCTTTATCAAGAAATTCTTCTGGAAGCTGTTGACTTGAATAGGAGATAGGATAAGGAAATAAATTAACTAAAGTGCTGAAAAGTTAACTTGAATTTAAACATGGGTGATAACTATAAATCTATCCCAAATTAAGAAAAGTAAATGTAGGAAGCAGATAAAAAGAAGGAAGGAGGTTGAAAAAATAATTTTCGTTCCTCCACTATCCACTCTAAGCTAATCCCTGCCAATAAGACTCCAACTCAGAGGGATTTTCGGTACCTATTGTGCCGAGTGTTATAAATACTTTTTGTTGGACAAGCTCATATCATGGAGAAAAGGAGAGGAAACGGGAATGAAACAAGGAAAAATGGTGAAAATCAGAGGGAAAGATATGTATGTTGAACTCTATGGAGAGGAACATGAAGAGGCAATTCTATATTTGCATGGCGGTCCAGGAGAAAGCTGTTATGATTTTTCGTTTCATCAGGCTGAGAGACTCTCAACTCGCTTTAAGGTCGTAGCAATCGACCAGCGCGGCGTATGCAGGTCTGAGGAAATCAAAGAGAATGAGTTATTTGCTCTGCAGGATCTGATCGAGGACTGTGAAGAATTAAGAAAGCATTTGAACGTAGAGAAATGGTCGCTCATTGGTCACTCGTTTGGCGGCTTCTTAAGTGTCCTGTATAGTTCTCTTTACCCCGGCTCCATACATAAAGTTATTTTGGAATGCCCGACATTCGATTTTTCTTTATCATCCAAAAGCCTTCTCCAGAAGACGGCTCGCCTGTCTGAAGCGATTGGCAATTTTGAGATTGCAGAGAAATGCCTAAAGCTGGCAAATACAGCTGAGCAAGTTTCTTCGAAAGAACTACTGGATAAGTACTTGGAGTACAGCGATACTCTTGGGGAAGAACGCATGGCGATTTACAGACATAATCAGAACCATCCCACTGATTACGCTCTTTATTCCGAAGAGGAATGGGAGGCTTTCTATGATAAATCAGAAATTCACTTCGACATGCTACGGGCAGAGGGGGAAATCTATCAATCACTGCTGCCATTACTCGAAAACATAAAAGTTCCCATGTTATTAATAACGGCTGAGTATGATCCCGTCACATGCGGTGAACAGATTCGAACATTTACAGAGTCAGCGGAGAATGGAGAAGTTGTACATTTCTCTGATTGCGGTCACTCTCCCCACTATGAAAATCCTGACCGTTTTTGTAACGAGGTTCTCCAATTTCTCCATTCAGAACTATTTTCTCAAACCAGCGGAAATAACTGAGTCTCCCAAAATAACCGTAAAAGAGAGTGCTACATGACTGTTCAAAAAAGAATAAGAGAATATGGCGTAGAAATCGGGAAGCTAAAGACAGGACCGCTCAACAAAATAACAGATGTAGACGGGGTGACAGTAGGACATGTAACACTAAATGACGGGAGCACGCAAACCGGTGTCACTGCCATAGTGCCTCATCAAGGAAACGTTTTTAAGGAAAAATTCATTGCCGCCAACCATGTCATCAACGGGTTCGGAAAGACAATGGGGACCATTCAAATGACCGAGCTGGGTACACTGGAGACGCCGATTGTTCTGACGAATACCTTGAATGTCGGAACAGCGGCTGATGCCCTGATTGAATATACACTGGAGAGAAATCCGGAAATCGGCCGCACGACTGGAACAGTGAATCCGGTCGTCGGGGAATGCAATGATATGTTGCTGAATGACGTGCGAGCAAAGTTCGTTCAGCCGGAACATGTTCGTCAGGCGTTACGGAATGCTTCCGCTGACTTCGAGGAGGGGTCAATTGGCGCTGGCAGGGGCATGCTCTGTTACTCCTTGAAAGGAGGAATTGGTTCAGCTTCCCGGCTCATGGAAATGGATCATGGCAATTACATGATGGGTGTATTGGTCTTATCGAACTTCGGAATCCTGAGCGACTTAAGAATCGACGGCAGAGCAGTTGGCCAGGAATTGAAGGAAGCACTCCGGCAAAGCTACAAGGAAGAGGATAAGGGATCAATCATGATTATTGTTGCAACCGATCTTCCCGTTTCCGAACGGCAGCTGAACCGAATCATCAAGCGTTCAATTACGGGTCTATCCAGAACAGGATCCATTATCACGAACGGGAGCGGAGAAGTGGTCATCGGGTTCTCGACAACAAATAAGATACCGCATGACAAATCAGCGAATCTTTTAAAGCTGTCGCAAATTCATGAAGAGGATATAGATATGGCCTTCAGAGCGATCGGTGAGGCAACAGAAGAGGCGGTATTGAATTCCCTGGTGACAGCAGAGAAAGTAGTGGGGCGCGACGGAAACGAACGCCCGGCGTTTAAAGACCTCATCCAGAAATTCAATATTTCGTTGACCAGGAATACATAATAGAGCATCTAACGTATTTGCGCTGAGTGTAACTTAAGTATAGATGAGTAATTTTGCCATAGTCAGATAGGGAGATGAATATGTGGAAGCAAAATTGAGTGATGCAATCACATTAAGAGAAAATGGAAAACAACAAGAATCAAATCGACTTTTATTGAAGTTGGCAGAAGAATTTCCGGATGATCCTTTAATTAATTATCAATGCGCTTGGAGTTTTGATGTATTAGGAGAAGAAGCGAATGCAATCCCATTTTACGAAAAAGCCATCCATCTCGGATTGTCTGGAAAGAACTTAGAGGGGGCGCTTCTTGGTCTAGGAAGTACGTACAGAACACTCGGAATGTATGAAGAATCGAAAAAGATTTTTTCAAAAGGTATTCGCTTGTTTCCGGCTAATAATGCCATGAGAACTTTCTATGCCATAACCCTCTATAATTTGAAAGAACACAGAACGGCGATGGAGATTCTTCTCGGTTGTTTGTTAGCGACTACAGCAGACAGTAATATTACCGCCTATAAAAGGGCATTGGAGTTTTATTCGGACAAACTGGACGAAACTTGGTAGTGACTATTCCAAAACTGCCTCACGGAACAACTGTTATCCGGAAAGGGCTTATGAAGGAGAAGGTTAAATGAATAAAAAGAAATTAAGATATGCCATCTTAAAAGAGATAGAGCAGGGCAACAATGGGTTAACGGAAGAGAAGCTGAAAATCAGACAAAATGAATTTGATGAAACGATTCGATTCCTGGACAGAGAGAACTACTTGATCGGAATCACTTACGCTGATGATCGACCGATAATAAGCCGAGTTGTTCTCACGGAAAAAGGAGAAGCGTATCTGGAGCAAAATAGTGCGCTGGGCAGAGCTTATAAAGGATTGAAGGAAATCAGAGACTGGATCAGATAAAAAATCTTTAAGTTATGGGATAGAAAGGGGGCAATGAAATTGCCAGAAATTGATTTAATGGGCGACATGAGTTTATGGGCTGTAATCGGGCCGGTAGCTATAACAGCCGGAATGCTGATAGCCGTAGCGATAGTTGCCCTGTTTTTGCTTAACAAAATCAGAAATAAATTTGTGAGAGAAATAGCTGGAATCATAACCGCATTCTGCTTGGTAGTTGGGTTCCTGTATTTTTTTGCGGAAGTAGCAGCAAGCTGGTAGTTCTCGACTATATCCCTGGAAATCTTAAAAAGCGAACAGTACGAAAGCAAGCGTTTCAAGAGGAGGTTATTTCTTGTTAAGAAATGAAACAGACATTACACAATTAATTGAAGCCGACGAATGGATGATGGAGATTCTAAAAACAGTACAAACGTTAAATCTTCCGGATTGGTGGGTGTGTGCAGGATTTGTCAGGTCAAAGATTTGGGACACGCTGCACGAATTCGAAGAGCGAACCCACCTTCCGGATATTGACGTCTTTTATTTTGATGACAGGAATACCGACGAGGAAGATGAGAAGAGACTCGAAAGGGAATTGAAGATCACTTTTCCGGATGTCCCGTGGTCAGTGAAGAATGAAGCGAGAATGCATATCCGGAATAACTTGTCACCCTATGCTTCTTCCAAGGATGCGATGGCTAAGTTTCCGGAGACCGTTACTGCCTTGGGAGTGAAACTAGATGGTCACAGTGACTTGATGCTGTTTGTTCCGTATGGTGTGGAGGATGTTCTCAATCTTGAAGTACGGCCTACGCCATATTATTTGGAAGGTGAAGATAGACTTGAAATCTATAGAAATCGCGTAGCTTCGAAGAATTGGCAGCAAATATGGCACAAAGTGAAAGTTCTGTATCCGCAGATAACAGGGGACAAGAACGTGATACAGAGAAAGAATCTTCCATGAGTAACGGCATTGTTATTACTGACTACGATCCTGTCTGGGCAGAGGAGTTCAAGGGAATAAAGGCGGTATTGAAAGAAGAACTGGCTGGCTTAGCGGTATCGATTGAGCATATCGGAAGCACTTCAGTTGAGGGGCTAAGCGCAAAACCAATTATCGATATTGATGTCGTTATTAAAAACAGGAATTCACTGCCGCAAATAGTCAAGCAGTTAGAGAAACTGGGATATGTTCATGAAGGGAATTTAGGGATAGAGGATAGGGAAGCGTTCGCTAGAGCTGATGGATGTGTGCCTTGGTCTGACAGGTCGGTCTTATGGATGCAGCACCATTTATATGTCTGCCCAGAAGACAGTAAGGAGCTCAAAAGGCATTTAGCATTGAGGAATTTTCTGCGAGAAAACCCTGAGACAGCAAAAGATTACGGAGCACTAAAAAGACAGCTGGCAGAAACAGCTGAAGACCGAAGCGCTTATACGGAAGCAAAAAGCGAGTTCATTAATGGTATTTTAAAATCCTTTTTGTAGCGACTGAATATGTATCTGTCAGCCTTTTTTTTCGATATATTATTGTTTTTCGAGGAGGGAACGGTAAATGATTGAAGGGATGCCTAAGCATGTAGCGATCATGATGGACGGCAATGGCAGGTGGGCAGCTGAAAGGGGCTTGTCACGTTCCAAAGGGCATTATAAGGGCATGCTTGCTGTAAAAGAAGTGATCCAGGGAGCCATGGACTTGGGGATAAAACATTTGACCTTATATGCCTTCTCGACCGAGAACTGGACCCGGCCGAAAGAAGAAGTGGATTATATTATGAGCCTGCCGCTTATCTTCTTTAAATCAGAAATAGCCAATTTGATGAAAAACAGAATTAAAGTCCGCTTTATAGGGGACATTGCGGCTCTGCCTGAAAAGACGCAGCGAGTGATCGAAGAAACCATGAGGAAAACGGAATTGAATACCGGATTGAATTTAAATGTAGCCATGAACTACGGCGGGAGGGCTGATATTGTTCAGGCAGTCAGAAAGACGATCAGCGACGCGCAATCCAGTTCTGAAAAGGGAATTGCCATTGAGTTTGCCGGCCTCCAGAAACATCTGTGGACAGGGAAAATTCCGGATGCAGATCTCCTGATCAGGACTAGCGGCGAGAAAAGGATCAGTAATTTCCTGCTTCTGCAAGCAGCTGAAACGGAACTCTGGTTCACGGATACGTATTGGCCGGATTTCAAAAAAGCACATCTTTCAGAAGCGATCGTTGCCTACAAAGAGAGAAAGTTAAGACACCAGCAGGGATAAGCTGTCCATTATTCATTTGACTGGACCTAAGTAAAAGCAAGGAGTGGCGGGATGGGATCAAGAATCATGCATTTAATTATCGCCGACCGTGTCTCGGAGAAATTGTCGATTCAATGCAAGGGGCAATTTCTTTTGGGGGGCATCGCACCGGACGCGGCATTTACCAGAGAAAGAAAAACCAAGTCACATTACTATGAAGGAAGCCTGGAAGACGGAACGAGATGCGTGAATTATGAGCGCTTTGCGGAAAAATATCCTGTCGATATCCAGAGCGAGTATGGGCTCGGCTATTTAATTCATCTAATCGCCGATGACGTATGGATGAAGCACATCTACTTCAAAAACAACTTCAAGAATCGCTTGGATGCTGATCCGGGGCTATTAGACAGGTGGCACAGCGATTTCAGAAAGCTGAACGGAAAACTGATTGAATGGTTTGAGTGCGGAGATTTGGAGGATGAACTGAGAGCGATTGGTGTACCTGAAAATAACATAAGTGAAATCGAGTCAGAGGATTTAGAGAAATTCAAAGAAGAAACGATCAATGACTTCTTCTACACTGAAGATGATTTAAAAAAAGAATTAGAAGTCTATTCATTGAAGCAAATTTTAAGCTATATCAATTTGGCAGTTGAGGAAATCATCAATTTTTACATGGCTGTCACGTTAAGAATCTCTTGAAATATGTTATTGGCCAAAGGTATTGAGACGGAAGTCGTCTAAAATGAGAGGAATGTTACGGATGAATATTCTCTGGGACTTCGATGGTACGCTATTTGATACCTATCCTGCCTATTCCAGAATCTTTTCTCATGTACTCGGGGGAAGGGCGGCAGAAGTTGAAATCTACAAGAAGCTCAAAGTCTCGTTTTCTCACGCCATCGACCATTATGGATTATCTGAAGAGCAGATTGACGAAATGAACCGGCTGGAGGAGAAGTTGCAGCCGGCTGATATTGTACCGTTCGAATCAGTGGAAGAAGTGCTGAAACTGGCGAACAAGAATGTGATCATGACTCATAAGGACCGAAAAGGAGTCCTTGCCATCCTTCAATACTATGGCTGGGAGGAATATTTCAGTGACATGGTGACGATTGATGACGGATTCCCGAGGAAACCCGATGCAGCCTCTTATCGGTACCTCCACGAAAAGTACGGTATCGACTTGGCAATCGGGGACAGGGAAATCGATCTTATTCCAGCAAATGAGCTTGGCATCAGGACGTGCATCTTCCAAGGAACCAGCAAAGCCGCGGATTATAGCTTGGCAAGTTACGACAAATTTCAAAATATCATTGATTTTGATTTATTAAAAAAAGAGAACCTCTAAAGGATCGGTTCGGCAACCGCTTCCCACGGAGGAACTTGAAGAGAGAAGAGCGAAAGCGAGGGCGGCAAGGGAAGCAACTCGCGCAGAGAAGTCTGCATTCACGGCAGAAATTCCAGCGATACAGCAACAACCCTCAAGTGATGTATATTGGTCTGGCCGGTTGCAATCCGGCTTTCGTTCCCCTTACGCTACAAACCGAGATGAGCGGGAATTAGATGAGTTCTGGCATAGCAGATTCCAGGAAAAGCGGAAAGCGCAGCCTAAACTCATTACCGATTTTGCAGCCAAAAAGAAATATCGGCCATTTGTGGAACGTCTGCTGACCATCCGGGTGGAGGGAGCTATGTATATTCCTGTATCCGACCGAGTATGGAGAAAAGTGATTATGGACTGGTTGGAAATGAATTGCCTGGAAGAGAATTGGACTGTTTCGGTGGAAGAGATGGTCGAGTTACTAGGAAAGTCCGGTGTTGAATTGGACTCGCAGCAGTTAAAGTTTGCTGCTTATCCAGTGAAGAGCTTCCTGGAAATCTATGCAAAAGCAGCGAGAACAGATTTACGACTAAAAGGAAACCTTTCTGTTATGGAGTAATGGCGGTTCAGCGAGGACAAGCAGAATGCCTCTGACTTCGATTAGCACCCAGGCACTATGTTAATAAAAGCCCATTTTAGAATCAATTTTCTGCAACTCCCTTAAATATCTTCATGATTGATACGAAATGGTGTTCAATCGGTGAAATAGATGGGTATAATAAGAACATACGTTCTTAAAAAGGGAGTGGAAGAGATGCAGAAAGCTCATACACGTTGGCATGGACTCTTTGTGTCGGAACACACGAAGCCTCTCACCAATGAAATCATTACCGACCCGCAGCCGCTGCTCAGCGGCGATGAGCGGCGTAGTATCCATGAGTTGCTCGCAGTCGCCTTTGAGCGAAGATGTCCTATTTTTATTCAGTCCTGGCAGGACCGGCATTTTCATTACCATCGTGGGATTATCCAACGAATTGATGGCGAGAAAGAGATCTTAGTTTACTCGGACCCGTTTGGGGAATGGCCGCTTGCCTTAGAAGCCATCACGTCAGTACATATGCTTGAATAGCTGCTAACTGTAGGAAGCGATATCCATCCTGCTGAAATTATATGTAACTCTTGGGAACCGACTGTCGTTTTAATGGGGTGTTTGTAACCAGAAATTCATTGGAGAGGAAGACGTGGCGAGAGAAACGACGGTGCAAAAAGTGGATATCGTTGAACTGTTTGAAGGAGGCTATACTGAAAAGAATAGGGGTTACTTGTTCGGCCCTTCCATGCTGTTGCGAATTATGCCCGCGCACTGGCAGTGGTTTGAGGTAAGAGGGCGGAATCTTACGGATGACCTTTCTGCTGCAGGATACATACAATTAAGGCCAGACGATGATTACGTTATTTTAGAATTCCCTGCGCTGGATATCGAGCCTAATGACCTTGGCATCATGAAGATTGCCGATTATTTACGCTTGGTCTCATTGAAGGCAAACAGAGATATTGTGTAAAGTGATTGAATGGTATGATAAGGAAAAAGGGAGGAAAGGCGGCAGAAAGGGATGTCCTATGTCATTTACTTTACCGGTGGGATCGGCTACTGGACCGGGAAGTACTATTTGGATGGCGAACATAGCGTGCCAAGATGCAAGAGCTATATTACCCCGGAAGTAAAACGATATAAGACCGAACAGCGGGCAGGATTGGCAGCAAAAGAGTTGTGCAGGCTTTTTGGAATGGGCGATTTCCGAGTGGAAGATATTGAATGACGAATGGCGATCAGCGACTGCTGATCTTTTTTTGTCCTTAAAATACCGGATTTGTTTGGAGAAACAGAGACCAGCTATTCAAAATACAACAATTATTGTATTATAAAGTAAAACAACAATTGTTGTGGCAAGAGGTGGGACCTTGAGAAAGTATGGATTGGACGAACTCTTTGATGTACTGAAACGGCACAAAATCACCACTAATAAGGAAAGCGTCAGACGCTGGCTCCGTGAAGGGAAAATCAACGGTTCCAAAGGAGCTGGACCGAGGCGGAACGGCTGGTGGGTCACAGAAGCCGATCTGATGGCATTCCTGAAAGAACGGCTGCCGGACCACGTAAATCCTGAATTGCCGGAGGAGAACCAAAACACAACAACTGTTGTGGTAACGGAAGAAGAGAAGGAAGAGATCCGGGAGGAAGCGCGCCAGGAATTGCTGGGACAGCTGGCTGCCAAAAACATTTGGGAAGGCCGTTTCCAGCTGAAAAAATCGTTCGTTAACGCTTGTCTGGACCATCGGCGAATCGAAAACAGGGGGCTCCGGACATATATCCTAAACCGGATGATGCAGCATAAAGGGGGATACGCAACACCGGGCGTGCTGTATCTGCTCGACACATTCAAATTTGACGGCGAACGCTTGCCCTTCGATTCCAGTTTCGGGTCGCTGGATGAACAGGTTGTCTATTCATTGATTGACCATCTGCAGCAGGAGTACGTAAATCCAAACAGAAGAAAAGGAGAGTAAATACGCGTGTTAGCAAGTAACTTACTCAACCGTTCGACCTTATTTTTGAATTTCAGCAGTTCGAGTGGTACGCTTTTCTTTGCAATTCACTTTTGAAGGAGGTAGTCATATTGCCAACTACATATAAAGAGATCCACCTGGCGAATCGGCCGGAAGGCACACCCACGAATGAAGATTTTGCCTTTATTGAAAAGGAAATTCCCTCACTGGCAGATGGTGAACTACTGCTTAAAACCTTATATCTTTCAGTCGATCCATATATGCGCGGCCGAATGAGAGATGTCAAATCCTATGTCGAGCCGTTCAAGCTGAACGAAGCGATTGCGGGCGGCGTGCTGGCAGAAGTCGTCGACTCAAAATCCGAAGGGTTTAAACAAGGTGATATCGTCACCGGCAGGCTCAATTGGGCGGAATATAATGTGGCAAACGCCCAAACGGTCCAGAAAGTTGATCCGGCATCCGCACCGATTACGACGCGGCTCGGCATTCTAGGCATGACCGGTCTGACCGCGTATTTCGGACTTCTCGATATCGGGAAACCGCAGGAAGGTGAAACAGTTGTTGTTTCCGGCGCTGCAGGCGCGGTTGGTTCTGTCGTCGGGCAGATTGCCAAACTGAAAGGCGCACGCGTTGTCGGCATTGCCGGCTCGCAGGACAAGATCGATTATTTAATCAACGAACTCGGATTTGACGCAGCCGTAAATTATAAGGATAACAATTTTAAAGAAGACTTCAAAAAAGCGATCCCGGACGGTGTCGATGTCTATTTTGATAATGTCGGCGGAGTCGTCTCCGACACGGTTATTTTTGAAATCAACCGCAATGCACGCATCGTTGTGTGCGGCACGATTTCTTCTTATAATAATCCCGAAGCGGATACCGGTCCGCGTATCCAGTGGAAATTCATCACAACAAGCTCAATGATGAAAGGCTTCACAATCGGCGATTATGCGCAGGAGTTCAAAACCGGTGCGCAGGATCTTGCAAAATGGCTGCAGGAAGGCAAGCTGAAGTATGAAGAAACAATCACTGAGGGCTTTGAAAGAACACCGGAAGCATTCCTGGACCTGTTCGAAGGCAACAACCTCGGCAAGCAGCTTGTCAAAGTAGCGAAGCCGGAGTTCGCTTCATTGTAATAACCGACAACCGTTAAAGTGCAAAAACCGTTGCTCTGAATAGAACAGCGGTTTTTGTGTACAGTAAAAAAACGCCTATTTCCAAAAAGGAAACTGGCGCATAATCTTGGGAAAGTGGCCGGTTTTCTCTGATCACTTTCGGAAAAAGGGGGCTTCAAAAAAACAGGGAGAGAACAACCGATTGGTTATTCTCTCCCTGTTTTTAATTTAGGGGTTTCCTGAGTTTTTGAAGGTCTTCGTCTCTGTTCCATTTTGGTAAGGACTTCTTCGCCATCTCGATTCGATAAGTTGGTATAGAGGGAAGTGGCTTCAAAGTTGCTATGGCCCAGCTGGTCCCGCAGCAAAACCAGGCTGCCACCACTGCGGATGTAATCCGTCGCAAAGCTATGCCGCAGTTTATGCGGGCTGATGCCTTCACTTTCCGAAAAAGCACCGGTGTATTTGGCGACGATCTTCTCGATTGCCCGTCTGGACAGCGGCTGAGCCGCGCCTTTGTATAAGGAGACGAACAGGAAGGGGGATTCGTTTGCTCCGCGGTAGCGGGCTTCCCGCACCTCCATGTAGCGCCGCAGGTACTCAATTGCTTCCGGAAGCACGTTAATGGTATCCTCCTTGGATCCTTTTCGTCTCACGTCGATCATTTTCTTTTTCAGGTTCAGTTTTTTCGTCAGAATGCGCGCCAGTTCCCCGAGACGGAGACCGCTCCCGAGAAAAAGGTGGAGGATGGCCAAGTCGCGTTCCTTGTCCCGCAGGAAACGGGAACGGGCTACGGCACTGTTCAGTGTGTCGATGTAATCGTGTTCCACGAAGTGGAGGAAGTCATAGATCTCCGCGTCATTTAAGATGACGGAACTGATTTTTTGGGCACGCCGGCTGGCTGTCTCCTTTTTGGAATGGAGGACAATCTTGCTCATCACATTCCGGTCAAAGTAGGATTCCCCGGATTCTGTCTCCGTTTCTTTTGTTAAGTAGTTAAAGAGTGACTTCAAGGCATGGATGACATTCGCAACCATTCCATCGCCCCGATTCTTCGTCTCGTTCTGCCCCTGGGTGATGGCTTCTTCGCGAAGGTGATCGATGTAGTGTTCGATGTCTTCCTTTCGAAGGGAGGCCAGCACGGTATAGGAGATAGAAGGGACGTCCGCAGTTTCCGCCAGGTTCTCCCGGATGAGCCAAGCAAAGAAGTGCTTGTAATGGTACAGGTATTGATGCAGCGTATTTGGTGAAAGACCCGCCCGTTTTTTGGACCGGACATATTCCGCGACATAGAAGGGCATCTTCTTCAACTGCGTCTCGATTCGCTGCAAAACGCGTAATTCTTCAGGTGTCATTGCCACCGAGCAACAGCTCCTTTTCGTGTTAATCTATTCATCCTTTATTGTTCGCAATATGCAATTTTAACGAACAATGCTTTTAATTTTTCCTTTGGGACTAGTATCCTCTATACTCGTTCCAGTTTTCGTTTTTATCATAGTTTAAGGAACCTTCAAGCCCACAATGGTTCCACAATAAATCAAATGAGGGTTGTAACGCTTTGTCAATACTATCTTCCCAAGAATTGATTTGGATGACAGGTAACTCTAGCTTAGATTGTTCTATAGCGTCTGGCTTATGAAGTCTATTTGCTGTTCTATAACTTGAAATTCTATATCCTTCAATGTCATATAAGCAAATCCCTATTGCTATGGGTAATCTAATACCTATGCCTTTAAGAACTTTTAGATAGTGTAACTTAACGTGCTCAATTATTTCTTTCTCGAATTTATCAATTATAATTTCTTTCGTATTTTCGCCTAGAGAAAGTAAACCAGATTCAACTGCTTCTATTATTCCGTTTCTATAAAACTGTACATAAGAGTGTGTTTCGTTTACTTGTTGTCCTCTAACAAAAGCCGCAAAACCTTCTTTATTTACTTTAGGGTCCCAACCATACGTGAAAAGAGGCTTCAAATTTTTGTGTGCTGACAATTCTTTTGGTGAATATACTTTACTCTGAGACAGTGCTTCTATAGGTATTAAATGGAGTGAGAACTTCGGTCCCTTCGGAATCTTAAAAATATCTTTTCCATTTTCTATTTCTGAAATTCTTTTGTCCAGCCAAGTGGCATACCATCCTCTAGAGGAAGTTACAGGATTATTTTCTTTTTTCTCGATAATGCCGGGGAAAAGCGGAGCGATAGGTGGTTTTTGCCGCTCTCTTTTTATGCCTTCTAAAATAGATTGCTTTGCTTCTTCTTCATTTTTCCCCACTAAGTCAATATAAATTATAGGAGACAGAAGACCCTCTAATTTAATGTCTTCAATCCGTACCGGAATAAATTTTCTTGATACACCAGTAGGATCTGAAGCAAAAGCTGCTGCCCACTCAGGTTGTGTATTAAGCGCACTCAAGTAGTTGTTCGATAAAAGAGCCAACGTATGTTTAGAATTAGCAGATCCTTTCTGCATTTGAAGTACGAAGTTGTTACCAGGTTGGAAATCCCATGCTTGTATAAATACCTGGTAATTTTCTTTTTCGAGTATCCAAGCAATCCATTCGGCGAATTTTTCATCCTTATGGTTATAACTAATAAAGAAATCGTACTTGATATCCAAGGAATCACCTCATTGTAATTATATATTTCTATTGTAACAAATCTTCTTTTTATTGTTCGTTAAATTGATATATTGCGAACAATGAATTTGCTTTTGAGTTAAATGGAATTTAATATAATTTTGTTTTCCAGTAACACTTATCCTATTTATTTCCTCTATTTCTTTGTTAAATTGTCATGCTACAAAACAATAAGGGGAGAATGCTTTTTTGAGAAATTTTCCCTCATTCAAAGCACTTAATTATAATTTCCTCAAAATGACTTAAGGCTTCCTCAATCTCCTTTTTGTAAGGAGTTCGTCCGCTATCATGGGAAAGATTATTAAGTGAAATTATGAAACTTTTAGGTATATTAATCTCCATCTTACCTAACACTTTAACTATATCTCCTAAGTTTAAATGGGCATAGCTCGATAATAGATTATCGTAGAGAGGTTTTAAAACCTCGTATTCTTCATTCCCATAGCGCGTATTGCTTAACACATAGTATTTTAAGAGTCTCTCAGTTTCAGTACGAATTTCATTTCCTAAACCTTTCATTTTTCTTTCATCTTCATAATCGGTTAGCTCTAGGAATTCTGCTTTCCAAGTAGACAATGAAAATACGAACTCATTAAAGGTTACTTGTCTCATTATTTCTTGGCTTTGTTCATCTTCTAAGGGATTAATTTTTTCCTGGATTAATAAAGAATTAATCGGAAAAGGGATCATTTGACAACTATGACTGAATTTCTTTTGATCTACGAAGATGAATTCTATGTAGTGAGGAGTATCGATTTCTACAATTTCTTCTTTACTAATGCAGTTTTTCTCCATAATCTCTTTCTTTAATTCTTTTTTGGTAAAGTATCTACAATTAACAACTATATATAGCTCATAGCTATAATCTATAAATTTCAATGATTTAATATCTACTGCCTGATAAACGTATACATTATTTCCGAACATGGCCATCTCCATGGCTTGAAAGCTACTCACCTCTCCCTCTTGTAAGTAGCTTTCAAAGTTCTTCCAATACAAGTAAAAAAATTGCCCTTCTCTTTTTACTGAATGAAGTTGATCGGCATATCCCCCGCCATAGTAATCAACATTCAAATCTCCATCTGTTCTAAGGATGATTTCTTCTAAAAACTTTAAAATAGTTGTAGGTTCCATTAATTCATTCGGCGAACCATAATTTTCCCAAGTTTTATATAAATCCGATTTTACTTTTCTCTCACTCACGCTAATGTACTCCTTTGTTTTGGCGTCTTGTTATTTTGCCTGCTCTTTTAGCACTTTGTCGTTCCTTCTCTCAATGCCTTTGAGTTTTTCTTCGGGAATAAGTTCGTAAATCTCATCAATTTCCTTTTTCTGAGTAATCATTCGATCTACTACAAAATTTAAAAGCTTAAATAAAGCTAGAGCGACTTCCTGATTATCATGTAAATCAATTGTTCCAGGATGAACCGCTTCGTTTCCTATTACTCTTAAGCTATCTAATGCCTTTTCTACCTCCTTCGGTAATCCCTGTCCCACTAATTCGCCTATCATAGTATCTATTCCACTCTTTTTAGCTCCCACTTGTGGCAATAGTTTTTCTAAAGCTAAACGCAATAAAGCAGTAGATGCAGTCGGTGATAGAGGACTTACTTCTCTTGCTTCCCTGTAAACTTTTGCAACATCTTCTGGCATATCCGGATTTGGCAACGGCGCTACTGGAGACTTTGGGTATATAATTTTACCTCGTATCCAAAATGCAGGCTTGTCGCATGTATAGCACTTGCTCATGGCAGCGAGGTTGTTAATCATGTATCCACTTCCCCCTCCATTGTTTGGAGCATCAAGAGATGTATAATTCTTTTCTCTAAGATTAGCGGATAGTATGTAATCCATGTCGTGTTGGTTATACTCAATCTCATACCAATCTTGCTGCGAGAAGACAGAACAATGCGGACAACTAAAACCGCTTTTTCCGTATGTCGGTGGAATAAACTTGTCGTACATCAAAATCCCTACTTTTCTAAATTTTACTAGTATTGTATCACCAGCTACTTATATTATCTAAGATTTTAAGAATAGAAAAACTGTTTGCACCTAATGGCCCGAAAAATACACATTGAATATAGAATTACCGGTTTCTTTTTATGATGCTGAACTCATTAACCTTCAATAAATCGGGCATTTTTTAATATGAAGCGTCAAAGAATAAAAAAGTACTTGGATACGAATCTATTTACGTGTTGTCTAATTCGTATTAGCTACTTGTGTCTATTTAATCGTCTATGTTAATCGTTTAGTTTTTATTCTAGTTTGTACGACTAAATAAAAACTAAAAACGTCATTTTCATGCACATGTTTTTCAATATGACTACATAAAAGCGCATTTGTATGCTCATTTTAGTTCGTGCTATTCTATGGTTAACGATAATAAGAGAAAGAAGGAAATAGTATGAAAAAGGATGTTAAAAAGAGATTCGGATTATCTTCTTCGATACCTGCAACAACAGAAGAAGATCGAATGCTAAAGGAATACCATCAGAACTGGAGACAAACTAACAGTTCACTCCCTGCCCCTTTTCTACCGCTATTTGTTAGTTTCAGAGAGAAACATCTTAAAACAATAGACGGGGGGCCCTTGAAGTTATATCTGTATTTCGCTTATGCAGCTGATAATTCTTATGGTCACAGCTGGCACGGCGTTGAAAAAATAGCGGATTTTTTTGGAGTCCAAACAAGAACCGTAGATAAATGGATTAAAGTATTGGTAGACAATAATTTAATTTACCGGGAGCAACATGGGAAAAAATCTTCCACTACTTATTTGATTCCTTATTCAGACACTCTTATCCGGCAACGTCTTCAGAAGACAGCGGAAGAACCCGATAATCAAAAATCCCTCGATATACTGATCGATAAAATAAAGAAATCCGAATCGTTGTATGGTCCTATTGCAGAAGTACTTCATCTTTTTCAATGGAATACCCAAAAATCTGAACCAGTAGTATCAGACAATATCCAATGGTTCTTTATTGTTACTCGAAGGGAAGATGACGTATTAACTTGTCACTATCTTCCTCTTAAAAATGCTAATCACCACGGTCTCAATGAAGCCGAAATTGAAGACGTGGCTAACTTCATTAGTCCATACCACCATGCGAATTACAGTGTACGAGGTATCGCGTTAACGCATTCAATTAAACTAACAGATTCAAATCCTGGACCTTACCTCGGATTAGCACGATCCATACTCCTAGACGAAACATGGAACTGGGCAGATTACCCTTCTGTCCAATATGGTCCTGTATCCAGCTTTTTTAAAGAGGAAAAGAAAAAGGTGGATCAGAAGGAATGATAAGTTTGAAAGGAGCAGGACCTTATGCCACATGAGATAGGAAAAGTAGATGAAATTGTCATCCGTATACTCAATCTTTCTTTGGAGACAGATACACCCATTTTTATAGGGGAAACCAACTTGCAACATATGAAGGATGAACACCCTGAGGATTTCATGAAATACGGAAACAAAATATCAGAAATTCTCCAGTCACCTGATTTTGTCGCAAAACACCCTCGAAAGGATTCAATTGAGTTCATCAAAAAATATTATGATGAAGAAGTTGAAGATTATGTACTGGTTGCAGTTAGAGCAACCAAAAGTAATATCCATTTCGCAAGAACACTTTTTGTGATGGCAGACGAAAAAGTCGTACAGTACAATGCAAAAGAAGCCTTGAAACCATATAAAAAGCCATAGCTATTAGCTATGGCTTCATGGCGCAAGGACTTTAGGCGGGGTGGCACTCCCGCATCTCCAAACAAAGGGCGATGGCTGCCTGTTCCATCTTCAGAAAATCCTCGCGATATTCGTAAACTATTAAATTATCTATATATAATCATAACGCTGTAGCAACAATTTGTAAACCTACATGTTTGGTTGTCGCCCTTCCTTTTAGTAGCAAATAGTTGGATTCCCTCCATTTGTCACTTTTACAAGAATGTACACTAGCCCTGCATCAGACAAGCTCCCTTCTCCTTTCTTATGTTTTTCCTATCACTTAGTAGTAAGCGCACCAACCATGGCTCCATAATTAAACTAGTGAACCAACGAAAAACGCAAGGAACACGGGCAATCAATCCGGTGCTCCTTGCTTGTCTGTGATATATTGCTGTGCCGTTTCCCGTAGCCAGTATGGCTTTCCACCGATTGTTACGGTCTCCTCCGGCAATTTCCCCCGTTTCCAGTACATGTGCAGCTTTTTGACGTCTATCGAGAGCCCGTTCTCACTTAAAAAATCAGCAAATCCTTTCTGACTCAGCAAATCAGCTGGATCTTTAATGATCAATGGTTTTGGCGTCTTCGCTAAGTACGTGTCTTCGTAAAAATACGTTTGCAGTTCCTCCAGCGCAAGTGGAATCCAGGACGGATCGAGGTTTGAAAACAACTTTTCTAGTTGAAACGGCTCTTCATATTCAAAAAAACGAGCCAGCTCAATCACTGTTTGTTCGTGTGGACTGACTGCCAGTTCTTCAGGATGGATCTCCTCTTTCTCGACATACGGTTTAAGGGTTGGGAAATTATTTAATAGATTTTCTGTGGCGGTTTTCATGCATTTCATCCTCCTCTTTGTTGAATCACTCAACACCCACTTATAGTTTAACGTGCTTTTGTTGAGTAATTCAACAAAAACCTTATTCATTCTCACAGCAATAGCCATCAGAAAGCACGCTTTCTGATGGCTGCCGCTTTTTAAAACGATAGGTCGCTGAAGGCGGTATTCTCTTCGGCGGCCGCCAGTACCCGGTTTTGGACTTTGAAGGGAATCTGCATCTGATCGCAGCGGTCGAATAGAGCGGCCAGTGCGTTTCGGCTCTTCAGGATTTCAGGTACATCCTGGTGGCAGGCTGCCACGTGCAAATTCCGCCGCCAAAAACGGAGGCTCCTGAGGGTACTTGTTTGTTCGTTATTCAATGGCTGATACATCGTGAATCACTCCTTATCGTTGGTTTTGCAGAAAGGGGAATTCCCCTTTCTGCGGTTAGATGACACCTTTTTCCTTCAATGACAGGCTATTGGACGGGCTGACGATGATGGAATCGAGAAGTTCGATGCCGAGTAGGTTGCCCGCCTCTTCCAGCCGTTTGCTGACGTCGATATCCTCGGGCGAATACTGACAGTCACCGGACGGATGGTTATGTGCGACTAAAATAGAAGCGGCGTTGTTCAGTATGGCCGATTTGAACACTTCCCTCGGATGGACGATGCTCGCATTTAGGCTTCCAACGTGACAGCGATGGACAGCAATCACATGGTTTTTCATGCTCAGACACAAGACGAGGAATACTTCCCGGTCCTCATCCCCGATTAACGCTTGGATAAAGGATGTGGCATCACGGGATGACCGGATTTGCTGAGGAAGAAGGCTCGTATAGGGTTCTTCCACTTCCCTGACCTCTTGTTTGATTCGGACGATTTCGACCAGGTTTTCAAATTTCATGGCTGGCTCTCTCCTTTTTGGTTTGTCCGCCGGGCGCTCATCTTCCCAAAGGGGAGGATTTTTGCCTTTTGGCATGGAGGACGAACACATCCGATAGCCGACCAGTCAAGGGTTTCAGCGAAACAAGTTTTTCAGCGCAGCACGAATTGAAAAAGTTTTTCGCCCCTTGACTGGCTGTTTTCCGTCGGCTCCTGTCTTAGCCGGAAACAGGGATAGGGCGAAGCCGAGGAATCTGTCCCTGTTTCCGGGTTAGACAGGCTCGGAACGTGTACGCTCCGGAGGGCAAAAGCAAAAAGCACAGAAAAAGGCAGCCGCTTCGGCTGCCTTCCGTTTGATCTTTTCTCTTTATCTTTTTCGGCTCGTTCCCTCGTTAGAAAAAGCCAGGAACCTACGGGCTGTCCGTGTAACGCTACAGCCCGTGGTTATCGGATTTTTTAGAGGGAAGCGACACGCTAGGACGGCTTGGGAAGCGGTGTATGCGCAACTAGCCGTCCTCGTGCTGCCGCCCGCCTATTATTTCCGCTTGAATCATTCGCTTATCACCATAGCACTTTTCGTGTGGTCTTCTTCCGCATATGGCGCGTCTTCTTCAGGTAGTGGCTCCGAATCAGCTGATGGAGCGGATCGCTGGCCTTTGACTGGATAACGTCCCGGACGACACTTGTTTCAATCGGCTCTTGCTGATTAGCTCGTTCCGCATTCAGCACTTCTGTAACCGTTTTGATGCTGCCATGGATGGCATAGAGCTTGATGATTCGTTTTTCCAGTGTCTCTTCTCCGTACGCTTCTGCCAGCTGGACAAACTGCTGCAAGAATTGGATCTCCTGTTTCGCTTCCTCGACTGTCGGTAATCGTTTCATCATCCGGCGCCTCCCATTATCCTGAGCAACTCTTATTTTATAAATGGCTCGATTCTCTCTTATTTCAATATCCAGCAGTGAGTTTCCTGCCCGATTTTCGCGACTCGAGGAAATATTGCTGTGAAACCGAAAGAGCCAAAAGACAAGTGGAGAAGCATAGTGGTGCCCAGTTTGCCCTGCTGTTCACCCTCACCTATCGAACAGGGAACAGTCTCCCGTTGTCGAACTGCGGATTCACAGTATCGTTCGACCATTTACAAAAAAGTTGAACCGTTTTCCCTCTAAAAAACGCACATGCTATAATTCTGTTATCATTTTAAATGGTGAAAGAAAGCAGGTGAATACCTATGAGTAATGATTCCATAACCCAAATGTGGGAGGAATTTAAAAAGATGAACCCGAATGCGCCAAAAAGTTATGAAGCGTGGGCGTTTGGTGATTCGAAGGAAATGGCAGATGAACTTGCAGCATTAGTAATTGACGGTACCAAGACAGCGACGGCTTCTAATTTTTTATTGTATGAGGAAAACGAGCCGTTACCATACGTGGGTCTTCACAATATTATTCTCGATGGGGATGGAAACGCCGTAGCAATTGCTGAAACTACTTCTGTCGAAATTGTTCCATTTGATGAAGTTTCGGCAGAACACGCTTATTTAGAAGGTGAAGGCGACCGCACGTTGAAGGATTGGCGCGATGCACACGAAGAATTTTTTAAAAAAGAGTTTAAAGCGGTTGGCCAAGAGTTCCATAATAAAATACCCGTTGTGTGTGAGAGATTTGAGGTAATACATAAAAAATGAAATGAAAAACAAGCGGCTGAACCCTGAAGAATCCAGCCGCTTGTTTTGCGTGTTTTATTCCCGTTCCAATTCCTGTTCTTTATCTTTGACCGCGGAACCGAGCTGCTGGAACGCCTCTTTCGTACGGACCATCTGCGCATTCTTGTCGTTTGCCTGTTCAAGCTGCTTGCCCAGCTCCGCTTTCGATTGAATCCGTGGATTTTTTACCAAATACCAGCCGAGCGTAACCCCTGCCCGGTGCTCCGCTTTCAAGTCCTTCTCATTCAACACGTTTCCTAGCCGTTGATTCAAGTGCTGCACGTTCACTTGATGCAGACGCGCTTTCTCCGGATGTGATGACTTGGAAAGAAACCGGTCGGTGTTCAGTGACTGCGCCAGTCCGGTTTTCTGGATGAACTGATCCGCTTCGGCTTTCTTCTGAAATGTCCGCTGGGAGGTATCGCCGCCTTCCAGCGTCACCGCGTACGTCCCTTCATCCAGTTTCGTCACTTCCAGCACATCTTCCACCTTTCGATAGTCCGTCACGAGTTCCTTATTGTTCTCCAGCACGTTCAAGACCCCGTACCGTTCCCCGATATCCTGAATCGGCACGATTCGATTCGTATTCGTCCGGAGGAAGTAATGCTGATCCCGCTCGCTTTGCTCGATCGTTCCGTAGACGACGAGCCCATTCTTCGTGTCCGCCAGCTGCAGTGTCGGGTTGTCCTCGAACGAGAAGCCGAACTTCGCTTCCAGGTCTTCCTTCACTTTCTCGGGATTGATGGATTGATAAAATTCATTAATCTTTTCCTGCTGCAGGGAATTGAGCTGTTCGATCATGACACGGGACGTCGATTGCACTTCCTGAATAGCCTGTTTTGCCAGATCTAAATCCTGCGCCCAAGTTGCGATATAGCCGGTTGACGAGAGCGATGTATCGAACCCGTAATACTGCGAGACGATATAAGCGGTGCATTCGGCTTGTGCTTCCTTATGCCCGCGCGGCAGCTCTTTCAGTTCGCTTTCCCGGTGGTGCAGCTGACTGTGTGCGTACTCGTGGATTAGCACCCGGAACTTCTGCTCGGCGGTCTGCGAGACCGCGGTATTGATGACAATCTCATTCGTCATCTGGTTGTAGTAACCGCCGTACCCCTTGCCGTCATGGGCTTCTTCTTGAATCGTGAGCGGTGTCACGTCATTCTGATTCACTGAATCGATGAACCGTTCGTACAGCTCAGTCAGGGACTCTGTGGACTTGAGATCATTTTGGACAAATTCCCGGACATTCGGGATGTCTTTTCCGTCTGTCTGCGAGATATCGAACACTTTTCCGACTGTGAATCCGTTGATGCTCTGCCGGATCTCCGTCTGGGGGTCTCCATTCGCATCCCGCAGAATCTCGCCGGTCTGCTGATTGACCTTCTGTGTTTCGATTTTCTTGAAAAGCGGCACAAAGATATCAATCCCCTTCTCCCCTTTGTTCACATGGCGGCCGAGCTCCTGCCATTGGCGGAATCCGCGAACCATCGTGGCGTCCGGATGCTGCGAGACGATCATCAGCACATTATTGAACGAATACTGGTGCCCGCTGGCCATTACATCAAGCATCTCCTGGAACCGGTTATCGCGGAACATGGCTTCCAGGTTCTCTTCGAGCCGCTTATTGATATCGGTCAGATCCAGCTTCTTAGACATAATCGATCACATCCTTTCTGACGTACCACGCCTCGTATAAGGGCTCCTGCCGGCCAACAAGGCGAACAGGGGCGTAACAGACCACTTCGTAGTCCAGCACGTCCTCCTCCAAATCGAGGATGCCTTCATATGTAAGTGCCTCGAACGGCACCGGATCGCGAAAGCTCAGAATCCGTTTGTCACTTGCGAGAATATCACTGATCGTCACCAGCATCCGCTGTTCTCCCCTTTCTGTCTTATAGCAGCGTCCGGAGATCGGTCGCTTCTTTTTCTTGCAGCCGTTCGGTTATGCTCCGTTCGGATTCCGGCTTCTCTTCGGCCGCGGCCTGTTCCGTCTCTTCCTCAAATTCATCGAAATCAAGGTCGAACAGCGCCGATTGGTCGATCTCCTCCTCGATGACACGGGTCACGGTTCCGCCTGAAGCAAAGGTGTCCGCTTGCGGCTCGGGCTGCTGCGCCTCCCGCTCTTTCCGGAAGGAACTGAAGCTCTCGGTAACGGGTACCGGCGCATGGACTTCTGTGTGGCGCTCGACGTAATCACCGAAGATATCAGATTGCCACGCCTTTTGCAGTTTCATCGGATGTAGCCCGCTAACGAACAGGTAGCTGTCGTTTCGATCGATATTGGCCAGGTCGCCTTCCGGAATGAGCGAGCGTTTGACGTACTGTTCGGACTGGCTCTGACTCGCATTCGATTTCCCGCTCATGAATCCGCCGCTCTGGCTTGTGGAACCGGTCTGGATTTTGGCCGTCGTCTCTCCTGCCAACTGGGAGAAATACTTGATCGTCTCCATGTCCTTGCTGCGAAGGTACAGGAGTGTATCGTGGTTCGAAAGAATGGAACGGGTCATTTCCTTCCCGTAAATGGCTTCGAGCTGGCCGTTGTCCTGGACGATCGTGTTCATCGATAACCCGAGTCCGCGGCACGTGGCCAGCACGCGTCCATATTTCTCGATTTTCCCGATATTCGCGAATTCATCGAGCAGAAAGATCGTCGGAATCTTGAGCTTCCCGCTGTTTTCATCGGCCATCCGGTAAAACTGGGCAATCAGCTGATCGAAGAAAACCGACGTGAGCGCCGTGAACGGGTTCTCATCCATCGGCATTTTCACGTACAGAATACTTTTATGTTCCTGGAACTCCCGGAAATCGAAGTCGCTTTTCCGGGTCATCCGACTAATCTTCTGCAGTGTGAAGATGCTGATTTGGGACGCGAAGGAAGACGTGACGCTTGCCCGTGTGTTGCCGCCGAGTGTCGTGAGTCCTTTTAGCAACTGATACGCTGGATGGTGCTGGCCCAATTCCTGGTCCACCCATTGCTGAAACGTTTCTTCATCTGGTGCCACTTTTTCATTAAACACATTGAGCACGTCTTGCATGGAAGCATCCGGAATCTCGGTCTTGCAGTACACAATCAGCCCGGCCAGCATCTTCTGCGCCCGTTCCATAAAGAAGTCTTCTTTTCCGTCTTTCGTGGCATTCTTCGCCACGGTAAGGGAAATGCGCTGCGCATCCTGGTCATCCAGCACATAATCCAGCGGGTTGTACCCGTCCTGCTGGAAGTTGATGAAGTCGATCTGATAGACCCTGTAACCCTGCTTCCGCTTAATAGCTGCCGTCTGATCGAACAGCTCCCCTTTTGGATCCGTCGCAATCAGCGTCTCCTCTTTGTTGTTGAGGAGGTTCGGAATCACATACGACTGGCCTTTCCCGCTTCCGCTGGACCCGACAATGTAGACGTTCCGGTTATCAATTTTCGTCGTTCGCGGAATGATCAGAAGCCGTTTCTTTTTCGGCATGCGCCCGACAATCAGTCCATTCGCTAAAGCTTCCATTGTTTTTTCCGAATCCTTCGGATAGAACGTATTCTGTTTGGAGAACTGAATGCCGTTGGCTGCGTCGCTTGGTGCTGTGAACCGGGCAGAGCCATGTACGCCAAAGCCGTGGGCATCTTCATACTTCGGCTCGAACAAATTCATCTTGGAGAGAAACCAGGTGAAGAAGACGAGCGCCAGCAGGCCGACCAGCAGTTGGGACTGACGGCCGCTTTCTTCGAACAAAAAGCCGAGTGTGCCGGACCAATCAAGCAGCAGGGCATCGAGCCGCCCCTTCTCCTCCAGAAAGCGAAGGAGTCCGGCAATCGTATACCCGACCACCAGTGTGAGCAGGAGGACGACACCCACTTTAAGTCCGGCGCCCTTTTTCAGTGATTTATTCCGCATATCGCTATCCCCTTTCTACAGTTCAATTTCAAGTCCCAGGTACCGCCGCATTCGCGTGTTTTTCCCCTTCCGGTTCAGTTTATCCAGCCGGCCCGTTTCTTTCGTATGCGGATTCGGCTGCGCGGATTGCCGGACCAGTTCATCCATCAGATCAGCGCCAACGGTTCCGCCCGGTAAGTGGCCCTTTTCTTGTTCACGGGCATCGAGTCCGCGGTAGAACGGATTAGTTTGGGACTGCCGGTACTGTTCATGCTGGGCTTCCCGCTGTTCTTGTTTCCCCCATGCCGCCTGTAAGCAGTTAGACAAGGACGGCTCGCGCCCGGCCATTTTATTTTCACGGTAATGATTGAGCACGTCTGTCTTCATTTCCAGCGGAAGAGCTTCTACTTTCTGCAGCACGCGCTCGTTCGCATGCGGGAATGTCTCGCAGATCAGTTCATTCAGTTGCTGGTCGTGATGCTTTGCTTTTTCCTCGTACCGAGTGATCAATTGCTGCGCCGTATTCAACTTTAAAGAAGTTTGGTAGATGGCGTCCAGCTTCTGCCCCTCACCGACGAGTTTCATTTTTTGCGTGCCCAGCTTATCACGGATTCTCGCCTGAATCCGGATGCTTTCAGTCGCCTTCTCAGCGAGCGTACAGGCTGTCTCCAGCTCGCTCAAGTGAAGTTCCCTCTCCACGTCTTCCGGAGCCGGGACGCGGTGCCAATCGCCGCTCCGCGCCGATTCGATGACCTCCGCTTTGAAAGCAGTGGTCCGGTCATTGAACTGATACCGTTCAGCCAGGTCCGGATACAAGTCATTGAAGGTGTTGTGCGTAATCAGGCTGGTCACCCGGTAAGCGCGCTCCGCGTGTTCAGTGACCGTTTGATTCGTTTGGCGGTCTTTTTTGAGCGTTTCTTCCTGCGCTTCGAATGCATCGAGCCGGGCGGTGAACCGCTCATGGAAGCGGTCGGACGAAAAGCCCTGATTCAGTAATGCAGCGGTATCGCCTGCAAGATACGCCTTGTGGGAAGCATCCAGTACCGTATGTGTTACCTGTTCTTTCATCTGTTTTGGTTCGAGTGATCGTTCCTCCCACCGGTACAAGCCTTCCAGTTCGTTTTTCACGTTCTTGAAGGACAGGTCTTCTTTTAAACGCCCTTTCATGAAGCGCAGGCTTTTTTGATAATCGGCATCCAGCTGCATCGTGATGGCCTTCGTCTGCCGGTGAAGGGTGAGCTGCACGTTCTGCGTTTTTTCTTTTGAAGACAGGAAGGAAATGTTGCGGTTCAGCTGCGCGATCTGGTCGTTCGCTTTTCGGATTTCCTGATTCAGTTCGTGATAGAAAGTCGTCGCTTCCAGCCCCTTCTCTTCCATCCGTTTGACGTACTGGTACTCGTTCCGGCCGAGCCGGACCTGTGCGATTTTATCGAGTCCTTGTTCTTCAAACGACAGCGCAGAAACCGTCTTCTCAATCCCGGCTTCCTTGAAGGCCGCGTTGATCGCTTCCGCATACTGCATGCGCCACTTCACGAGTGTCTCCCGCTCATTCCAGTCGGTCGTCGAAACGGTTTTAAAGATCTTCTCCCCTTCCTCATTTCGCTTAATGTCGCCGTTCGGTTCGTACTCATACTGGCGCGTTTTTTTATTGCCCCACGTTCCGTCGGCTTCGAAGGGCCGGACTGTCAGCAAGATATGCGCGTGCGGGTTGTGTTCTTTGTCCCGGTGAATCGAAACGTCCGCCACCATGCCGGCGTCCACGAACTGGTCTTGGACGAAAGAACGGACGAGTTCGCTTTGCTGTTCTTCGTTCAGATCAACCGGCAGCGCCACGAGCACTTCGCGTGCGAGCTGTGCGTTCCACGCCTTCTCAACTCGTTCGACTTCGTTCCATAACCGTTCCCGTTCAAGCGTCCACTCGGGCGCATGGTCCGGCTTCAGGATGAAGGAGACGGGCGCTACTTCCCGGGCTTTGAACGATTTCAGTTCTTCGTCCCGTTCCGAGTACAGATCTTCCCCGCTGCGGTAGCTCGCACTCGCTACCGCGGACTGGTTTTTCTTGCTGATGATGTTGGCCTGCAGGCGGAAGTAGCTCACGTCCCTTCCCTCCTTTCTGCTCAATGGGGTTAAAACATCCGAAGGCGACAAATCAGGACCGCGAGGTCCGAAGCCTAGCACCACGACAGTGGTGTATAACTGGGCACTCGTCTTGATGACTCGGATTCATCATACCATATTATTCCCATTTTTCGTAGACTTTATTTATATATATGTTAAAATATTTACATATAAACAAAAAAGGAGTGAAAACCATGCGGAACAATTTCGAAAAAATTTCATCCATCGAACAGCAAATCGAAAAGCTGAAAGAGAAACAGAAAATGCTGGAACAGCAAATGCAGCAGAACATCGGCCAGGAAGTGCTGAAAACGTGGAATATCGAATCAGAACAGGAAGCAATTGAGTGGATTCATCAGTTGGCCGGACAAGTAAACGGCGAACCTGAAGCGTCTGAGCAGCCTGAACAGCAAGAAGAACCTGCGCAGCTTGCAGAGTGGGACCGCCATGAACAACGAGCCGAATAACCTGGCGAAATCGAATGAACTGAAGCAGCAAATCACAGAGTTGCAACGAAAGAAAAAACAGCTGGAAAATGAAACGAAGCGGAGAGCGAGCTGGGAGAAGCGGAGAGCGCGGACCAAGCGGCTGATCGAGACCGGAGCGCTTGCTGAAAAGTATTTTGCTTTGGAAGACTTGTCTGTGGAAGAGCGGGAGAATATCTTCCGGACGTTCGCGGAATTCGTGAAGAGTAAGCGGCAGCCAAAAGGATAAGAAAAGCTAAAAACCCAAACTTTCCGGGCTTTCTCTATCCGGAAGGTTTAGGTTTCGTTGAGCGGAATGATAGTCCAGTCCAGCGATGTATTCTGTTGCAGAAATGTCCGTTCTTCTTCTGCTTCCTCTTTGGTCGGAAATACTTTCTCTTTGTCCTCTTCGCTGAGGATAAGCCCGTTTATGGAACGGATAATATACGGCATGCGCTCCCCCCTCCCCTTCTTTTTCGTTATACTGATACGTGAGTCGGTCATTGGATACCAGTTTCGCAGGAAGTCCATGGCGGATCGCTGCAGAAAGGAGATGACAGATGGCGAAATATCTCACTGCCTCTTACTTTATCACACTGGACCAGGAGAGATGGCTCGACCGCTGGCTGGAACGGCATCCCGCGAAAAAAAAGAACCAGCTGGTATTTGAAATTTTTCAGTATGCCATCAATGATTTCCGGAAGCACGTGGAATCACTGAGCTGCTATATTGAACTGATGCAGGATATTTCTGATGATGAGCTTGTAAAGATACACCTTAGCTACTCTGAACAGCTGCCGCTAAAGCAGGCAGCGAATCAATTGTATGAAAAAATCCAGGCTGTTTATCCGGCTGCCGTTAAAAAACATACGCTGGTTTTCGCCTTGCATGTATTTATGAGTCAACAAAATGAAACTACATAGTTCATTGGGTGAAGAAAATTGAAAAACCGATAGGAGACCGCTGTTGGTCCCCTATCGGTTTTCATTATTCTTCTGGTTCATTAAAGAAATCGGTCATATACTCAAATTGTTTTTGCTGCCGATCGGTCAGTTGGTTTGCCACATAATTATCGATTAATTCGGAAATGATTGCATAGGTTTTGTTTTCGTCCATGAACTTCCCGAGAACGCCAATCTGGACATGTATTTCGTGCGGCACTTTCACAGACTTCACATTATTGTTTTTCCCGACAGCAGCCCTTTTGGAACGTCGGGGTGCTTTCTTTTTCTCCGTCTCTTCAGACGGGGGGGTTTTCACTTGAGTTTCTGGTTCATTCTTTTTTTTCGGAACACTTACCTCAGCATCTTTCGGCTTCTCTGGCTGTTGAGAAAATTTAAAATCATTTTGGCCGCTCGTTACAACCGGTTTTGGACGAGTAAGTGTTGAAGATTTTTTTTGAATTAATGGGCCTTTATTCGACTGTTCACTCATACTTACCCACCAACTCAAAGCGTTCTAGTTTTTCTTCAATCTCATTCACAACATCAATAAACGCTTGATGTGCCTTTCTATCATGGTGATCATCATTCCGGATCCCCGTCATATCCCACGCCTTCAGACGCTCCAGGTGTTTGATGACACTTTTAAATACGTTGTCCTCTCCAAATAGCTCAGTGGCCCTTATCACTGTACTTTGATCGACTCGGCCACCTGCACGAAGTAAGACCGGAAGAACGCCGAGAACCTGTATATCAGCGTCATATTCATCAGCCATGAATTGCAGGTAAGAAATATATTTTTCTGCTCCCTCCAAGGAAAGTTCTTGGGCTTGCAGGATAATCAATACGTAGTCAGAGGCCATCATAGCATTATCTGAGTAGTCACTGATTGTCGGTGGAACGTCGATAAAGATGTAATCATAATTCGCTTTCAGCGGTTCTAGTAATTTTTTTAAGTATGTAATTTGATCAAGATCGTTCGAAAACTTTGAGTAAAGGAATTTCGAGAAGTTTTTAAAGGAAACCGCTGCAGGAATCAAGTCCAGATTTTCCGTCACGTTCATGACGACACTCTGGAGATCTTCACTCCTAAATCCTTCGAAAATTGTTTTATCGATTGCATCAATGCCCGCAGAACGAGCAACCAAGGTACTGGCATTCCCTTGCGGGTCCATATCTACCAATAACACTTTCTTATTGAGTAATGTTGCGTATTCCCAACTCGCCATGACAGATACCTTTGTTTTCCCTACTCCGCCTTTAAAATTACCCACAACGATGGTTTTTGCAGTCACTTACTGTCCCCCCTCTTTCCTAATTACTTTCACGAATTTCCACCTAACAAAGTTCCACCTTCGTATATATCTGATAATAACACAAGTAGAAGAATGTGTAAAAAAGAATTTATTTGTAACACAAATGTAATATTCTAATTTTGTTATAAACAGAAGTGGAAAAGTAGAATTTTCTACTTCTGTGAGAAAGATGAAGAAAAAACAGAAGTGGAAAAGTAGAATTTTCTACTTCTGTGAGAAAGATGTTGCAAATAATCAGAGGTAGAAAAGTGGAAATATCTACTTACGCGAGAATGAGGTCATAAATAAGAAGAAGTAGAAAAGTAGAAATATCTACTTCTGCTGAAATGAAGTTGCAGATAATCGAAGGTGGAAAAGTGGAAATATCTACTTACGCGAGAATGAGGTCATAAATAAGAAGAAGTAGAAAAGTAGAAATATCTACTTCTGTAAAAGTGATAAAAGAAATAACAAAAGTAGAAATATCTACTTTTGTTATAAAAAGGATTAATTATGCCATTGTTTCGTTGTTGATTTAACAACGTTATTGAGATCAAAAAGAAAATAAAGAACTATAGTGTAAATAACGAAAGTAGAAAAGTAGAAATATCCACTTATGTGAGAACAGAGGCTTAAGTATGTAGAAGTAGAAAAGTAGAAATATCCACTTGTGTGAGAACAGAGACTTAAGTATACAAAAGTGGAAAAGTAGAAATATCTACTTGTGTGAGAACAGAGACTTAAGTATACAAAAGTGGAAAAGTAGAAATATCTACTTGTGTGAGAACAGAGACTTAAGTATACAAAAGTGGAAAAGTAGAAATATCTACTTGTGTGAGAACAGAGACTTAAATATACAAAAGTAGAAAAGTGGAAATATCTACTTATACGACTAATCGAACCATTCTCGCAGAGGTGGAAAAGTGGAAACATCTACCCAAAAAGCGCTGAAAGCCTTGCTATAAAGGGCTTTACAGCGCTTTTGGTTTGCTATAGGTTTACAAAGAAGTCTTATTTTCCAGCAATGAAAATAAGGAAAGGATCTGTTGGTAGAAAACAAAAGAGATAACCGTTCAAGACCTAAAGAAAGTAGAAGATTTCTAACTACAAGCTCATGTGAGCTTTCCTGAATAGCCAGTGACTGCCGTCAGGAGCAGTTGAACCAAAAAGGGCTTCTTATGCCTCATATGGTCTTTGTGAGGGTCTTAGAGCTCCTGACGGAGCAAATGGCTGCCCCAATTTGAGTACAGTGCCGTGGTTTCTTAGTTGTGGTTTTTGGTGAGAAGTAAGATACCTTCTGTATAAAATTACAAAAGGTTTATAAAAATAAAAAAACCGCAACAAGGAGAAGTAATCTCATAAACACACGCATTGAAATGATTAAGCATCGTTTTCATTGGGCGAATCCTGCTCATCCACGTATTCCGCTCTAGTTACATACAAAAACCCTCTACTGGTTGAGAGGGCAGGGAAGCGTTACTTTTCATCCTTTTTGGCTTCATACGCATCAAAGCGTTCGAAGATCTTATCCAGCTGCTGATTCTGAAAATCGTCACGGAATGCGCGGGTGAACACCTCAGCCGGGTCAACATCAAGCGTATTGCAATAATGGACCAGCCATCCGATAGAAAAATTCTGTTTTCCCCGCTCGATGAGGGAAACCGTAGACGGCTTCAATTCACTGCGGGCTTCGATGTCCTGCAGCGTCAGCTTTTGCTCTTTCCGAATCGCTTTCATGGCGCTGCCGATTTTTTCGTAAATATCGTGCTCATTTTTAGAAGTCATCGAACGATTCCTTTCGGTTTTCGGTTCCGGTGTCTGAAAATCCATGTTATACTCAAACAAATCTTAATATATATATAAAAATTTATGTATATATAAAAAAATCCCTACTAACTCTGCTGCCGTTTTGTTTGGCGACAGCCGGCAGCAGAGTTTCCACGTAGAGAGATTACAAGGAAAACTTGATTACGCTTATTATAGCATAATTCACGCAGCTTTGAACAGGCTTATCTGCCTGTTCGGCGGCTATGAACTCCTTCGTAATTTCTCTTTCCAAAAATTTATTGACGCAATGGAAGGAGATCCACCATGACCAGAAAGTACAACATCCAGGAAGAAACCGCCGAACGCTTTTACCGGCTCCCCAAACTCTTTTTCACCAGCTCCCGCTACAAAAAAATGAGCAATGACGCGAAAATCGCCTTTGCGATCCTGCAGGACCGGCTGGAACTGTCCATCCGCAATGCGTGGTTTGACGAAGAAGGAAACATTTACTTTCTCTACGGAAATGAGCACCTGGGGGAGATCCTCAACTGCAGCAAACCCACCGTCATCAAGATCAAAAAAGAACTGCAGAAAGCGGAGCTCCTTGAAGAAAAGCGGATGGGGCTCTCACAGTCAAACCGGCTGTATTTGCTGAAACCTTTGGCCGATGAGCAGGATGTGGAAGAACTACATAAGCCTGAAAAAGACGCTGAAACCGTTGGGGCGCAACAGAAGTTAAAAAATTTAACTTCAAGAAGTAAAACTTCTTTACCTCAAGAAGTTAAAAATTTTAACCCTAATGATACTGACTTTAGTGATCCTGAATTTAAAGAGACTGAAGAAAAGATCAATCCATCCCCAAAAGATGCCGATATTCCTCAAGTACTTCAGCAGGTCTTGGATAAAAACCAAAAGCGATTGATGGATGATCAAATTAACATGGACGAGATCGTTCTTCACTACCATGCCCATAAAGACGTCTTGACCGACCATCAGTACGCCAATGCCGTTCAGTACTCGCTGGAGCGCACGCCGGGCCGCATCCAAAACATCACCGCGCGCCTGACGAAAGCGGTAGCCGACAAGAAGAAATGGCTCCAGCAGCAAGCCCAGCAAGGACCGAGACAAGCACCTGGCAGACAGGAAGTGCTCCCAGACTGGTTCAAAAAGAAATACGAGGAAACAGACCCCGGCGAGGAAAAAAAGCCGACTTCAGCTGATGGAGACGAACAAAAGGCAACCTCACGCGACCTTGAAGCCGAGAAAAGAGCCATGCTGAAAGCACTGGATGAAAAGCGGAACAATCGACGTCTCAGCCAATAATTTTATATATAAATAAATATTTTAAGTTAAAACCGTCTGATTTCGAGACGGCTGCATTCTCAAATATCTATCACACTAAAAAAACATTGATAGACTAGGGGCCCAAAAAGGGAAAATCCGACTAACGAATTTCGTCTCGTTTCCGTTGCCATTTTTACGGCAATTCTAATATACTGGAAACAGCAGGAAATAGAGGGAGGTGAGATTTGTGTTTGAACGCATTAGTGTCTTTTTGAACACGCTGTTCTCGGATATGCAATCGACATTCATCACGATTTTCATGATCGGCCTCTTAATTTGTGCGATCGGTGCCTGGTCCGGCGACGAACAAGCGACGCCCAAATTCAAAAACGGCTTGAAACTCTGCGTTGGCGGAGTTGTACTGTTTTTGCTTGCGGGACCGGTTATCGACTACATCCAGACGAATCTGTAATTGAAAAGGAACGTGATTCATCGTGAGAACCGACGCTACGCTGGAACGGCAAGAGCGCCTGCGGGAGCGGGGGAAAGTCGAATTGCCGCTGAACATCGACACACGGAAGTACTTATACGGCAACATCTCATTTTACGACCTGCTCATCGTGCTTCCGTTTCTGCTGCTGGGCGCACTGGTCGCTTACCTGCTCTTGAAAGCAGGATACCTGAACCAGCATCTCCTTCTTATCGCATTCACGCCGGCGATGATTGTGGCGGTCCTGCAGCTGAATAAGCACCCCGTCCGAAAGAACTTGTCGCTCCTCCAGTACAAAGTAATCTGGAAGCTAAAGGCAAATGCCCGGCGTAAGGAATTCCATTACGCGAAAGGGGCTTTGCCGGCAGGGAAGGAAGAACCGGATACCCGGACCGAGCTGGGACTCGCAAATATCGCGAACGGCTGTATGGAAACGACCGATAATCGGATTATCAAGGTGCTGGAAATCTCCTCCGTGAACCTGTCCTTGATGAATGACTTGGCGAAAGAGAATGTGCTGGAGGCGTACCAGTCGTTTATCAACGATATGGGAGAGAAACAGATTCAGCTGATGCAGGTGGCACAGCCGATCAATTTGACGAACTACCTGATGTGGTTCAATGAGCAGGTTGGCCAAAACTCCTCGTACGCGAAGCGTGTCCTGAAGCAGGGCTATGCCAGCCAAATTGAACAGGTCCAGCGCTCCAAAAACATGGTGACGCGCAAACGGTACTTAGTCATTTCGAAACCCATCAATCGATCAGCGAATGGCTACATGCAGCTGGAAACGACCGCCAATATCCTGAAAGCCAAACTGGAGCAGATGCTGTCTGGTTATGAAAAGCTGGATGTGAACATTTTGGATAATGATGAACTGCTCAAGTTCTACTATGCCTGTCTGGACTTTGAAAGCGCCCAGGCACAGGGCGAGAACATCACGAATAAGACAAATGCGAAACTCGATGTCGTTGTCGGTAAAAATACGGCGAAAGCGCTCGTTGAAGAATACCGGCAGCTATTGAATGACCGCTTTGAATGAGGAGGTGGCGCCATGCAGTGGCTGACCAAGTGGTTACCATCCAAATCGAAGAGAGAGGCGACCTTTGAAGAGTCCGTTGGGATGAACGAAACGCTTCTTACCGCCATCGCCCCTGATAACCTGACCGAATACGATTCGTACGTCCGGATCGGGTCCAACTACACCCGGACGCTGCTCATCGTGGATTACGACCCAATTCAGGACCAGCAGAAGATCCAGCAAGTGACCGAACTGCCCGAGAACGTGTCCATTGTCAATTACCTGCAGGAGTACAACGTTGGAGAAGTTCGGGCGCAGCTCGTCAAAAGCATCAAACAGAACCGGATGAAAATGAATACGCGATTCGCGGACGAACAGACGATTATTGAAGCGGAAGGGCAGATCGACAGCGCATCAGAAATGCTGAAGAACCTGTCCTACCGTAATGACAAAATCTATCTGTTCCATACGCTGATCCATCTTGTCGCAAGTTCTGTGGAGGAGCTCGACCAGCTGACAACGACCGTTAAAAGCAAATTCTCGAAAATCGGGATCATTCATAATCCGACAGACCGGGCAATGGATGCGTTCCGTTCATTTCTGCCGCTTAACCGGAACCGGGTGGATGAACTCACGTACAAGATGAGCAATTCGGAAGCCATTTCCTACTTCTTTCCGCTCCATGAAAATGAAATGTTCGCCCAAACGGGCCTGATCAAAGGGCGCAACATGACGACCGGCAATGTGGTGATCGTGGACGATACGAACCTTCTGAACCGGCACGAATTTGTGATTGGCATTTCCGGAATCGGAAAATCGACGTACTTGTTTGCCAATATGACGAATAAGCACATGCTGGGCCGGAAAATCATCACCGTGGACCCGAAAGGGGAATTCGGCCGGAATTACGCTGACCTCGGCGGTGCCTGGGTGAAATTCCAGCTGAAAGGCGGGAATCGCATCAACCCGATGGACTTGCCGAAAATCAGTGAGAAAGTGCAGCGGGAAGAACGGGAACTCGGTAACATCCTGCTGACGAAGATTTCGAATCTCCTCGTTATGTTTCGCCTTATGTACAACTCAATGACCGACCTGCAGGAAGATATCCTGAGTCGGTACATCCAGAAAGTCTATGAGGAAAAAGGGATCAACGAGAATACGGATATCAATCAATTGACGGCGAGTGATTACCCGGTGCTTGAAGATCTGTTCCGGCTGATTGCGCGTGACAAAGAGAATGATCCGCCACTGTATGAGCGGATTCGGGACTTCCATACGACACTGGAAACCTATGTGTACGGGATCTATTCGGAACTTTTCAACGGCGAGACGAACGTCAATATCGAAAATGATCTGATTTGCTATGACCTGAAAGAAATGAGCAACAACGAAAAGATCCAGCGGATCCTTTTCTACAACATCCTGTCGCACACGACGTATGAAATCATGAGCGGCGACCGCAGTCCGAGTGAAATCTTCATCGATGAAGCGCACGTCATCGCCGATCCGAAAGTACCGAAAGCGATGGAGTTCATTTTCTTCATGATGAAAGTGCTGCGTTCATTTAATTGCGGCATCACCACGGCTTCCCAATCGGTGGAGGACTTTCTGTCGGCGCGGGACGAGAACCGGAATTACGGGAAAGCCATCATCACGCAATCGGTCCAGCGACTGTACCTGCCGATGAACGAAGAGGAACTGAAATACCTGGAAGACGAGCTCGGCAATTCGTTTTCCAAAGAAGAACGGGCCACGCTCATTCTGAAAGACGGTAAGAAGAAAGAACAGGCCGGAAAAGGCATTTTTTACACCGGCTCAAAGAAGATCAAGCTCGAAGTGCAGCTGAACGAAGTAACCGAGAAGCTGTGGTTTGAACAGAAGAGTATCAATGAATTAACGCTGTAAGGGAATGAGGCGATGAACGGGAAAGAAACCGGCAAAACGCTGCTGTCGCTCCTGGTGACGAAGCTCTTCTTTAATCCCATCGGGATCATCGCCATCGGCATCGCCATTCTGCTCATTCTCGTCCCGGTTTTCATGTCAATGGCGAGCAAGGGAGAGCACTTCAACTTAGAAAACCCCGACAGCAACCGAAACGCCCTCCTGAGCGCATCAGGCGGCGCGTACTGCGCGTCGGATGGAGAAGTGGACACAGAACGATGGGCGGAAGCTTTCGCCGCTGCGGGCGTTTTCAGCGGCACCGGCGATCTCTTTCTGGAAACCGCGGAAGAGCAGGGTATTGATCCGGTTCTGATGGCCGCCATCGCGTTTCATGAGACTGGGAAAGGGACGTCATCTGCCGTCCGTGAAAAGAACAACCCGGGCGGTCTCATGGGAACGGATGGCCTAATGGTATTCGGAACGCTTGAAGAAGGCATTGCGGCCATGGGTGTGACGCTGCATAACCGGATCATTGAAGACGGTCTTGTGACGATCTCAGATCTTGGCGCAGTCTACGCACCGATCGGCGCAAGCAATGACCCGACAAACCTGAACAGCCACTGGGTACCGAATGTAACAGCACTTGTCAGTTCCCTTGGAGGATTAACAATGAACTGCACGCTCGCTTCCGGTGAGTTCGCCAAACCGATTCCAGATGTTACGGTGAACTCTAATTACGGAGTCCGGGTTGACCCATTCACGGGCGAAGTTTCCAGCCATCTGGGCGTTGACCTCGACTGCCAGGCACCGAATCCGATCTTTGCAGCAAAAGCCGGTCGCGTGGTTTACGCCGCTTACCCGCCGTCCGGCGAACTCCGGACCTATGGGAATGTCGTCGTCATCGCGCATGAGAATGGCTTATTTTCGCTGTACGCCCATTTGAGCCGGATTGCCGTCCAGGTCGGGCAGGAAGTGGACCAGCTCGCACCCGTCGGCCAGTGCGGCTCCACCGGCCGAAGTACCGGAGATCATTTGCACTTTGAAATCCATACCGGTGTGATGTTCGGAACCCGTGTGAACCCGATGGAGTATCTGGCAAGCCCAGCAAGTGAATGAAATGAGGGATGGGTGGATGCAGGCTTGGAATTTGAAGAGTGTATTGTTTCTGCTGGCCACGGTTGTGCTCGGATTGGTCAGTTTCAATCTGTATGTCGCGAATTCTGATTTACAGGACGAACTGGCGGAGCTTCAGGAAGAAGTTGTGCAGCTGCAGGCCAGCCAAGAGACGGAAACGGCCATCTACACCAAAACCGAAGATTTTCTGGAATCGACATTCGAAGGTGGCGCTATTACGTTCTTTACCGACCGATTGAAAGAAGAAGCGACAGAATCAAAAGCGTTCGTTTCACAGGACGGTATGCGGAGCGAGACGGTGGACTTTGAAATCTTCAACATTTCCGTCCGGAAACAAGAAGAGGAATTTCAAGTATACGCCATCTATAAAGTAGCTCTGACCGGACTCGAAGGGGAATGGGATCAACCCCACGAACAACAATTGTTGTATTTATCCTCGGATATCCGATGGGTGAAAGAAGATGGGGAATGGAAAGTGGACCGCCATGACTTGCAGCCGCTTTCCGCTGGCGCTCACATCATTGAAGCGAACACGTCGTCATCATCCTAACGGAAAGGACGTGAGGAGTTGAAGAAGTACCTGAAACGGATCGCGGTACTGCAGCAATGGATTGAATCAACCACCGAACGATGGATTGACCGGCTTTCCCGGCAGGCCATCCAGCAGGCGGAACGGAAGTATGAGCTGCTCTATGGAAAACCGTTGAGTGATGAGGAAAAACTTGAAATCAAAAGAGACGTCGTTCTCCGTTTCGGGCTTCTTTTAGTAATTCCATTGATAATTTTGATACTAACCCTTATGAACAGGGGGGTTAATTTATGAAGGGGTATATAAGCACTTTGTTGGTTTTGCTAGTATGCCTTACTCTTTTTCCTCAGATTGTACTAGGTGACGAAGGTGAATTTCTCAATGAGACAATCAGCGAGTATAAGGAGACCCAATCCGATTCGGATAAAGTAGAGAACGTCGAATCCTATATGAAAGATGTTCTCTTCCTAGATAAGTATGATTATGAGACGAATCAATTCGATTGTAAGTGGTATGAAATCACTTGCCATACGAATAGCTTTTTATTTACGACAGTAAGTGGATTTGTGTATGGAGCGGTAGACAGTTTCAGCAAATTTCAGATGGATGCAGAATTCATCACAGGAAACGCAGTATACGAAGGATACATGCTAAACTTTAGAAATTTGGCTTGGACCATTACGGGGATTTTCATTCTATGGCATACGATGAAGATCGTCCTTTTATATAGCGGCAATGGAGAAGAAGGGATGAACACCCTTTATGATAAGTTAGTGGCAATTGTGACGGCTGCTATCCTGTTAGGAATATATCCGGAGTTGTTTAATTGGATACTGGAATTAACGCATCTCTTAACGGAAACAATGCTGACGAATCCGGCTGGTCACTACGATATTATGCAAGTGATGGCTGTGAATTCTGTGGGATATGGACTCATTCTAATGATCGCTGTCTCAGCTATCCTTTTCGTCTTTTTCCTTTCGATCTTATATCGTACGGTTCTATTCGTAATTTTATACGTTTCAGGCGTCCTGGCGATTCCGACAATAGTTAACGACCAATACAACTTTTTTAATCTTTGGCTGAAAATAGTGGTAAGCAATATTTTAACGCTGACGCTTCAACTGCTTTGTTTTGTTCTCGGTATTAAAACTCTAGTGAGCTTGGATGATGGGAACATGATTACCGGGATGATCTTTTTTATAGTGGGCCTATCTATTCCTACATTGCTGAATCAATTTGGGGCATCCACCGGAACAGCACGTGCAGTCGGATCATCGGTTAAGTATGTCACGCGCTATGCGTCGAGACGATAGGGGGAAGACCAGTGAAGAAGATTCTCGTAATATGTTCTTTGTTAATTGCAAGTATCGTGTTTTTTGCTTGCACTTCTATTCCTAGTGAAGAAGCTGATGGAGTGGAAGTAGACGAATCTGATACTGTGTTTACAGATGGAGACATGAATAAAGTTAAAGAAATGCTCAGTTTCTTAGATGAGAAAATGAAGGAATTCGAACAAGAAGCTAACACAGCTATCGAAGAGAGTGAAATAAACACCGAAAACCCAGACGAATTTGACCAAGCGGTGAGAGAAATTGCAAGTAGAGTCGTAATAGATTCTTTTTCTAAGAAGTATGGAGATAGCTTAGGTGAAGAGCCGGCTCGAATCTACTTTGAAAAAACAAGCAGTACACCATGTGGGTTGGGCACTTGCGAATATGACGGAATTGAAGTGATGGATATCGAGTACAATTTCGAGGGAAGTGAAGAGTACCGCTCAAAAAATTTTGGTATATCTGAATTGATTCTTAGTGATGTGAAGTTTAACTACGAAAATGATGAAGAAGAGGAACAAAATACAGAAATCCATGTCGTGAAAACGACGGATGGAGAATTGATTTTCACAAAACATCCCTACTTGGACATCACACCACTAGATCTTAAAGAAATTGACCAAGAATTGAAATCCATAGAAGAGGATGTACCAGAAAGCGAAGTTGAATCAGCGCAAGCGGAATACCGGGCATCTGTGGAAGAAACACTCTCGAAGTTTCCGGAACTGCAGTAGGCACTAAATCAAGAAGGGATGTGTATGGCATGGTCATCCGTACGATTGCAAATAAGGTCGGAACCATTGAAATCGATGGGGACTCCTTTTATTTTCTGCAGCCGCTCTCTTCGTTCAAGACCGATGAACTGGAAGTGATTCACCAAGCATACGAAAGCCGAATGGCGGATCTGCGTGAAGATGGGCAGTACCTTGCTGCGCGGGATATTACATTCCAGTCCGGACAAGTTCAATTCGAATTCGATGTAACCGACTTAAAGGCTTTTGATGTCTTAAAATCGATGTACTTGGCAGATAAGCTGCCGTATTATCTCTCGTTAATTTCGATTGCTAAAAACGATAAGGTCGATGTCTTATGGCAGAAAGAGAATTTCGTTCTCGACACCGAATCAAAAGAAGTGAAGGCCGCCGTTATCGGGAATGAGGTACTGGAGCTGCACAATCCGAAAAATCGAATTGATTCAGTTAAAGAATTAATCATCATCTCACTTACCCACCTAAATCGAGTCTTGGGAAGACCGAGAAGAAGTGATTTTTTTGAACAGGAAGAAGAAGTGATCCGGTTTGCTGAAATGATCTATCTTCGATTAAATACGCTGGAGGAATTGGCATCCTATATAGCGAAGGTGTATAAAGAAGTTCAGGAAAAGCAGCTGGAAGCAGAGCGACTGGCCCAGCAAGAGCAAGAGAAGAGACGATTCCGATTGCCGAACGTATTCTCGTTCGTTGCAAGTAGCTCAATGAATCAAAGAGATCAGCGGCCGAACTACGAAGCAAAGAAGAAAGTCCAGAAAGAATCTGGAAAAGGCTCTAAAGAGAGCAATATCCGCTTGTTCATTGGTTCCGGCATTATTTTAATTGCAGCTCTTTTGGTGAATGTAATCCTTACCGATGCGAATAAGGAAGCGCAGGCGACGGATCAGGAACCGCAACCGGCTTCCGCGGAGGCTAAATTGGATTTAGAAGAAGTGTACCGTCAGGGCTTACTCGGGGACCGGAAGGCCGTGATTGCCGCGCTGGAAGAGGCAGGATATGAATCCTTGGAAGAACAGGACCAGGAAGTGCTGATCGGCTTGTACAGGAAGACAGGAGCGTATTTGAAGGCGATTGAGCATGAGCCACAGCTGGCAGATGAGGTTGCTGCAGAATTAGCCGCAGGAGACAAAGTGGATGAGCTGCGAGTGTTGCAGAAAGCATTGCCAGAACCAAATCCGGATGTGAATTTTGAACTTGCCGCGGCAATGGAAGACTGGGGGAAGGTCATTGCACTCCGGAATCGGATTGAATTAACCGACGAAAGAATATCTGATGTGGTAACCGCATACATCCGAACCGGCGATTTGCAGTCCGCAAAAGTATTTATCGGTGAAAAAGCAGAAGGTGACGAAGAGCTGATGAACCGGATCCTGGACGTAGAGAAACTCCAAAGCGAACTTGCCTCACTGGAAAAGGAAAAAATCAGTCAACAGTCGGTGATTGACAAGAGTGCAGATAAAAAGAAGGTCACAGCTGCCAAAGAACGAATGAAAGAAATTGATGCTCGGATAAAAGCGATCAATGAGTCCATCAAGAATGGATAGGGGGGCAGCTCGTGCATACTAAAAAGATTAACGAGTCAGGACGGGTCGTTATCCCTAAAGAGTTATTGAAAATCTTCCAGCTGCAGGAAGGCGATTATGTCGATATTACACATAATGAAACGCAAATTATTATTGAACCGCACAGGAACCATTATGTTTGCGCCATTACCGGTAAAATCACCAGTGAAGCGATTAAGGTTGGAGAAGCTTGGATCAGTAAAGAGGGTATGAAGGAGATCATGGCGTATATGAGCGGGGAATGAAGGGGAGGGAGTTTGATTAACTCAAACTTCCTCTTTTCATTTCAATTTTGTCTACAACAGAATGGTGAAAACCGGTCTTATACGTGTGATAAGATTTATCGATATGGTTTATCTTCAAGAATCGGTTGAAATAAAGAAAGGAGTTTAAAATGACTTAAATTATTAGACATTTTAAGTCATTTTGAGTATACTACATATGACAATAGTTATTTTCTCAAAAACACTCGACAGAAGAAATCAAGTTTTCCCGTTCATTGAAAAACTATCTGCTAAAGATCCGGATTTAGGAATTTTGATTTTCCAAGGGTTTCAGGATTTAGAAGAAGCTCCTGAAGAGACATTTCCTTTAGGGGAAACAGAACCCTATTTCGTTACGCGAATACGGCGGGGGAGAGAAGTACAGGTGGAATTGGTCAAACGGCTCTCAGAACCGCGCATTTTTGAAATGAAAGCGGATCAGGGAAGAGAATATCACCGATTCATTTACTTTCCATATATCTATCGGGATGAACCGGCTTATGTCTTCGTTTATGGCTTTACGAAAATTCACGGGAAACCGGATCTGACCAATTTCTACATGAGGAAAGCAAAGGAACTATATGATTACTTGAAACGGACTAATCGGGAAGAAGAATTTTTTGAGGGGTGATAGAAATGCCAACGTTAAACGATTTGAGAAAAAGCTTATCCCAGAACAGCGGAATTAAGAACACATTTGAGAGCCCTGAATATGCTCGAAGCCGCGTGGTTTTTAAAAAACGGATGGAATTAGGGCTATCACAAATGGAACTTGCAGAGAAGGCCCAGGTGACTCAAAAAACCATCAGCCGCATCGAAGGAGCTGATGAAGGAATTAGAGAATCAACAATAAGAAAAGTTCATCTAGCTTTAGGAATTAGTGAAGATGATACCCCTACTGCCAAAAGATATGTATTGCATCGTTAGGATCGAAAGCTCTAAAAAGAGTAAACTTTCTAGCGAAAAAGGTCGCCAGTTGGTGACCTTTTTGAATGACGAAATTTGAAAAGCCTACCGAAAGAGAGTTATTTATTGCTATAGACAGTAGGGGATTGTTTAAATTAATATTTGTAGCGTTACTATAGAATTGAGGAATAGGTTATCATTGAGAACAAAGGCAATAAAATTAGCTTCTATTGAGGTGGAAATATGGATTCTATTACTAAAGAAATACAAGTTTACATAGTTGGATTTGATATGGAGAAAATGAACCCTTTTGCAAAAATAGAAAAGATACCTTCATCAACCGGTCCAGCACAAATGAAGAAAATCAACACCATACTTGAGTGTGAAGGCATCGATATCGTCGACTATAGTGATGATATTGCCATAACCGTAAGTGATCGTGGAATGTTTACAGAAGGAAAATCAGTTTTCGAAGTTATAACACCTGATGATACTGTGTTGCGTTTAGCAGGAACGCTCCTCTTTGCAAAAAATACATATACAGCTGACAGTGTCAATTTAGGAGAATTAAGCTCAACAGAAATCCGTGATTTAGCAGAAAATCTTAAAATTAAAGTCATTGGAGTTATAAGAGACTAATTTCATTGCAGAAAAGAAAACAGAAATATAAATGAAATAAAAAAATCAAACAGAAGCAAGAAATGACCTTATTAGGTCACTTCTTGCTTCTGTTTATGATTTATTGTTTATAACAAGGCCTAATAAATAGAGAAAAGAGGAATGCTTATCAACGTTCCCGTTATTCAAAAAATGATCAAAAAAGCTGCGATATACCAGCTGATGACGAATTTTGATGAAAAATTAAAATCGGAAGAAGTTCAGCTGACCCACAGAGACTTAAGCGACGGAACCGGAAGAGCTGAAACTTGGTTTAACAATTCTTTCCGCAATGCGGAAGACCTTCGGATTTCTTCTTTTCTTCGGATTCTTGCAGTCGCTAATGAAAGCCATAAAGACAAAACAGAGACTGAAATTGACGGGGACTTTCTTTCTGCCATCTTTACTTCAGAAGTGTTTCAAACTGCAACCGCGATCAACGGTGTGGCGATGGAAAACGATGCTCATCTCTTCGATTTTGTTCAGTCCGAAGAGAAGCTGTTTCAAGACCTGGTCGCCTATTGGGGAATTTTAAGCGCTAATAACAAGCTGGATGAAGCTGAAGAAGAAGCATTGAAAGAAATTCAGACAATCTTGAGCACAAACAGCGATTCAGAGCAGGAGGAAGACAATGAGCAATGAAAGAAAAGTATGGTTTATTACCCGCCCGGAACGCGATCCTAAGTTCCATGAGGATGCACTGCGCTCCCTGCAGACAGCAACAAATAATTTCACTGAAAAGTGGTCAGGGGAACGTGCTCTGCATAAGCGCTACGAAGAAGTGCTGGCGAATGATGGACTGAAAAGGCAAAATATCAGCAATGACGGTTCCGGCGGCCGAACATGGGCTGCCATGCTCCGGACTTTCTGCTATGTATATATCGACAATACCGGAAAATTGAAGCCGACGAAAGCTGGTTTGGCTCTGCTGGCAGGAGAGAATATCCGCAAAAACGTGGCAAAGCAGATTCTAACATTGCAGATCCCGAATGCCTATTTCTTAGACAGCGGATTTCGTCCGAAATTTGAGCCGGATTTCCATATTCGCCCTGCCCGTTTTTTGATTCGCTTGGTGAACCAGAAGGAACTGGATTACTACATCACTAAAGAAGAGATTGTGTTCTTTGCGCTGACAGCCCGTCAGGATAATGAACTTTTGAGTGTAACCGAGAAAATTAAACAATTTCGTGCGATGGATGCTTTTGCGAAAGAGGAAATGAAAAAGCAGATTGCAGCTGACTTTGAACATCGGGAACGATCTGATAAAGCTGCGCGCGACTTTTCGGCTGCCCACGGGGATGTGGCGCATACATTTATGATGCTGTGCGATTATACCGAGCTGGCAGATTATGTCCGAGGGGATGCGCTGCGGATTCCAGCTGAAAAACAAGCGAGCACAGCTCAGAAGCTGGCTGAACTGGATGCGCGGTATCCGTTCAGCAAGCGCTATCTGATCTCACCGGAACGCTTTGCAGAACATGCCGGATTGGATGTGGACAGTTATAAAGCGAGTTCTTACGGTTCAATTATACCGGCATCGAACTCAGCGAAAAGTCTGCGCATGGTTCATCAGCTCTTAGCAGATTATCCTTTGATTCAGACAATGACAGAAGAGGAAATTACAAATATTCTGAAGCAGAAGCTGACGGAAAGAGAAGCTCAAAAATACGCAGCGTTATTAGCGGACCCTCATTATTCGGCTCTGAACGAAGATTTTGTTGAATCGTATTTAAATGAAGAAAATGACCGGACCTTTGAAGATAAAACCGCTGAAGTATTAAAGGCAGTAGGTTTTGATGTGGAATTACGTCCGAAATCAGCCGGGGAGAACGTGCAAACTCAAATCGAGATTCTAGTCCATACAGATGAGGAAAATATCTGTATTATCGATGCTAAAATGTATCGGCCAAAGTTTCCTCTTTCAGCAAATCTAGCCTCTCATATGGGTTCCGAATATCTGCCGAACTATCAAGGCTACAAAGGAAAGAACGTTTCTTCATTTGGTTATGTAACCGTAAGCGAATGGAGTGGAGAGCGTAACCTGAAAAAAATCACGGAGAAAGCCAGCGTTACGATCCCTGGCAGTAATATTCAAGGCGCTCTAATAACAGCAAATGCATTGCTGGGCTTCCTGGATTACTGTCTCGATAACGAAATTGAAATTGAAGAAAGAAAGCGCCTGTTACTGTCTTGTTTTACGAACAAGGGATATCGAACCGTTGCAGACATGCTGCGCTCTGATAATCAATAACGAGAAAAAGCAAAAAGCCAAAGAAATTCTTCTTCAGGAAGAATGCTCTTTGGCTTTTTGGATAAATTGAGCCAGTTCTTCAGTTGTCTTTTCCAAATCCTCCTTCACCTGATGCTCCCAGATCCTTTTGATGAACCAGCCTTTTTCCTTGTAATACGCTGTTACTTCCCTGTCTCTTTCTTTATTTCTGGCAAGCTTTTTCGTCCAATAATCCTGATTGCTTTTTGGCTGATTGCCGTGAATTTCGCAGGCATGCCAGAAACAGGAGTCGATAAAAATAACGACTTTATACTTCTTTATGGAAATATCAGGTTTGCCGAACAGTGTCCGGTCATTTTTCCGAAAGCGATAGCCTTTGTTCCAAAGCAAGCGTGAAACCTTATTTTCCAGTTTTGACTGAGACCGGATGGCCTGCATATTTTTTCGGCGCTGTTCTTTGGTCATTGTATCTGCCATAGTTTACCCCTCGCTTTGCAATTACTATTCCCGGTAAGCTCTGTGATACACCAAATAAATTGATAACCTTCACTTAGAATAAACTGACATAAGGGCAGGGGGCTGCTTTTTTTTGCATTACCGTGTACAATAAATAGCATAGAGGTATGCAAGAACATACTTTCGTGTAAAACTAGCCACTAAGGAGCGATTTTCATATGATATTTAAAAAAGGCGAACTTTTTAACGGTCCAGGCGGGCTAAGTTTAGCAGCAAAAAACGCACAGGTTATTCATCCGAAAACAGGAGAAGAGTTTCGAATCGAGCATCTTTGGTCAAACGATTACGATGCTACAGCATGTGAAACCTTCCGGCTAAATATATGCGAAAATCCTGACGATCCATCTGTCCATTGGGGGCCTGTCGAAGACTTGCCGATCGGCGATAAATCCATTCTTGGGGATATCGATTGTTTTGCTTTCGGTTTTCCGTGCAATGACTACAGTATAGTAGGGGAATCACGCGGACTGGAAGGAAAATTTGGGCCGCTATATTCATATGGTGTTAAAGTTTTAAAAGATTATCAGCCAAAGTTTTTTGTAGCTGAGAATGTCGGGGGACTTCAAAGCGCCAATGAAGGAAAAGCCTTTATTCAAATCCTGACGGAACTGGAAGACTGCGGTTACAAGCTGACACCTCATTTATACAAGTTTCAGGAATACGGTGTACCGCAGGCAAGACACCGCATTATCATTGTCGGCATCCGAAATGATTTGACTGAACAGGGAATCGAATTTAAAGTGCCGGCTCCAACTACACTTGCTTCAACCGACTATAAAACGGCATCTGAAGCTATTTTGAATCCGCCAATACCAGAAGATGCGCCGAACCACGATATGCCGAAACATACGGCCAAAGTAAAGGAAATGCTGAGCTACATACCGCCGGGCAGCAACGCCTGGTATCCGGGAATTCCTGAACATTTACAGCTGAAAGTAAAAGGCGCGCGAATGAGTTCTATCTATAAGCGTTTAGATCCAGACCGTCCGGCATACACGGTGACGGGAAGCGGCGGCGGCGGCACGCATATGTACCACTGGGATGAACTGCGTGCTTTAACGAACCGTGAACGTGCTCGTCTACAGACTTTTCCGGATGACTTCGTATTTGCTGGAAGCAAAGAAGCTGTTCGAAAACAGATCGGAATGGCTGTACCTCCGCTTGGCGCACAGGTTGTGTTTGAAGCTATCTTAAAGTCATTTGCAGGAATTGAATATGATTACGTAGAACCAGCACCGAAGCTTCAGCTTGAAAATCTTCGGGGGAAAAAGAAAGTCACCATTAAAGAAGTAGTAGCAAATATAATTTAGTAAAAGAGAGTTTGATCTAGGAAAGGTGCAGAGATATTTTCTGCGCTTTTTTTATGGGGTTTTACAAGTGCTACAAATAACGAATTAATATTTATATTAACTATAAGTACAACAAATAATTACATATTTTTAATATATTTAAATATATCAATTATATAGTTTGTAATTTGTTTTTTTATATGCTATTTTTATGTGAAGGAGTGGTTAATATGAATGAAAAACAAGAAAAATTGATGAAGTTTGAAAGAATAGCAGAAAAAAGAGTTTCTGATGTATTGAAAAAAATGCAGTTGATTGGAAATTTAGCTAATAAAAATAACTATGAGTATACAGATAAGCATGTTAAGCAAATTATTGACTCTCTAGAAAATGAATTGAAGGTACTGAAAAACAAGTTTGCTGAAGGAAGCAGTGAAAAAACTACTGAATTTAAATTTAAGTGATAGGAGGATGATTAAATTGACTGATATCAAATGGGAATCAGCTGAGAATACTGAGAATTCTAAGAGTGGATTAAATCATGCAGGAATGGAAAACTTTAAAGACGATCCTTTATTTCATGTTCCACGAGAGTTAACACAAGATACTTTAGATGCTAAAAATACAGATGCAGAAGGACCAGTACGCATAGTCTTCGAAGAATTAAAAATTAACAAAAAAGAGTTGGAAAAATTCGAAGACATTATCGATCGATTTAAGGCTATAAGAGATACATGGCCCGATCAAAAAACTAAAAGTCACTTTGATAGAATGGTAATAGAATTTCAAGAGGAAAGAGATCTGCGTGTTTTGGCTGTAAGAGACTACAACACGATAGGTTTAAGCCATGTAATTCAAGATAATGAAGAGCAAGATAGTGGTTGGGAAGCCCTAGTTAAAAGTAGTGGGTATTCTAAGAAACCTATTGGTTCCAACGGTACTAGGGGTTTAGGAAAACATGCGCCTTATTTAGCTTCTAAGTACAGCATGGTTTTTTATAACACTTTGAATATTTCCGAAGAAATTGGATTTCAAGGTGTAGCCAAGCTTGCAACATATAGAATGGATGGAAAAAAATATCGCGAAAATATTTATTATGGAAATCCAACTGATTTTTCTCCAATAACAGAAAAATCTAAGATTCCTAATCATTTCAGAAGAAGTGAAATTGGAACTGATAAGTTTATTATAGGATTCAATTTCGATGAATCTTGGAAAAACCGCTTTATCGAAGTAATTGTTGAAAATTTCATGTGGGCAATATTTGAAGGTAAGCTAGTAGTAACGATCGCAGGATTAGAAATTAATCAAGAGAATCTGGGCGAAGTTATTGCTTCCATTGAAGTACCAGAAGAGAGGGAACATTCTGTTGCATTCGAACATTACTCCGCTTTAACAGCAGGAATAAAGGCTGAATATGAATTTGAGTTAAAAGGTACTAAAGAAAAACAAAAGGTTGAGCTTTATCTCTTGAAAAATGAAAGTTTTAACAATAGCGTTTCAATGAATCGCAGTTCGGGGATGAAGATCTTTGACAAGACTAATTTCCGAAGAGTGCCTGCCAGATTTTCAGGTTTTTTTGTAATCAGAGGAGAAAAATTAAATGAATTACTATCAGAAACTGAAACTGCTACTCACAAAGGCTGGCACCCGGACTTAGGAAAACATTTAGATAGCGAAACTCTACAAAAGAACAGTGAAATTAATAGTATTATAAAAAAAATTGATAAGTGGATCTCTAGAGAAATTCATGGCTTGGCTCCGAAATTGAAAAAAGACGTAATTGATTTGAGAGGAATTGAAAATATTCTTCCTCAGGTTGGAGATCAGATGGACCCTGTAACAAATATCGATAATACGTCCACTCCAGAAAAATTAAAATCAATTAAATTTGTCTCTCATAAATTTAAACACAAAGAGCCTTTAAGTAACATAAGTCCTGATAAACCAAAGAAACCTAATAAACCAGACAAGCCAGATAAACCAGACAATCCTAGAACACCAGATCGACCTGGTGCTTCAACTAACCCCAAGAGACAGGCACAGATTTCTACATTTCGTTTTATTAAAGATGCGAAACAGCCTAATAATTATAAATTAATTATCGTACCAAGCAAAAGTGGCGAAATTGATTTGAAAATTCAAGCAAAGGGTGAAAATGGGAAGGTCTCTGAAATTAGTATCAAATTATTTGAAGAGATCATTAATGACCAGAAAGTTGAAATTACACCAGTAGAAAACACTATTAAAAAGTTGAGACTAGATAAAGATACCAGACATATTTTTTCTGTCACTATATATGAAGCTGCTACTTATGCATTGGAGATGAAAACTTTATGAAAATAAGACAGATTTCATATCCGCATCCTGTTCTCGCTTCATTTAACGATGACTATACTCGAAGCAGTTTTGAAGCTTCAATCGATTATAAAATAGGTGAAACTTCTACCGCTTTTAAAATAGCCTATGATTTAAAAAATACAGGCATCGAAAATTTAATTACCACGGGTCAAGCTATTTTTGTTACTCATCTAGAATGTGATAGCAGCATGTATCGGGAAGCTTTTTCTTCGAACAGTACTAGCTCAGAATTTGAGGTGCTTAATCGAAAACTTAGTAAACAGGTAGATGTTACCTTTATGATTGTTGCAGTTGCTGAAATTGAAAACTATAAAAATGACTTATTACATGAAGATTATGAAGAATCGTTAATAGAATTTAATAAGGGGACTTTTATTGCCGTTCATCAAGGCGGTACGTTAATTTTAGAGAAAGATCCTCTTGTACCAGCTAAATCAATTTTTAATATTATTCCCTCTGATGAGAAGGATGCTCCCAAATACTCAGTTGGATTGAATGACGATACCATTAGTATTTTATTGCCAAGAGCAACGTACAATACTATCGAGGAATTATCTCGACGGGAAGAAGTAAATCCACTGCTAATATCAATGTATTACTTACCTGCTCTAATGGAAGCTTTAATTATAGTTGTTGAGGAAGATAGTAAGAGCGAGGATCATTTTGAAGATTTCGAATGGTATAAATCATTAGAATTGCATCTGCAAAGAATGAACTTAAGCGATAGTAAAGTAGAGGAATTAGGATTAGCTTCAATTTCAAATATGGTACTAGCTGAAGTATTTGATAAGGCTATAGATTCCTTGAGCTCTATCTATTTATGATAAAGAAGGGAAGATGATCTGATGTCCCAATTTTACCTGAACCAAAAGAAATATTTAGAGTTGCAACAACAAATCGAAGAGAATACAGACTTATATTATTCGGATAATTCATGGTTAGCAGAAGAACTAGGTATCAAGGAAAGAAATAGAGCAAATCTCATTGTTAGCAATGAATCAAATCCTAGTTTAGATGACCTGGAAAATGCAATTAAACTCCACAAAACATATATTGATTTACCATACAGTCTAGCATCAGATGGGAATTTTTGGAGTTTACTCGCTCATACAGAATATTGGGATTATATGCGAGCACGATGGCCAGTAGAAAAAGCTCGAAAAGATCAACTTATGTTTATTGGCAGGCGTTATTTTTTCAAAGAGAAAGGACGTGCCCGAAATGGTTTAGCCAGGTTATGGTGGTTTGCAGAACTAAGTTATGAGGGTGATTCAGAAGACCCTTACCACTTCACTAGGTTAATGTTGCAAGACCAAGATCTAGCTGGGCAAATTATTGAAAATGCTCACCTATCTAGAAATAGGTTTGCCTTAAAAGCATTATTTAATCTTTTAAATTATATTTCAGAGCAGGAAAGTGCTGGACGAATTAAAGAATTGACAGGTGAAATGAGACGTAAGCTGATTCGTGAAGCAGCTCAATATTTAAATCTAACAGGTGCAGTAGAGCTATGGGACATTTTAAGTATCGATGAGGCAGGGAAAAAACTGGAACAATGGGTAGATAAATACCTTGATAAGTTAAATATGCATGTCTCACAGAAGGTGTAAATACTTAATATAGAAATACCCTCTCAGAAACGATCGTTTTTGAGAGGTAGAGAAGAAGATTGAAATCTTCTTCTCTTTCACTTTGGTTTTGTTTTAAAACTCATCTCAAAAACAATTTACCAAAAAGATAGATACAGCGGTTGTTTGACTGCCTTCACTGTCTGTGACAATTAAGAAATGCATAAAATGGCAGTGTAGTTTTTGAATAGTCTTCGCTTTACATAGAGAAGCAGAATAAGTGACGGAGACAGTTTAGGCTCAATGCCTTAAAAAACCCACGGCGCTTGCCTTTTCATGAAGAATTGCCTGCAGAGGCTCTATGTCAAGCGGCAATTCGGTATACATAATGCAATCTAACCGACTAGTAAATACACCGCCCTTCACCAAAAGAGTTGATTGCTAAAACATTCACCTCATTGAGAAATACAGAAGAAGTTTTTACGTCTTCTTGACATTCCAATAATAGTCTTATAAAATTTAAAAATAATTAAAATATTGTTTTAATTATTAAAAGGTGGTGCCATGGGAAATTCTTTGCGTAATACATCAGCAGTAAAAGTTCTTCGGATTCTCGAAGAGATTGTTAAGAATGAAAATGGATTAGGAGTTACAGAATTAGCAAATAATCTAGATTTGAATAAGAGTACTACGTATCGATTTCTTGCTACTTTGGAAGAAGAGGGCTATTTGGAACAAAATTCTAGTACTGAAAATTATGTTATTGGTACAAAGTTGTTTGAGTTTTCATCGAAAGTGGTTAATCAAACGAACTGGACAAAAGCCATTCATCCTTATCTCTTATCACTTAAGAGCAAAATTCAAGAAACAGTCCATTTAGGAATAGAAGATAATGGAGAAGTAGTTTATATCGACAAAGTAGAATCCGATCGTTCCATTCGCATGTATTCAAAAATCGGACGGCGCTCTCCAATCTTTTGCACTGGCGTCGGTAAAGCTATTTTGGCTTTTCTGCCACCTGCTACTCAAAAAGAAATAATTGATAACATTCCTTTCAAAAGGTTCACACCGAATACCGTCGCAAATAAAGAAGAACTTATGAAAGAGTTAAAGAAGATTAAAGCCCAAGGTTATTCCCTTGATAGGGAAGAGCATGAAGAAGGCGTAAATTGTGCAGCTGCTCCTGTTTTTAATTTTGAAGGAAAACTTTTAGGTGCAATAAGTGTGGCTGGACCTAAGTCACGAATTAATGATGAAAATTTATTAGACTTAGCTGCTACGGTAAAAGAGACTGCTACTTTGATTTCTAAAAGACTGGGCAGTCTCTAATTTTTACACATATATTAAAACAGTGTTTTAATTATTAAAACAAGGAGTGATTGTAATGGCAAAAGTAGAAGAAAAACTAAAAGCACTGGGAATTGAACTTCCAGAAGCCCCGAAACCCGCAGCTGTTTACGTTCCGGCCAAAAGATTTGGTGCGAACCTACTCTATATTTCTGGGCAAGACTGCAGAGATAATGGAGAATTGATTTATAAAGGGAAAGTAGGTTCTGATTTAACTGTCAAACAAGGGTACGAGGCTTCACGACAAACAATGATTAACACACTTGCTGTTATTAAAGCAGAGGTAGGAGATCTTGATAAAATAAAGTCTTTTGTGAAACTATTAGGGTTTGTAAATTCAGCAGATGGATTCGTAGAACAACCATATGTAATTAATGGAGCATCAGAACTTTTAGAAGAAGTGTTTGGAGAAAAAGGAAAACATGCTCGATCAGCACTTTCTGCTAATGAACTTCCTTTTAATACACCCGTAGAAATTGAGACAATCGTAGAAATCGAAGAATAGAGGTTAGATTATGGATGTAATAACGCTTGGAGAATCAATGGTGGTCTTTTCCTCTCCGAGGAATGAATCAATCGTTCAATCAACTAGCGCTTCTATATCAATTGCTGGAGCAGAGTCGAATGTGGCTACTGCTCTTGCAAGGCTCGGCCACAATGTCAAATGGTTAAGTAGGATTGGAAATGATCCATTCGGCGAAAAAATAATGCATGATTTAAACGCAGAAGGAATTAACACAGAAGATGTAGTGATTGATGAAAAATCGCCTACGGGTTTAATGTACAAACAAAAAAAGGGGATGCTGGAAACAGAAGTCCTTTACTATCGAAATCAATCAGCAGCCAGAAAAATGGATAGCCAAAATGTGAATCTCACTAGGATAGCAGAGGCTAAAATTCTTCATCTGACGGGAATAACTCCCTCTTTAAGTCACTCGTGCAAAGAAATGGTGTTAGAAGCGATTGAGATAGCCAAAAAACATAATGTGCTTATTAGTTTTGACCCGAATATTCGGTTGAAGCTTTGGGCACTGGAAGATGCAAAAGAAACACTACTTCCTATTATTAGAAAATGTGATTTTTTCTTTCCGGGCCGAGAGGAATTAAAGCAATTAATAGGGACAGATGATTTAGAAGAAACGAAAACTATTCTCTCTGACTGGGAAGTGCCTGTGACTGTTGTAAAGAATGGAGGGGAGGGAGCTTGGATCCTGGAAGAGGATACGTCTCAATTTATTCCGGCATACCAAGTTAACCATGTAGTTGATGAAGTCGGAGCAGGAGATGCTTTTGCTTCTGGCTTCTTACATGGATATTTAAACAAACGGAATTATGAAACGTGTGTGAAACTTGGTCATGCATTAGCAGCCTTCGCAGTCAGTACTGAAGGGGATACTAAGGGTTTACCAACAAAACGAGAGTTAAACTTATTTTGGGAAAAAAGTGGAACTACGATCCGGTAAGGAGGAAGAACATGATTTCGCAAATTGTGAACCAGAAAATCCTTCCGATTTTACGAGGGCTATCTGAGGAAGATGCCTTTTTCTTAATCGATGCTTTCCAAGAAGCGGGATTAAATGTATTTGAAGTTTCATTGAATCAACCAGGAAGTTTGAAATTACTGGAATCAATTAATACAAAGTTTGGAGAAACAGTTTCAGTAGGAGCAGGCACAGTGTTGACTAGAGAGATGGCTATTGAAGCAAAAAACTCTGGAGCTACCTTCTTTCTGAGTCCTAGTATATCTCATGAGGTTTTTGAAAGCGCTAGCATTCTAAATATTCCTTACATACCAGGAGCTTTAACGCCTTCTGAGATTCAGCAAGCACATCAACTGGGTGCGAAGTTAATTAAAGTGTTCCCGATTCGTCAATTGGGAGCAACTTATATTAAAGATGTTCTAGCTTCTCTAAACCACGTTGATCTTCTCGCTGTTGGAGGAGTGGACCTTCACAATACTAAAGAGCTGTTTCAAGCAGGGGTTAAGGGGGTCGGTATCGGAAGCAGTTTAGCAAAGAAAGAGTGGATCAGTAACAGAGATAAAGCACAAATTATGAGGACGTTAGAACTCTACAAAAATGAAATTCAAGAATGAAGAGGGGGAGTTAAAGTGGATTTTGGAAGTGTTTTAATACTAGGGTCAATCATCTTTTTTGCCATCCTACTTTCTGTTGGTCCCATCATGGAATTAAAAGGAAAAATATTATTTGAAAATCAAGATAAACCCCCAGTTCTAAAAGGGCGTTACGGAATGGGAGTCATGTGGTCTGGGGCCTTGCTGTTTGTTTTATCCTTGGTTCTTCGATCAGTCCTACCAGGAGATGTTGTAACTCCCTTTGTAATGGCTGGATATGGGTTATGGATTATCGGCGGAATTATAGCTGTTGCAAGAAATGAAGTGCTGGCCTTTATGGTTCCTGAAAATGAACGGTAACAAGAATAGAGGAGGATGGACATGGATATCACCATATCAACTATAGATACAATTATTATTGTTTTTTATGTCGTATTGACGTTATTTATCGGCTGGCGAGTATCGAAAGGAATCGGAGGGTTTGAAGACTTTGCAGTAGCTGGTAGAAGTTTCGGACCTTTTATGTTGGCAGCTACATTCGGCGCCACAAACTTTTCAACATGGAGTTTAGTCGGAAAGCCGGGACTAGTCTATAATGCAGGTGTTTCTATAGCTTGGATTGCGTTAAACGCCATGGCCTTGATTCTAGGTGCTGTAATTTTTGTGCCAATCTATCGGAAACTTCGGTATAACACGATGTCGGAAATCTTCGAAGACCGCTATGACGGTCGAGTAAGAGGATTGATAAGTGTTATCTGGATTTTAGCGGATACCTTTAACCGATTTGGCGTAACTATCTATGCTGCTGCCGTTATATTGGGCTTGCTTTTTGGTGTCGGTTTGCCCTGGATGATTATCGGCATCTCTCTTTTAGTAGTATTCTATACATACTTAGGGGGACTCAGATCCGTTGTTATTACTGATTCAATCCAATTTCTTTTCATGTTTGCAGGTCTTTTTATCGGAGGAATTTTCATCTTCTCAGAACTTGGAGGATGGAGTGGAGTTGTTTCGTCCGTTCCTGCAGGATTAACAGAATGGGTGCCTTCTATTGAATCGGCAAATGGCTGGCCATGGATTATTGCTATGACTTTACTAGGGTTCCCATACTTCATTACCAGTCAATTTGTTATGCAACGAGGGTTGGCTGCAAAATCTGTAAATGTTGCAAGATGGGGAATGATACTCGCTGCTGTTGTCTCTATTCCGATAGCTATTCTAGAAATACTACCTGGACTAGCAGCTCATTCTTTGCTTTCTGAAGAAGTGGTCGCAAATCTGCATCCTGACATGGTGGGACCTCAAGTTTATATCGAATTATTACCTGTTGGTATGTTGGGTATTTTCTTTGCAGCACTCCTAGCTGCAGGAATTTCAACAGCCGATTCAGCACTTTGCGGATCTTCTTCTTTGTTCACTGAGGATTTCTATAAGAAGTGGAAACCGAATAGAGATGAAGCACACTACCTTAAGGCATCACGTATTGCAACAATTGTTTTAGCAACAGCCGGAACACTTTGGGCACTCATAGTCCCTTTACTTGGTGGAGCTGTAAGCGCAATTCTTAACGTAATTGCTATAACTGATATGCCAATATTCGTTGTTGTTTGTCTGGCAATCTTCTGGCGAAAAATGAAAGCAACAGCTGCTTTGATTTCGATTCTTGCCGGTACAATAAGTGGTTTAACTGTTTCACTTATAGGAGCGGGCGGTATCCAAGGACTTGCGGTCGTAACGGCCACCAGTACTTTTGTGACGTTGGCAGTGGCAGTAGCACTTAGCTTATTCATTAGTCCTACGAATAAACATGTAGAAAAAGTGGAGAGCTTTTTTGCGAAGATTGGCAGCAGAGGTGAACAAGGCGAAAGAGTATAATCTGTTTAGAATATTATCGGAGTGATTGGGATGTCAATAGAAAACGAGGATGTAATCAATATAGCTGTTATAGGGGTTGGAGAATTCGGAATAGAACATGTAAGGACTCTCCTGTCTCTCGATGGAGTAAAGTTATTTGGAATCTGTGACCAGAATAAAAAACTTCTGAGTCGAGTAAGTGAAGAGTATGAGGTATCTAACATATATACGGATGCCGAAGAGTTACTACAGGAAAAACAATTGGATGGAGTTATTATAGCGACAGATGAAAAAAGTCACGTTCCCCTCACTCAATTAGCTGTCGCGTATGGAAAACATGTTTTGCTAGAAAAACCAATTGCAACAAACGTAGAAGCGGCTAATAAATTACTAGAGTTAGAAGAGAATAGCACTTGCTTTATCATGCCCGGACATATGCTACGTTTTGATCCGGGTTACGTAAGTGTTAACAAGGCAATAAATCAAGCCAGTATGCCTTTGCAATCATTAAAGTTGAAACGGAATGTCCCGATAGAGCGTTTTAAGCTCCATGCTCGGACTCATCCCGTTTATATGGCCCTTGCACATGACATCGACCAGTTAATATGGAATACGCAAAGTGTTCCAAAACGTATTTTTGCAATGGAAAAGAAAATTACGAATGAAGTTCAAACGCCGGGAATATTTTTTGGATTAATCGAAATGGATGATGGATTGATTTGTTCACTAGAAACTCAATGGTGCCTACCTAATGAATATGGACAGTATTTAGATGTCGAACTAGAGGGGATGTATGAGGGGGGGCACATCAAGTACCGCTATCCAGGAGATACGCTCCGAATCATGGATAGCCAAAAATTAAGTCAGCCGGATATTCAACTTTCTCCCGAGATTCATGGAACTGTCACGGGGGCTTTGAGAAATGAACTTCAATATTTCATACAGAGAATTGGAGGAAAACAACTTAAACCAGTAATTACAATGCAAGAGGCCGTTTTAGGAATAAAAATCTGTGAAGCACTTATTAAGTCTGCCGAGGGACAAAGAGAAGTTCTCTGGGAGGAGTTTTGAATTATGCAATTAACAAATAACATTTATTTAGTTGGAAGTGGGGAAATAGGGCTCTCAAATCCATATGATTGTCATGTGTACTTAGTAGATGGTGGAGATGACGCTGTCCTAATTGATGCAGGGGTAGGTATTGAATCAGACACTATTAAAAAGAACGTTGAACGATTTATATCTTGGGATAAAGTATCACGTGTTCTTTGTACTCATTCCCATGCTGACCACAGCGGTGGTGCAAAATTTTTTCAAAAAGCCGGAAAAGAAGTGTGGGTTTCAGAACAAGAAAACTTCTGGATGCAAGAAAAACAAGAAGAGGTTGAATTGGCATTAAGACTAGCTAAAAACGCAAATGCTTATCCTGAAGATTACGAATTCAAGTATTTTAAGCCGGATTCGTTAATAAAGGAAAACGAAGAGATCAAGTGCGGATCAATTAAAATCAAACCTATTCTTGTTAGAGGCCATAGTCCAGGAATGTTTTGTTACTACATTCAAAATGCAGAATCAAATGTTCTATTTTCCGGAGATGCTGTTTTCGTTAATGGCGATATCGGACTTCTAAATGCTCCTGGGTCTGGTCTTAAAGAGTACAGAGAAGATATCGGGAAGTTACAGGGTCTGAATGTGGATGCTTTATTTGCGGGACACCGCTTATTTGTACTCAAGAATGGTCAGCAACACATTCAGACAGCAATCGATCAGCTTAACAAAGTTTTTACGCCAACAACGTTTTAATAAAGAAGGTGATGGATTATGGATTGGAAATCTACAACATTCAATGTATTAAAAGAACTTATTGCCATCCCTAGTATAAACCCGGGAGATCAAGAAACGTTTTCGCATCCTTACGGTGAAAAAGCTGTAGGGGATAAACTTCTATCTTTGATAGAAAGGGAACTTCCTGACTTGACTTGTTGGAAAGAGGAAGTCCTTCCAACTCGATTCAATTGCTACGCCCATTACTTCCGAGGGGATGAATATCCGACAGTATTACTAGAAACACATCTCGATACAGTGGATGTGAAAGGGATGAATATTGACCCGTTTGTGTTGAAAGAGAAGGATGGAAAGTGGTACGGACGGGGCGCTTGCGATGCTAAAGGACAATTGACAGCAATGCTTATGGGCATAAAAAAAGCATTGGTAGAATCAAACGGATTACTACCGGTAAATATTTTGCTAGCGGCTGTCGTTGATGAAGAACACAAACATCGCGGTGTCGATTACTTGGTTAACAATGATATCAAGGCAGATGTTGCAATTGTAGGTGAACCAACTCAATTACGATTTGGCGCTTTTCATAAAGGAAGTATTCGCTTTACTGTAGAAACCAGAGGTAAGGCTGCTCACTCCTCCAATCCATGGTCAGGCGAAAACGCAATCGAAAAGATGAGTGATATAATACAAGTCCTGAAAAGAGAAGTGAAAGAGGCAACGGAAAGTATCAGTCATCCATTATGTGGAGTGAGCTCATTGAGCGTCACCCTTGTTTCCGGTGGGGAACAGGTCAATATCATTCCAACGAGTTGTTTAATTCATGTCGATCGACGCTTAAATCCTCAAGAGCAGTGGCAGCAGGTATTAAAAGATATAAAAGCAATGGTCAAAGATAAAGTGGAAGACTCTATTTGGAGAGATATAATATGGCACGATCCTTATTTAGTTGACCCGCCCTTATCCAACGAGCTTGATAATACTGCTCTTCAAGAAGTAAATCGGATAATGAAAAAAGATATTCCGAATTTTGAGTTTGTTGGACTGCAGTATGGGTGTGATGCCAGCAAAATCGAACCCGCAAATATTCCAACCTTTGTATTCGGACCTGGTAATATTGACCAAGCCCATACTGCCGAAGAATGGATAGCTGAGATTGATGTTTTAAAGGCAATCGGTATCTACTCGAACTTGTTGCAACAACTCTATAGAAATTAAAGGAGAATTTATGAATAAATTACGTCTTGCTGAGTTCAGGGAAAATATGCCGATCATCCAACAAAAACTTTATTTTGATCATGCAGCTATGTCGCCTCTTCATGATGACGTTGTGAAACGATTGAATGACTTCCATGTTTCGCGTCAAATAAACGGTCCCCAATTTCAAAAATGGTGGCAATGGGTTGAAGATACAAGGGTATTAATTGCAAATTGGCTAAACACTTCCTCTCGTCGAATTGCTTTTTTAGGAAATACTTCAGCTGGAATCAACTTAGCCGCTCAAGCTTTTCCTTTAAAAGAGGGGGATGAAGTAATAATTCCTGAACAAGAATTTCCTTCAAATGTTTATCCTTGGATCCATATTGAGAAAAACAGAGGGATTACATTAAAACAAGTAAAATACACGGACAATTGTTTAACGGCAGAACAAATCATTGCTCAAGTAACACCTAAAACAAAGCTCATAAGTGTTAGTTGGATAAGCGCTCATAATGGTAATGTAATTGATATTGAGAAGTTAGGAAGGTACTGTAAAGAGAACCGAATTTACTTTGTAGTAGATGCTATACAAGGTTTTGGGGTTAATAATTTGGATTTATCAAAAGTGCATATCGATCTGTTGGTTAGCGGATTCTATAAGTGGTCCATGGGTCCTGACGGAGTTTCCTTTATTTATGTTAACGCAGAAGTTCAAAATGAAATGAAAGTGCCTTGGATTGGTTGGGCAAGCATGACTAACCGATTTAATTATGAAGAAATTGACTACGATATAAGTATGGACGCGCGGCGTTTCGAAACCGGGAATATGAATTTCTCAGCTATTGCAGGGGTACAAGAAGCGCTTCAACTTTTACTCCCGTTCAAAGAAGAAATACACGATCGCGTTTCTTTTCTAACACGTCAACTAAGGGCAGGATTATCTACAATTCCGGGAATTCAAGTTTCATCACCCAATAATCTTTATTCGGGTATTACTCTATTCCAGGGAAAAGACAAAAGCCAGTTCGAGGAAGAAAATATTACTGTAAACTTTCGTTCAGGCGTTCGGGTTTCTCCACATTTTTATAATTTGGAAGCAGAGATCGATCTGTTTCTGAATAAAATGGATATGATGTGAAAA
>NZ_CP019643.1 GCF_001999905.1 Planococcus lenghuensis
ACTCAAAGTATTAAAAGTCGAAACATCTGCCCATAAAATAACTGTCGAAATAAGTATTTCTATATATAAATCCTTCTCTATAATCCCCTCTATCTGAAACCCCATTTGTCTATAGAGCTTTATCGCTAAGGTGTTATCTGCTCTCACCCGAAGGTTAACTTTGCGTATGATTTCATTTTGCTTTATCCACCTAAAAAGATATCTAATTAATTCACTTCCTATACCTAATCCCCAAAATTCACTGATGACTGCCATTCCAATCTCGCCGCTGTGGCGAGTTCGGGCTCTCGTCCCCCCCCTAAAGATTAAATGCCCAACAATCTCACCTTTATTTATAGCTAATAAAAATAATTGATTTTCACTTTCTAAAGAAGAGATAATCATTTTCTTCTGATTTTCAACTTCAGCTTTATATTCTCCTTCTCCAAAGGTGAGGTAATTAGTTTCACTAGCTATTTTATTCATGTATATAATAAATGGACAGGCATCTTCTCCAGTTGCTCGACGTAAAATAACCTCTCCTTCTCTAGTGTTCAACTTCATAAATATCTAATCCCCCTTTAGATTTTTTAACAGTATAAACAAAGTGTTGTCCTACTGGCCCTCTGTGTCGAGTATATAGAAATTACCAGGTATAAAAACCTTTTCTACGGAATAAAAATAAGTGACTGGTAAAGTCACGCTCGGCACTATATTGATTTTCTGAATGGCCAGGATGTTTCCAGTGAGCGTTTATGTCGCGAAAGTCAGTTGACCATGAGGGGAACCCTCATGCAAACTTCCGGAGGTGGCCCACAGGGCGAACTTTGCCCGGTGGGTACTCCTTCGGGAGTTTGAGGGTTCAGAGGCTCGCGGTCAACTGAATCGTGAAATAAAAAGCGAACGTGCGATGGTTCATGGAATTGGTCTAAGGATTTTCATTTTCCAGTTTCATTTGACTTTTGATGGGTGGTTTATTAAAATTAATCTATACTATTTTAACTACTTTTATTTGTCGAACCCACGCGGGATCAGACGATTCAATTGTTTCGATGTGCGTGCAAATTGGTTCCGACGGACACGAACACGTACAGCCTCTGGGCTGATGGATGACCAAGACTACAAGCAATACGCTTATTTTGTCTTGGGAAAAAATCAGTTCCAGGGGCTTTTTTTGCGTGTTTTTTTGCATGCCTGGACGGAGTGGCCGACAGATGACGGTAAAAGGAGAAGAAGCTGCAAGAGCAGAAATCATGCGTGCTTTGTAAGCACAGCAAAACAGGGAGGATGAAGGAAAGTGGAAAACAGAAATGGGCGGAACGGAAAGACCAGACATGGGAGAAAACAACACAAACGGAGGAGGGAATGAGGAAACGGTTCTCCCTGCAGGCATCATGATATGTACTTGCAGGACGTAAGGAAACATCGGATACAGGCAACCGGCAAAGCCGGTTGTTCCGCAGACCATGGCTGCGGAAAATGGAATCGCCTGCGATTCCTGGCCACAACGTGGCCAAAGAGCGAGGGATAGCACTAGGTCCACCTCGAAAAAACGGACGAAGTTTGAATCAGGCATGACGGGACAGCACATTGACAACCAGTATATTTTTTCGGAGCTATAACCCCCACCTTATACGAGCAACGGCCTTCAGGCCTTGCGAGGATAAGGTGGGCGTCAGCATGCTTAAAACGAAAGGAGGAAGAAGATGGGCAGAAAAAGAGGGACCGGAAGCATTGTCCATGACGTAAAAATGTGTCTGAAGGAGATCGACAGAATTGGGCAATCGAAACGGGATGCTCGGGAAGCCGGAACGGTCGGCATCCATTCCCTGAAGCAGAAAGCGCACACCATGTCGGCCTGTCAGAATTTCGTCAAATGGACGAGAGACGTTCACGGCGTCCGGAAGGTGCATGAACTCACCCAAGAGCATTACAAGGCGTATATCGGCCACCTGGAGCAGCAGGAACGGTCAGCGGGGCACCGGCAGAACGTCGAGACGGCTCTGAAGCACCTGCAGCGAGGTCTGAACGCTCGATCTGAGCGGTTCGGCAAGGAACAGGTCGTCTTTGTGTCGGAACGGCGCCTGACGGCTCCAGCGGCTTCTGAGGGCGTTTCCAACCGTTCCTACAGCAATGAGGAAGTCCGGAAATTGCTGAAGCATGTTCCGGCCACGACAGCGGATGCTGTGAAGCTGATGCGAGGACTTGGCTTCCGGGTCCGTGAAGCGGCCAATGTGCGGACTGAGCACTTCGTACAGAAAGAAGCCGGAGGCTGGCGCGTGCAAATCGACCAGGGAGCCGGTATTACGAAAGGCGGCCGGTTCCGTCATTTCGACGTGCCGAAACCGTTTGAACAGGAGCTGGAACGAATGCTACAGGGCAAGCGACCGGAAGAACGGCTCGTCCCGGTTCAGGTCGATACAATCCGGCAGGCGGTCTCCAAGGGGCTGAAAACGGCCGGAATTGAACAGAACCGGCGGGGCTGCCATGGTTTCCGGCATGCGTACGCCCGCGAACGGATTGATATACTATTCCGGCAACGAGGATTGAGCGACACCGGCCATACCATGATGCAGCGGGTGCTGGAGAACCGGCAGGAAGGCAAACCGGCTGACTATGGTATCCTGACGGCTGCCGACAAGCGTCTCTACGCAGAAGTTCGTGGAGTGATGGACCGGGTGCACGCGGAGATTGGCCACGGGGCGAACCGGTGGGATCTGGCTATGCGGTACATGAAGGCGTGAAAAGATATCCGGTATTCATGAATGTAACTTAATGGAAATTAAGTTACATTCAAATATAGAAATGCCCTTGCTCATATTTTAGGGCGTGGCTGGAGTAAAGGAGTTTACTTGTACCACATAAATGGTATACTTTAAAATAAATAAATAAAGAAATTTATTTTAAATTTAGGAGTGTTATTTATGGGAGCAATCATGGAGAAAAAAATCTCTGATAACGGACTGGCTTTAGGAAAGAAATCAAAGCGTCGTGTACGGGTATCGCAGCAGCGGCAGGTAAATATTCCGAAAGATTTTTACCAAGCCTTGGGCTTAGACGATGAGGCCGTTATGGAATTTACCGGAAAAGAGATCATTATCCGACCGGCAACATTTGAAGAAGTGGATTTCTCTGAAGACATTCTCCAAGAGCTAATCGCACAAGGTTATTCTGGTACTGAATTGCTGGATGAATTCAAAAAGGCGAAGGCAAGCGTTTCAACAGCGTTGCAAGCTCTGAAAGAAGAAACAATGGCTCAACCTGTAATCCGGGGAAGCTTGGACGATTACCTGGATTCTCTCGAGGATGAAGAAGAAGATGAGTAAGGATTTGCTGCCTTATCAGCTCAGCAAAAGAGCTGGAAAAAGATTAAAGAAAATACGGAACTCCGATCAGCCTCTTTACCAAAAAATGAATGAAGTTATTACAAGTATTCGTATCGACCCGGACATTGGAGAAGCCAAAAAGGGTGATTTGAAAGGTTATTCCTGTGTGGACGTCCATCACAGAGGAACAAATTACGAGATTTGCTATACGGTTGAGGAAAATGAGGAAGGCGAATTGGTCCTGGTTGTTCTCCTGGGGCCTCGCGAGAATTTTTATCCGGAATTAAAACGCTATTTAGGTCTTTAACCAAAGTTATCCTTTTCGAAGGATGGCTTTTTTCTTTCAACATTTTAGGAGGGATTTTCGTGCAGATCAGCAAGGGAAAAAAAGAGGCAATTATAAATACAATCATCGAAAAGATGAAAGTCGACAAATCAATTATGGTTGGCAGCCTTACTAGATACAATTTGTCTAACGTTAATGACATTCGCAAACTTCATCTCATTAAGGACCAGGAACGCAATACGATTTATTGCAAAGAGAACGAAATTGCCCGGGGTTATGTACGGCCACTCAATTGGAGAAGAGAAGCTATCGATATGCCTCTTCTTGTATCAGAAGATGATCTTTGCAAACGCTGCGTAAATAAATTCATAAAAGAACGTTATTCGGATGAAATCGAGAAATTAAAGAACAAACCGTGAAAGTAACATATTAGTAATTAAGTTACATTCAAACTCCTGATTTTATTGCCTTTTATCGAAATCCGGCGTAAACTGGAATGAACCAAAAATAAGTTACATTCAAAATGCTGATTTACAAGGGGTTGGAGACATGGGTGAACAGGTGAGGAAGCCGGGGAAGAAAGACGAAATCAAGGATGTGCAGCCGATCCGATCGCTGGAGAAGATCGAGGACATGAAATGGAGTCTCCGGACGTGGTGCGGCGAACGGGACTACATTCTGTTTCTGTTCGGCATCAATACGGGATTGCGGGTGAGCGACCTGCTGGCGTTCAAGAAAGATGACATCAGAGGAAAGAGGAAGCTGACCGTGCGCGAAGGCAAGACGAAGAAGCGGCGGGTGCTGCACCTCGACAACATCTACGGGGAACTGAATGCCTATATCGGCACGCTGGACGGCACGGACTGGCTGTTTCCGAGCCGGAAAGGCGACAAGCCGATCAGCCGCATCCAGGCGTACCGTCAGCTGAACAAAGCGGCGGAAATGGTCGATATCCCGGATGGCATCGGCACGCATACGCTGCGCAAGACGTTCGGCTACTGGCACTACAAGCAGTTCCGGGACGTGGCCGAGCTGCAGACAATTCTCAACCACACGCATCCGGAAGTGACCCTCCGGTACATCGGCATTAGCGACGAGACAATCGAGAACAACCTGAAGCGTTTTGTTCTCTAAGTTATGCCACACCGGAAACGCTTCTTGCAAAGATGGAAAAATAGAGTCCTTCACTCATGCTGTATAATATAGCGGTGAAATATTCAGTCGTAATTTAATGAATGCTGAACGTTTCGGTTTTCACTCTTCGGAGACGCCCACTAACTCCGTATAAACGACGAGCCGCTCTTCATACAGACCGGTGTCATCATTGAAAACTCCCGTACACGTGATCAGATTGAGCCGGGATTCCGAACTTGGGCCGAATATCTCTTCAAGCGGCGCTTCTTCCGGCACATAAGATTTCTTATCTGTAACAACGAAGGTCAATTTCATCCCACTGGTTCCGGTGATGTGAATTTCATCTCCCGGCTCCAGTTTTTTTAAGTTATAAAAAGTGCCGGGGCTCGTTAGTCCATCGACGTGGCCGGCCATCACGGCATTGCCGGAACTGCCGGGTTTCGTCCCAGGTGCATACCAGCCAATTTGGTAGATATTCGACGGTGCTTCCATGGCACCTTCTTCAGTCTGCCCTACTTCGATCACTTCAGCCTTTTCGCCGATTGCTGGCAGCTCAATCGCGACAGGCGTGATGCCGGCGACTTCCACAGCCGGCTCAGGCGTGTTGGCAGTCACACCAGGCACCTCCACCCTTGTCTCTGCCGGCTGCTGAGCCTCCGGAAGAACAGTATTCGCTTGCGGTTCGTTGAGTTCAACAACCGCTTCGTTTTCGGCAGAAAAGTGCGCAGGGGTCAGATTGGGGTTATCACTTATAGTGGTCAAGAGAAATAAGGAATAAATAAGGAATAATTTTTTTGCGAGTCCGTTCATGCTAATTCACCCTTTTTTATTAGAAAAAGAGGGGGCTCATTCTCCCCCTCTTCATCCATGAATCTATTACTGTGCTTCTTCTTTTCTTCTTGCAACGGCAACTCCACCGGCAAGTGCGAGGAACGGAAGGGTCCACAACATCCAGGCCATTTCAGCTGAATCGGCTGTTCCGCCCATACCGGTTTCCGGCATGCCGGGCATTTCAGCGCTGAACTTCTCCGGCATCTGACTTACGATGCCACTGGATAAGCCTTCGGCTGCCCCGTACATATGGGCATAAGCAATGCGGATTTCTTCAAATGCTGCCTCGTAATCTTCTGCTGCATACAGATCAAGCGCTGTTGTCAGTTGCTCAATATGCATTTGCAGCCCCTTCGCCATTGCTTCAGATTCCACTTCACCATTTGTTGCCTCCGCAATGAAATTAGAGAAGTTTTCTTTGTACATTGAAAGGTCTTCTAATGCTGCCTGTCTTGCTTCCTCATCATTTGCGGCTGTCGCTTCTGTATAATCAACAAAGAAGCCAATGTGCGCGCTCCACAGGTCGTGGAAGGCCTGACCTGCTTCTTCCCCATACACAGAAGTGATGGCTGCCGTTAAATCCTCCGTATTGGCGCTCAAGGCCATGGCGGATGCTTCAAACTCTTCGGATCCAGTCAAGCCATTCTGCATGACGATCGTCGCCAGTCCCGCATGTTCAGACAACAGGTGGTTCAGGTGAGCCCGCAGATCCCCGGCCGGTGTGTCCGCTTTCGTATGGTTGAACTCATCCGGGAACTGATCCACGATTGCGACGGATAATCCTTTTGCAACCATATGAAGGTGCTCGATCGCTGCTCTTTCATATTCATACGCCTGTTCGAAATCGCCGGCGACGTAGCTGTCAAAAGCGCCGATCAGCTGATTCACGTGCACTTGAAGTCCTTCTGCGAGCATTTCTGCTTTCAACCGTTCGTCCGTAGCGTCTTCCAGGAAGCTGGAGAAATTAGCTTTATATTCCGCCAGGTTATCCAGCGCCGCCTGTTTGGCCGCTTCGTCTCCTGCCCCGGTGGCTTTCACGTAATCAACAAAGAAGCCGATGTGTGCACTCCACATGTCGTGGAAGGCTTGGCCTGCTTCTTCTCCGTAGACCGAAGTGATGGCCGCCGTCAAATCTTCCGTGTTGGCGCTCAAAGCCATGGCAGACGCTTCAAAGTCGGCTGATCCGGCAGCCCCATTTCTCATCGTCTCCACTGCGAGGAACCCATGTTCACTCAGCAAATGGCCTAAGTCGGACCGCAAATCGATGGCCGCCGTTTCGACGGTCGGCTGTCCGTAGTCGTGCATGTTTTCTTCGCCACCCGACGCGACGACACCCGATGCCATGGGAACTACCAGAGAAAAGCTGAGCGGAATTGCGACCATTCCTTTTTTCCAATTCTTGTTCATGTTCATGTGTGAATTCCTCCTTGTTTTTGAGTGCTGTGTTCCATTGCCTCTGACCTGGTTACAACTACTAAACGGATGACAAACAGATTTAGATCACATTTTCCCCAACAAATTTTAAAAAACAAAAAAATGATTTGAATCTTCCTTATGTATCAAACTCATGGTGTCATACCCAGCTTTTTTCCCTACTTTCTTTTTATTCAAACTCTTTTGACAAGAAAAGTGAGAGTTATTCATCATAGCTTTTAGAACCTTTTCATACCGTTTAATAAGGACGGCAACGGTAAAGTGTGATATTACGGCACGATGCCCGTCCAAATTCGCCGAACGAGAATTCAGGATTCTTCAAGAGTATGGCAATCAAATAACAGATGAATATCTAATATTGATTTTTAACTATTCATCCCCAACTAAATTCCTGTTTGGCCATGATTTGTTGTAGTTTTTGAATGTTATTATTTCCTTTAATAATTTATTACACAAGGAACTTGACGGTATAAATCGATAAAAACAACCATTGACCGTCGCATTCGTTTCATTAGTTAACACAAATCTATCATTTAGCAGAGTATAGGTTACCTTAAAGACGGTTTCTACTGAAGAAGCTGTCGATTTCTTTCAATAAAAACGCCATTTTAATCGTTTTCATCTCATAATTCCGCTTTTCTTATTGCAGAAGAAAAATCGGAGCGTTAAGATGAAACTATCTTAGTTTAATGGAATGAAAAAAGACCTCTCAGCGTGTTAATGAGTGTTGGTAGCACTCAAAAACCGTCATCCCTAACCAATCCTTAGGGGCAACACCTGCCAAGAAGCCTTTCTTCTCATGGTGTCATTGTAGTCGATAAATGACACTATTTCAAGGCTTAAGAAGGCACTTGTTCCCTTATGCGTCATTTTAGGGAATAAGTGCTTTTTTCGTTCCCTGAAAGGGGATTTCTACACAATGACAACCATGACCATCGACACCAATCGACTGCTGACAGCGTACAACCGGGATGTACAGCGATTTATGATGAACGGCCATACATGTACCTCGGCCAAGAAACGACGCCTGCTCGATACGATTGAACAAGCGGTGCTGCAAGCCGGAAAAAGTTTTGACCGGCTCTTCCCGGCCAAGACGAAACGCCAGGCTGTCCTGGATGAAATCGTCTTCCTGCTGTCGGCCTCCGGCATCTGCAAGGTCTCAGCAGGCACACTGGCCGACAAAACCGGCGCTTCTCCGCGCACAGTCGCTTCAGCCGTTAAGAACATCAAGGAGACCGGCCAGATCCTTGTAGGCGGCCTAGCAGACGGCAAGAACAAATACATATTCGTTTTAAAGTCACATGAGAACTTTCCGGTGATTATGAAAGAGGTCTTCTTCATCGACGATGCACAACAGAATGCACAGCAGATTGCATATCAGGAAAATCCGGAAACCCTTGGGGCTGTAAGCCCGGAGGGCGAAAAATCGGTTTCTAACCATCTTAACGAATTTAATTCTAAACAAGAAAAAACTAATATACAGCAAATGGTTGAAGATGATCTTAATAACCTAAAAGAAACACCTGTAGAAATGCGCCAAAAACTCGAGAAATATACACAAAATAAGTATCAACTGATGCTATTTGATGAAATTCAGGCATTTCCGTTCCCGGAACCGGTTAAAAATGCTGCGGGCATCCTTGCCTTGCGTGCCGGTATGGACTGTGACCAGAAACAAGTGCTGAAATCGATGAAAATTCTCAACAAAATCGGTTTGAACTTAATTGACGGTGTCGAAATTCGAAGCATTCCGGCTATTTTTAGCGCTGCCTTGGCCAATCAGCAGCCAAAAGAGCTTGAACCAGTGATTAAACCGGCAAGACGGACGCCGAAAGTCGCATTCTATGACTGGCTGACCGATCGATCATAAAGGATGGTGCCGTATGTACTTCATTAATCAGAACCACGAAGATAATTTCATCGCGCTGAGGCAGTATTACAGCAAACAGGAACACGATCCGGAATATCAGGCCCATCTTTATATTGCCGCGGTACCGGAGCTCTTTGACCTGCTGGATCCGTTTGTCCTCCAGAAAGCGAGCGGTGCAGCGCTGACCACATTGATGACGTATAACGAACAAGCCGGCAACTTGATGCCGAGTCATGGCGGTCTGACCAGTGCGACTACGCATCTCTTAGAAATTGGTATGAGCCTATACAACGGTTATCCATGCAATTTAGATTTTCGTCCATCTAACGAGCATGCTGAAGTGATTATTCAAGCGTTAAAAATTCGATACGGTCTTTAAGTCGAATTCCATCGAAACGTTGCTATACCAACGTTTTATTGAGCGTTATAGCGTTATAGCGGTCGAATCAAGCAATGAAATGGGGTGAACAGATGGCGATATACAGCCCTGCGGATCTCGCTGCCTTGCTGAAGGTAAAGGAGTCTACTGTGCGTAAGTACTCGCTGCTGTTGGAGGAAGTCGGATATGAGTTCCAGCGCAACGCCCAAGGACAGCGCTGGTACCGCGATGAGGACGTTATAGCGCTACAGAAGTTTGTAACGCTCAAGCGTAACGGCGATATGACGCTGAAAGACTGTGCTGAAGGGGTGTTAGCGTGGTCAAAGGGCAGCGATATAACGGAGGTTCGAACCGTTACATATAACGCTGATGAGCGTTATAACAGCGTTATAACGCCGGCGATTCAAGAAGAGGTTCAGAGCTTGCGTGAACTCCTGGAGAAACAGCACGAGACTATCACCGGCCTTCAGCAAGAATTGTCAGCAGAACGGGAACGCCAGGAACAGAAAGACCAGGCCCTGTTCCGTGCAATTGAACAGCTGCAGGAAACATTGGACAAGGAAAGGGAGCAAACTGAGAATGTGTTACCGGAACCAGACTTTACGTCACCGCCAGAAACAAAAACGGAAGAAAAACGGTCATTTTTTTCTCGTTTTTTCAACAAAAAGAAATCCTGAAGAGCAGGTCGGATTCAGGAGATTCACAAGAGGAAAAGGGGGAGCGAATGCTATTCCTTTTTTTGAGAGTGCCCACTTACGCACCGTTCCGGTTTCAGTGGGTGGGACACTCGTCAAAAGAACGAGTGCCCATCTATACACCCCGGAAAATTAGGGTGCAAATGGGGTCCCCTCCGGCGACGAAATAACGCTTGCAGCGTTGAACCTGCCGGGGCAAAAATCAACCCCTGAAAGTCCAATGCGAATCATTATTACCGGACGGAGTTCACCCAATCGGCATAACGGTTCACACGTTATGTATAAATGGGCACTCTGCCTTTTCGGAATCCGGTTGAGTGGTCGTGTGGCAGGTTTGCAGGGTGACGGATTCCAGAGAACAGGAGCCCGGAATCCGGACAATCCTGCAAGATGCGGGCTTTTATGCGCGGAGGATTCCGCTCTTTATCCTGCCCTCCGAAATTCCGTTCCGGTTTTCGGGGGTTCCGGTGTTGCTGTTTGGTGAGGGGAACCCTCATAGTCAACAGAACCGTGAAATTAAAAGCGAACACCCAAGACAAATCAGAAGCGTTTCAAGAGTATTTTTGGTCTTCAACTATACAAGAAAACTATATAATGGTTAGAATACACCTAATTTTATAAATTTTTTAATTTTTTTATTCACTTTTAATGGAAATACTGTTATAATTTTTAGGGTAAGACACTTTAATACATAAGGGATTGGTTACGAATGGGTGCATTAGCTATTGGTATTACTGAAGAAGAACAAGTTCTTTTCAATGAAGTGAAAAAGGTGATGGACAAATATCCAGACCTTGATCGAAAATTTGGCGTACATTGGATTCATTCCCACTTCGAAGTGGCAGAGGGAGAAGTTTTGCATGAAACGCATGATGAAGAAAAGCGTGTACTTACTACTAATGTAATTCCTGCAGAAAATCTTCCAAAAGATTCTTTTGCCACACAATGGGTGTATGATGAAAATGGTAATATTCAGGTTGGAGTCTATTGCTGTGATGTGCCTGCACCAATTAAGTGATAACAAACAAAGCGACCAATTAGTTGGTCGCTTTTTTAGATAATATGAGAGGGAAGAAATTAAATTGTTAAACATAAATAAAAATTTGACTACATATGTGATAACTACAATATTAAGTAGATCCGGAGTTCAAATACAACAAATTGCTATAGTCCTTTATTTATTACATATCGGTGGTACGGCTAGTACCCTTAGCCTCTATTTTATAGCATCTTTTATTCCTTCTATCATAATGGGACCACTTGGTGGAGTAATAGCAGATCGTATTCCTCCTAAAAGAGTTCTCCAAGTTACATATATAGCAAGGGCAATTCTATTACTTTTTGTGCCACTTATCCCTTCTGTTTGGGGTTTTTATTTATTTTCGTTTTGCTTTTCAATTATAGACGTTTTTATGCGTCCAAGTTTAGGGACTTTGCTGCCTAAAATAGCAGAAGAAAGAAATTTAACAGCAATAATATCTTATGTTTCAACGTCTCGAAGTATCATAGACACAGCTGTACCAATTATTGGTGCCTCTATTGTATATTTTATCGGATATGACTTTGTTTTCTACGCTACAGCTCTTCTATATTTTTTTAGTTTTGTTGGAGTCAGTGCGTTACGTGTTAAACATCAACCAGACCCGGTAATTAAAAAACGAGAATCTATTTCATCAGATATAAAAGATGGGTTTAAATATATTTTTTCTGCGGATAAAACAAAAACAATACTTATAGTAGCTTCATTTATGATGTTCTTAAGTTCTGGCATCAAAGTACTACTGCCTATTCATGTATTGAATTACATGGGATTTCCGGAGTTTTCGTTTGGTTTAGTTGTGGGAACAATCGGTTTAGGTTTAACGGCAGGCGGGTTACTAATCCCGAAAATAAAGAAAAATTTTACAATCAGTCAAATATTATGTTTTGCGATACTCTTAGATGGGATATCTATAGTAGCTTTTGCCTTAAGCAGCAAGGTGTTAGGGGTTTTCCTTATAATTATGTTTATTTTCGGCCTTGCTTCCTCAAGTTATGCAATCATGATTGATAACTATATACAGTTAAAAACCGAAAAAAACTATTTAGGCAGAGTTTACGCGACTTACTTTACGACTATAAATATTGTTAGTAGTATTGGTGTGATATTAGCTGGTTACATGACTGAAATTACTAACACGAGAATAGTTTTCTTGTTTTGCGGAATTGGAATTTTAGGTATCGCTATCTACTTTGGGAAAAAGCAAATTTTAAAAGAAAAAGCAATAGATTATAAGGTAGTGTCATAACAAGTTAATTAGTAATCATTAATACTTATTAAAGGGGAGGGGAGTTCCTCTCCTTAA